>NC_009380.1:1219607-1524509 GCF_000016425.1 Salinispora tropica CNB-440 | reverse complement strand
CAGCCCGACCCCGCCGCCGACACCGCTACCGCTGGCACGACCGGGGCCACCGCCGCCAACGCCGACCTGGGCGGGCGTGGGGGCGCTGGTGCTGACGGGGGTGACGGCGTCGCTGGTAGCGGCGTGACTGGTGGCGAGCAGCTCGGCGAAACGCCCCGACTCCCGCAGCGGCCCGGCCTCGAGCACCGCGCCGTCGGCCAGCACCACCACCTCGTCGCAGTGCCGCACCGAGGAGAGCCGGTGCGCGATGACGAGGCCGATCCGGTCGCGCAGCAGCCGTTCGGTGGCCGCCTGAACCCGCGCCTCGGTGACCGGATCGAGCCGGGCGGTCGCCTCGTCCAGGATCACCACGTGCGGGTCGCGTACCAGAATCCGGGCGAACGCGACCAGCTGCTCCTGGCCGGCCGAGAGGACGTGCCCACCCTCCCCGAGCCGGGTCCGCAGACCGTCGGGGAGTTCGGTGACCCAGCTGTCGAGGCCGAGTTCGCGCAGGGCATCGGCGGCGGCGTCCAGGAGGTCCGGGTCGAAGAGGGCGATGTTCTCGGCGAGGGTGCCGGCCAGGATCTCGGTACGCTGCGGCACCACCGCCACCCAACGGCGCAGCTTCTCGACATCGATGTCGCGCAGGTCGCGGCCGCCGAGCAGCACCGTTCCGGCCGGTACCTCGACCGCGCGGGTGAGCACCTTCGCCAGCGTGGACTTACCCGAACCGGTCCGGCCGACCACGGCGTACGAACGGCCCCGGATGAAGGTCAGGTGGATGTCGCGCAGGGCCGGCCCACGGGCGCCGTCGGCAACCGGGTATTGGAAGGTCAGACCCCGCACCGTCAGATCGCCGTCAACCGGGGCCAGCCCGCCCACCCTCTCCTGCGGGCAGTCCGCCAGCAGCCGCACGCGACCCCAGGCACCGAGGGCGAACTGGATCTCCGGCACCAGCTGGCTGACGTGCTCGATGGTCACGCCGAAAGCGATGGCGAGCAGCCACACGGCGGTCAGTCGGGCGCCGTCCACCCGCCCGCTGGCCAGCGCCCACGCTCCGACGAGCACCACTGCGGCGATCCCGACGCTGGTGACGCCGACCGCCGTGGTGGTGACGCGGGCGGACATCCGCCATACCGGCCTCGCCCGGGAGAGCACGGCCGCCGCCCGGGTAGCCCAGAGCCGCAGCACGTACGGCTGGGCGAGGCTGGTCCGCACGTCATCCTGGCCGTGGACGGCCTCCTCCATCACCGCGGCCAGATCGGACCAGGCCGCTTCCTCGGCCATCCGGGCCGGAACAATGCGCGCGGTGGGCCCGCGCAGGACGACGACGAGGGCACCGGCGAGCAGCAGCATGGTCAGCCCGCCGGGCCACCAGACACCCAGCGCGACGACCGCGGAGAGCAGGCCCGCGGTCAGCATCTGGACGATCCGGATACCTTGCGACCGGAGCCCGGCGGCAACCTGATAGACATCGCCGTCGATCCGGTCGAGTAGTTCGCCGACCGGCGTCGCCTCCAAGGTGGGCAGGTCCTGCCCGAAGGCGACCCGGCAGAGCCGGCGCCGGACGGCGGCGGACCAGTCGGCGGTCACCCCCGCCAGCACCAGATTGACCACGAGACCGCTGACCACGGCGGCGACCAGCGCCGCCGCGAGCAGAACGAAGGCACCGACGGAGCGGTGCACCAGGACCGGCCCGGCCAACGCGGCGGCAGCGGCCTGGCCGCCGGCGCCGAGCAGGACCAGGATGGCTACGGCCGTCATGCGGCGGGGCGCGGTGGCCCACAGGTCACGGAGCAGGCGCACGGAAGACCCTAACGACGAGCGGTGCGGGAGCGCCCAGCCTCGCCCAGCGGGCACCCGTCGCTCAACGCATTTTGGCCCGACTACTGTCCTCTGCGCCCATCGATGCATTCCCGAAGAAGGTCAGCGTGGCCCAGGTGGCGTGCGTACTCCTCATCATGTGGACCAGGACTTTTCGTAGCTCCACATCGTCGTCGCCTCGGGCATCCAGCTCCGTTCGCGCGACGAACTCGTTGGCGGCATCGCACTGTCGTCCCCATTCCCTGAAGGCGATCTCAACATCGGAGTTTGCCGGCATCGGAAAGGTGAACTCCTCGCTGTGCACACCGTTGGGGCGGAACGGGCGAGGACCGCTGCCGCCCTGCATCACCCACTGTGCAACGCGGTACGCCCGGCGCCCGCCCTCGGCTCGGCCTGATCCGTGCGCACCTGCGTCAAGGTCAGGAGGCGACGCGCTCGACGAGGGTCCCGGCCCCGGGTCCGGTGAGCTCGTCGGGTGCGACCGGCCGACCGGAGACCGCGAGCAGGAGAGCGAGGGCCGTTCCACACACCTCGGCACCAGCTCCACTGTCGACGGAGGCGTCGGAGGTGACCAGTCGCAGCCCGCTCGCACGCTCCCTGCCGCCGCCCAGCTTCACCGTCGTCCGGAGTTGGAATTTCAGTGCTGCCGCCACGTGCTCCACTGGGTAGTTGCCGCTGAGCCCCACTGCCCGTCGGATGTCCTCGCCGTGGACGAACGCCTCGATGAGGCGGGTGACGAGCGCGGCCGGTGGGGTGCTGGTGCGGGTCACGACCGCTCGGAACGCGGCGAGGGTGTCCGTCGGGTCCTCGCAGCGTTCACGTGCGATACCGAGCGCGTTCTGGCGGTCGAAGTCGAAGTGGGCGGTGACCATGTCTCGGACGAAGCGGAGCCGTGTCGTCTTCGCGGTGTCGACGAGGTGGGCGACCACGTCGTGGACGTCCCATCCGGGGCAGGCGGTCGGAGCGTTCCACTGCTCGGGCGCCAGGGTCTCGAGGCTGCGCACGAGAGCCGCGCGCTCGTGGTGAACGACAGTCCACACCGCGGCATGCCGGCTATTCATGTCGCCACCCAAGCAGCAGGGACCGACACTACGGGCTGGGCTGGCGGTTCTGACGGTCGGCGAAGCTGATGTTCAAGCTCCGGCCGCCCCCGGCTGCGGGGGTGGCCGGCGTGGTGTCAGAGCTGCACGACATGTGCACTCGCCAGCGGCACCGCACTGTCGTCTCCACTTCCTGAACGCCTTGGACATCGGGGAACGTGGCTCGAACCCGGCTGGAGGACGGCTGGAGCAGAACGTGCATCTCAAGCCGCTGGAGATTGCATAGTGAGCCTCGTGGAGATGAACCAGCTGTACCCCATCGGGGTTGTCGCCCGACGGACCGGCCTGAACATCAGCACCGTCCGGTACTACGCGGACGCCGGTGTCGTCACACCCTCCGCCAGTACCCCGGCCGGTCACCGCCTGTACGACGTGTCGGCCATCGCTCGACTGGAACTGGTCCGGACGCTACGGGAACTCGGTGCCGGCCTGGGCGAGATCCGGCGGGTGCTGGCTGGTGAGGCGACGTTGCGCGAGTTGGCCGCCACCCACCTGGCCCTGTTGGAACGGCAGGAGGCGCGGCTGCGCAGGCGTCGCGCGGTGCTGTCGACGATCGTCAGGCAGGACTCCACGGCCGAGCAGGTATTGCTGATGCACAAGCTGGCCGGAATGTCGGACGAGGAGCGCGACCAGTTGGTCGACGAGTTCTGGACCGAGGTCTGCACCGGTTGGGAGCCGCCGGAACGGATGACTGAGTGGTGGCGGGCGGCGCGGCCGGAACTGCCCGACTATCCCACCGCGGCGCAGTTGGAGGCGTGGATCGAGCTGGCCGAGCTGGTCCGGGACACCGAGGCTCGACAGGCCGTACGCCGTGAGCTGTACGAGGTGTGCACCACCGGGGCCGGGCCGCTGATGACCTCGTCGCCGATGCTGGACAGCCTGGAGGCGGCCACGCCGATCGGCCAGGCCGCGATGGACGCGGCGCGGGAGCAGGTGCCACCGGACTCGCCACGGGGGCGGGCGGTCGCCGACCAGTGGATCGGGTGGCTGACCGGCATCTTCGCGACGCCGGACGCCCCCGGGACGCCGGACACTCCTGAGTTCCGGATCCAGACGGCCGACCACATGCTGGCGGGCGCGGAGTGGGACCGCACGCCACCGCTGCCGGAGGGACCGTTCGACCGATACATGGCGCTGGTCACGACCGTGAACAACGCGCCGCAGGAGCAGTTCCCGTGGGAGTGGCTAGCCGCGGCACTGCGCGCATCCGCCCTGCCTCCTCGCTGACGCGTCCCGGCTCGGGGCCGGGCCGACATTCGCCTCACGCGGTCGGAAGAACAGGCGAATGGCGTCCGACGGAGGTACGACGGACGTGAGCAGGACAGTGGTCGGCGTGCGGTCATTCGACAATGTGGGCCGGAGGCAGCCGGAGCTGTCGGCAAGGGCCGATCCAGCGACCGGCTGCGTGTTACTCGCTCAGAACAGGACGGTGGCCAGAGTGCCCATCGGGCGGAAGCCGCAGCGCTCGTAGACCCGCCGGGCGGCCCGGTTGAAGTCGTTGACGTAGAGGCTGACCGTGGGCGCGAAGCGGTGTAGCGCGTCCCGGACGACGGCGGCCATCGCCGCCGCGGCGATCCCCCGGCCCCGCCACTCGGGGGCCACCCAGACCCCCTGCACCTGGGCGGTACGCCGGGTCACCACCGCCAGCTCGGCCTTGAAGACGACCTCGCCGTCAACGAAGCGGACGTATGCCCGACCGGCCCGAACCAGGTCCTGGACCCGACGGTAGTAGCCGCGCCCGTCGTCCTCTGCCAGCGGCGAGACACCGACCTCCTCGGTGTACATGGCCACGGCGGCTGGGAAGAGCCGATCCACCTCGCCGCGGCGCACGTGGCGCACCTGCGGGTCCGGGGCCACGGCGGGCACGGTGTCGGTGGCGAGCAGCGGCTGGTTGGGGCGGACGTCCCGGGCCGGGCCCCAGGTGGAGGCGAGCCGCTCCCAGAGGCCGAGCACCGCGTCGGCCCGACCGACAATCGACGAGCAGAGTCGCTCCTGCCCGGCGAGTAGGTCGGCGTAGGCGGCGATGGCGGGCTCGGTCGCGAGCACCGGGGTGAGGTTACCGCCCAACCAGCAGACGGATTCCAGGTTTCGACGGGAGCCGTAGCCGAGGACCCGTCCCTCGGACCGCCACCAGCCGAGCCCGCGCGCGGCGACCCGCTCGGCGACCTGGGCGCCCGCGTACGGGTCGAGGTCGAGCAGCTGCTCGACTGCGCGACGCTCCGATTCCCCGAGTTGCCGTACCGGCGTCGTCAGCACGGTTTTCAGCCTGCCAGATCAGCGGAGCTAGCGTTGGCCGACCGGCCTACTCGGCGACCCCGTCGGGGAACGGGGGCGGTCAGTGCACGGTCACGGTGGCGCCGCCGGCCAGGCTCCGCAGCTCCTCGGGGAGCTCGGCACCCATCTCCTCGGCGAGGCGGAGCGCCTCCTCGATGAGGGTCTCCACGATCTGACCCTCCGGGACGGTCTTGATGACCTGGCCCTTGACGAAGATCTGGCCCTTGCCGTTGCCGGAGGCCACCCCCAGGTCGGCCTCCCGCGCCTCACCGGGGCCGTTGACGACGCAGCCCATCACGGCGACCCGCAGCGGCACCGGTAGCCCCTCCAGGCCGGCGGTGACCTCCTCGGCGAGCTTGTACACGTCGACCTGGGCCCGGCCGCAGGACGGGCAGGAGACGATCTCCAGACCGCGCTCGCGCAGGCCGAGCGACTCCAGGATCGCGGCGCCGACCTTGATCTCTTCTACCGGCGGAGCGGAGAGCGACACCCGGATGGTGTCCCCGATCCCCTCGGCGAGCAGCGCGCCGAAGGCCACCGACGACTTGATGGTGCCCTGGAACGCCGGCCCGGCCTCGGTGACCCCGAGGTGCAGCGGGTAGTCGCACGCCTCGGCGAGCTGCCGGTAGGCCCGGACCATCACCACCGGGTCGTTGTGCTTCACCGAGATCTTGATGTCCCGGAAGCCGTGCTCCTCGAAGAGCGAGCACTCCCACAGCGCCGACTCGACCAGCGCCTCCGCGGTCGCCTTGCCGTGCTTGGCCAGCAGTCGCTTGTCCAGCGAGCCCGCGTTCACGCCGATCCGGATCGGTACGCCCGCGTCACCGGCTGCCTTCGCGATCTCCTTGACCTTGTCGTCGAACTGCCGGATGTTGCCCGGGTTCACCCGTACCGCCGCGCAGCCGGCCTCGATCGCGGCGAAGACGTACCGGGGCTGGAAGTGGATGTCGGCGATCACCGGGAGCTGCGACTTGCGGGCGATCGCCGGCAACGCCGCGACATCGTCCTGGCTCGGTACGGCGACCCGAACGATCTGGCAGCCGGCGGCGGTCAGCTCGGCGATCTGCTGGAGCGTGGCGTTCACGTCGGCGGTGAGCGTGGTGGTCATCGACTGCACCGACACCGGCGCGCCCCCACCGACCGGCACCGAACCGACCATGATCTGACGGCTCGCGCGACGGGGCGCGAGCGGCGGCGGCGGTACGGCGGGGATACCGAGACTGACAGCGGTCACTTCAGGCACTCACCTTGTGAAGAGCGTGATCGGGTTGACGACGTCCGCGGTGATGGTCAGCAGCGTGAACGCGCCGCCGATCAGGATCACCGCGTACGTGACGGGCATCAGCTTGAGATAGTCGACCCGGCCGGGGTCGGGGCGGCGCAGCCGGGTGTAGACCCAGGAGCGGGCCCGTTCGAACCAGGCGATGGCGATGTGGCCGCCGTCCAGCGGCAGCAGCGGCAGCAGGTTGAACACGCCGATGAAGAAGTTCAGCGAGACGAAGAGCATGAAGAAGAGCAGCCAGGCGTCGTTCTCCACCGCCTCGCCACCGATCCGGCTCGCGCCGACCACGCTGATCGGGGTGTCCACGTCCCGCTCGCCACCGGTGATCGCCGTCCAGAGCGCGGGGACCTTCTGCGGGATCCGCTTCATCGCCTCGTACGTGTTCACCGCCATGGTGCCGGTGAACTCGGCGGTGCCGCCGATGGCGCCGATCGGACCGTACTCGATCCGGGCGGGGGTGCTGGGGATGAGCCCGACGCCGAGCGCGGCGACCGGCCCGACGGTGCCCTCCGGGTCGTCCAGCGGCGGGCGCTGGGTCTGCCCGAGCGTCACGGTCGTGCTGCCCGGCTGGTCGTCCCGCAGGTACTCGACCTGCGCCGGCTGCCCCGGCTGCTGGGCGCGCAGGGCGACGAGCAGGTCGCCGTAGCTGGCGACGGAGGTGCCGTTGACCGCGGTGATCTGGTCGCCGTCGCGCAACTCGCCCTGCGCGGCCGGGCTGGCCGGGTCGGCGTCGGTGCAGGCGCGGGCCTCGTTCTCCGGGACCACGCAGCTGGCGAGCTGGATGACCGCCGGTTCCTCCCGGACCTGCGCCAGGGTGCTCGGGAAGTTCGGGTTGGGCAGACCGGCGGAGATCGCGATGATCCAGAGCGCGATCAGGGCCAGCGCGAAGTGCGCGATTGAGCCGGCGGACATCACGATCGTCCGCTTCCAGACCGGGAACCGCCACATCGCCCGCGGCTGGTCGGCCGGGTCGACATCGTCGTCCTGCGGGGTCATCCCGACGATCTTGCAGAAGCCGCCGAGCGGGATGCCCTTGAGGCCGTACTCCGTCTCGCCCCGCCTGAACGACCAGAGGGTCGGGCCGAAACCGACGAAGTAGCGGGTCACCTTCATGCCGAAGGCCTTCGCCGTCAGCAGGTGCCCCGCTTCGTGCAGACTCACCGAGATCAGGATGGCGAGGGCGAAGAGCGTCACCCCGAGCAGGTAGGCCATCAAGCTCCTTCCACTGACTTCTCGATGATTGTCTGCGCGTGCCCGCGCGCCCACGACTCGGCCGCGAGCACGTCCTCGACGGTACCTGGTTCGCCGAAATCAGGAGCCTCGGCCAGCACTTGCTCCACGGTGTCGACGATGCCGAGGAACGGCAGCCGCCCGGCGACGAACGCCGCGACGCACTCCTCGTTGGCCGCGTTGTAGATCGCCGGCCGGCAGCACCCGGCCTCGCCGGCCGCCTTGGCGAGGGCGACCGCCGGGAACGCCGCGTCATCCAGCGGCGCGAACTCCCAGGCATGGCTGGTCGTCCAGTCGACGGCGGGGGCGGCGTCGGCGACCCGGTCCGGCCAGCCGAGGCCGAGCGCGATCGGCAGCCGCATGTCCGGCGGACTGGCCTGGGCGATGGTGGAACCGTCGACGAACTCGACCATCGAGTGGATCACCGAGGTCGGGTGGACCAGCACGGTGATGTCCGCGTACGGCACGTCAAACAGCTCGTGCGCCTCGATCACCTCCAGCGCCTTGTTGACCATCGTGGCGCAGTTGATCGTGACGACCGGCCCCATGTTCCAGGTCGGGTGGGCAAGCGCCTGCTCCGGTGTGACCTGGGTCAACTCGCCGCGTCGCCGCCCCCGGAACGGGCCGCCGCTGGCGGTGACGAGCAGCCGGCGCACCTCGGCGCGGGACCCGGAGCGCAGGCACTGGGCGAGCGCGGTGTGCTCGGAGTCGACCGGGACGATCTGCCCGGGCCGGGTCACCGCGGCCCGCACCAGGGGGCCACCGGCGACCAGCGACTCCTTGTTGGCCAGGGCGAGGGTACGCCCGGCGCGCAGCGCGGCCAGGGTCGGCGCGAGCCCGAGCGAGCCGACCACCCCGTTGAGGACCACGTCGCTGCGCCACCGGGCCAGCTCGGTCATCGCGTCCGGCCCGGCGAAAATCTTCGGCAGCCGGACCTCGCCCCGGGCCCAGCCACGACGGCTCGCCTCCGCGTAGAAGGCGAGCTGGAGATCCTGCGCGGCGGAGGCCCGCGCCACACCGACCGCCTCCACGCCGAGCTCCAGGGCCTGCGCGGCGAGCAACCCGACGTTGCCGCCGCCAGCACCGAGCGCCACCACCCGGAACCGGTCCGGGTTACGGCGCACGATGTCGATGGCCTGGGTGCCGATCGAGCCGGTGGAGCCGAGCAGGACGACATCACGGGGAGAAGTCACCCCGCTATTGTTCCCCAGCCGATTCGGCGCCCGCCGGGAGCCTCAGCCGACACGCCGCAGGCCGATGCCGGCCGCGCGCCGGCACCGGCCAACAGCAGCTCAGAGCTGGTGGTCGCGCTCCCCAGCCGGGACAGCGGCGACGAACCGGGTCCAGGCCGCCGGGTCGAAGCTCAGCGCCGGCCCCGGCCGGTCCTTGCTGTCCCGTACGCCGACAACGCCGTCCCGCGCGCCGACGGCGGCGCCGAACGCCGCTACCTCGACGCAGTCACCCTCGCCACCGGACCGGGACGACTTACGCCACACCCCGTCACGCCTCATCGGTCATCTCCCTCGCAATCGCCATGATCAACTCACGGGACTCGTCAACGCCCAACGCTCGCTCGCTGAGTGAGCGCCAGGCGTCCTCGTAGGTCTGGATCTCGTGGGCCTTGTCAAGGTAGACCGCCCCACACGGCCCATCCATATAGATGGTGGTCGGCTCCGGCTCCCGCACGTCGGTCGGGAACTCCAGCGTGGTGAAGGTGCCCACCTGCGCCCAGCGGAACACCCCGGCGCTCAGCGGCAGCACCCGGAGACCGACGTTGTGCCGTTGCCCGGCGACGTGCAGCGCCTCGAGTTGACGCACCATCGCCGACCGGTCGCGCAGGGGTCGCCGCAGCACCGCCTCGTTCAGGACCACCTCAAGCTGAGGCGCCCGGGGGATCGCCCGGACCAACAGCCGCTGCCGGTGCAGGCGAACCTCCACCTTCGCCCGACGTTCGCCCTCACTGAGCTGCGGATGGTCGGTGGCGATCACCTCGGTCATGTACTCCACCGTCTGCAACAGGCCGGGAACCAGGTCTACCTCGTACTTCCGGATCCGGGTCGCGGCGGCCTCCAGGCCGACGTAGAGCTTGAACCAGTCCTTGATCGCCGAGCTGTAGCTGTGCCACCAGCCGTGCGCCTTGGTCTCCCGGGCCAGTGCCCGCATCGTCTCGATCGTCTCCTGGGTCGTGCCATAGACCCGACACATCGCCTCCACATCGTTGGGGTGCATGGGGACTTGACCGGTCTCGTACCGCCAGATCCGGGGTGCCGACCACTCCAGTTCCTTCGCGGCGGCCGACACCGTGACATAGGCGTTTTCTCGAAGCTCTCTCAGATACCTACCGAGTTGCCTACGCGGAACGGTGCTCCCCGAGTCATCCACGCCATCTCCTTTTCTGTCGTCGCGTTAGGCACCTCATCCCTTGGTCCGCATCCTCCCGCGAGACATTGCATCAATCCAGGGCTGCAATGAACCTTGCCTGAGACCGGCCACAAATCGGCTCCGGTCCGTTGGTCCAGACACCTCCCCCACCTCATCCGGGCGCCCACCCCGGCGCCGATATCAGCCACAAGGAGCGCCATGACCGCCATCGACACCATTTCGGCAACACACCCACCGGCGGCCTGCCGGTGATCTACCTGAGCAGGACCGGCTGCACGCGTACCAGCTCCGGAGCGCCACTTTCGACGCCTGTCGACGGGGCCTCGACCCGAAACAGCTGCACGACTATCTGAGCCGGGTCGGTGACGAGATCGACCGCCTGCACCGCGACCTGACCACCGCGAACATCGAGGCAGAGCGCATCCGTCAGGCCCTGCGCCAGGGGCAGTCCCGGCACACCGACTGCGGCTACCACCACACCAACGCACCCGACGTCGTCGACGTCGACAACGCGCACCGCGCCTCCGGCGTGGACACCAACAGGTAGCGCCGATGGCCCCACCGCGCTGGATCCTCCATGTGCCGACGACACTCACCGACCAGGACGAGGCGATCACCCTGGCACGGCACTCCGCGACTCACTCGCGCACGTCGTCGTCACCGTCACCGTCATCGACTTCGGCGACACCTCCGTGAGCGAGGAGGACCGACAGTCTCTGCGTACCCGGATCTGGTGCGACGCCCGAATCGACGGAGCGGGCCGCTGCCGCCGTCGCAGCGACCATGCCAAGCCGGGTAGTAGCGCCGGAAACGAACCAAAAGGACGCGCGACAGCAACATAATCGACAATGTCCACGGATCACACGCCTCGGCCCCTCCTGAGGAGCACACCTGAACACCATGCCACCGGGAGGACTCTTGGACTAAACGGGCAAAATCACGTGGCTCGGATAGCCAACCGGAAACACTGTGTACACAAGAGACTGAATTGCTATTTGTTTCACGATGGTTAATGTGCACGATACGAGTGCCACACGACCTTTTCCTCCGGCCCCTCGCACACCACCGCTGACCACGATCAGCTCGGGAGTTGGCCGCCCCCGTTGACCTCGAACAACTCCCGCATACGGCGCAGGAGAGCCACCCGTACCGCGCGCGGAGTCAGCACCTGCAGGGAAGTGCCCAGGCTGAGCAGGTACGCGGCGAGCCGGTCCGGGTCGGGTCCGCCGATCTCCACAACAGTGGCATCGGGGCCGTCCGGGGCATGGGTACCGACCGTCGCGGGAACCAGCCGCAGCGCCTGATCCTGAGGCAACGGAAGGCGAACCGTGGCATAGATCGGGTAGGCGCCGCCCGCGATGCCACGGGAGACCAGCAGCACCGGGTCGGGCGGGTCCACGAGTTTCGCCGCGTGCCCGGTCGACCGGACCTGCTCCACCCGGTCGGCCCGGAACGTACGCCACTCACCCCGCGCCACGTCCTGGCCGACGAGGTACCAGCGACGCCCCGCCCGCACGAGGCGGTACGGGTCAACATCCCGGACCGTGCCCCTGTCCCGTCGGTCCCGGTACGACAGGCGAACACGTTCGCCGCGTCGGCACACAGTGGCCAGTTCCAGTAGCATGCCGGGCGCGATCTGTCGCTCCTGGGACCGGGGGGTGTGCACGAACGCGGCGTCCATCTCACCCAGCCGGTCCGCGATTCGCGGCGGTAGGACCTGCCGCAACTTCAGCAGCGCAGACAGCGCGGCCTGATCACTGCCGAGAACGCCACTGAGGGCGGCCTCGCGCAGCCCGACAGCCACGGCGAGCGACTCCTCGTCATCGAGGACCAGTGGTGGAACCCGGGTGCCGACGCTGAGGCGGTAGCCACCCCACGGCCCGGGGTCGGACTCGACACCGTAGCCGAGTTCCCGCAGCCGGGCGATGTCCCGACGGACCGTGCGATCGGTGACCTCCATCCGCTCGGCCAACTCGGCACAGGTCCACGACGGCCGTGCGGACAGCAGCGCGGCCAGACGCAGGAGGCGGACGGAAGTGCTGATCACGCCTTGAAGCTTCCCGCACGACCAGGACCGAAGCCGTCCTGGTCGCGGCATAACGTCTCCGCCATGAGCACCGAAGCCACACCAACACCCGCGACCCGCTACGTGGCCGTCACCTTCGACTGCCCGGACCCATACGAGTTGGCACGCTTCTACGGGGCCGCCCTCGATCTGCCGGTCGCCTATTCCACCGACGACTTCGTCCTGCTCGGCCGGAACGGCGCACCCGGTCTGGGCTTCAGCCGGCTGGCCGAATACCAACGTCCCACCTGGCCGGACCCGACCCAGGAGAAGCGGGCCCACATCGAATTGGGTGTCGACGACCTGGACGCCACCCAGGCCCGACTACTCGCCCTCGGCGCCACCGAGCCCCCGGCCCAACCGCAACCGGACCGATGGCGAGTGCTGCTGGACCCCGCCGGCCACCCGTTCTGCATCAACACCGGAGTCTGAGCAGGTCGGCCAACCGCACCACCGCCCACCAGCAGGGATTCGCCAGCCGTCAGCTGGCCGCTCCGCCGCGTCGGTGCATCGCACCTGGTCACCGTCCCGGCGGTGACCGCGTCAGCGCACGCTCCGGGCGAGGGTCGCACGGGCGACCTCGTCGGGGGCGACGCCTGCCTCGGCGACCAGTTCCCCGGCAGCGGACCAGATGCCCGAACGGCCGGACGTGCGGGCAAAGCCGCCACCGGTCGGCCCCGCGAAGGCTGCCACGGCCACCCAGACACCGTGGTCGGCGGCGACCCGACGGGCCCGCTCGCCGTGAACGTCGACCTCGTCATCGGCGTGGACCACGCCCGCCACATAACCGTCAATCCCCAGCGCGACCGTCTTGGCGGCATGCTCGGGAACGCCGGTGTCGCGGCAGACGGCAAGGCCCAGCCGCCACCCGTCCACGTCGATCACCGTGGGTTCGCCGGGGACGAAACGATCAATCTCCACGCCGTGCAGGTGGACCTTCCGGTAGGCCACCCACGCACCATCCCCGTCCACTGCCAGCACACCGATGCTCGGTCCGGGCACCGGGGCGCCGACCAGCGCAAGCGCCCCGGTCTCAGCGCAGGCCGCGACAATGGGCGCCAGCCGTTCATCGTCGGGAGCGACCGGCAGCGCGTCCAGTTCGTAGCCGGTCAGCGACATCTCGGGGAACACCACCACCCGCGCGTCCGCCGCCCGGACAGCCACCGCATGAGCTGCCGCGTTGACCGCCACGTCGTACGCGACGCACCGGGGCTGTGCCACCGCGATGCTCAGCCGCTGCTCCATATCCCGCCTCCCTCGACTGCCACGCCTACCCCTGTCCGGGCTATGCAGCTCTCCGGCTACTCAGCTCTTCTTTCGGGTGAGCGCGGCGAGTGCACCTTGGAGCGCGGCCTCCACCCCTTCCTTCTCGAGGCCGAGGCCGGTGAGCACGCCGTCGCCGTCCTCGGCCTCGAGGAGGGCGAGCAGAATGTGCTCGGTCCCGATGTAATTGTGGCCGAGTCGAAGCCCCTCCCGAAAGGTGAGCTCCAGGACCTTCTTGCCCCGTGCATCGTACGGGATCAGGTCCGGGACCTGCTCGACGCGTGGCGGTAGGGTCGCCGCGACCGCGTCTGCCAGGCGGTCCAGGGACACCCCTCGCGCCGTGATCAGTTGAGGGGCGAGCGCGTCCGGGTCGACCAGCAGGCCCAACGCCAGGTGCACCGGACCGATCTCGACGTTTCCAGCGGCCCGCGCCTCCTCCTGGGAGGCGATGACGACGTTGCGGGCCCGGGTGGTGAACCGGCTGAAGCCGGCATCGGATTCCAGCGCCGCGGCGCTCGCCACCTTCGCCGCCGAGCGCTTCTGGGCGGCCTGCTTACTGACGCCCATGCTGCGGCCGATCTCGGTCCACGAGGCGCCCGAGCGTCGGGCCTGGTCAACGAAGTGCCCGATCAGATGGTCAGCCACCTCGCCGAGGTGGTCCCCGGCAAGGACCGCGTCGGCGAGTTGGTCCAGTGCATTGGTGTGCGCCTGCTTGATGTGGTCGATCAGCTCGTCGAGGCGTACCGGGTGGGTCATCATCAATGGTTCAGCCATGCGTCAACCTTAAGTTGACGCATGGCCTGCGTCAACCGGAAGTTGACGCTCGAGCGACATCTCCGCCGAACTCCACTCTCGACAACCTCACCAACCACAGTAGATTGTGTGTGTAGATGCCGAGTGTATAGAGTCCCGGGGCGTGGACAACACGACGACGCTGCTCGGCCTCCTCGGCACCGGCGCGAGCTACGGCTACGACCTGAAAAACAGATATGACCGCTGGTTCGGGCTGAAGAAGCCGCTGGCGTTCGGGCAGGTGTACACGACCCTGACCCGGCTGATGCGCAACGGTTGGATCGTCGCGGTCGGCGCGGAGGCCGGTGCCGGCCCGGATCGCAAGCGCTACGGGATCACCCCCGCGGGTCGCACCCGGGTCCTGGAATGGATCTTCACCCCCGAGGTGCCGTCAGAAACCCTGCAGAGCGACCTCTTCGCCAAGACGATCATCGCGCTGCTCCTCGGGGACGACGCGGGCCGGCTGCTGGACCTACAGCGCACCCGGCACATGGCACGCATGCGGGAGCTGACCAACGAGAAGCGGGGAGCGGGCCTCGCCGTCGTCCTCGCCTGCGACCACGCCCTGTTCCACATCGAGGCGGACCTGCGCTGGATCGACCTGACCGTGGCCCGCCTGTCCCAGCTACGAGCCGAGGTAAAGAAGTGAACGGGGTCGAGACCATCAGTACGTCGGCGCGAGCCCCCGAAGACGGGTCAGCACCCCTGCTGCGGGCGCGGGGGCTACGGCTCGCGTTCGGGCTGACCGAAGCCCTGCGTGGCATCGACCTGGACTGCCACGCCGGAGAGATCATCGCGGTGACCGGCCCCTCCGGGTCGGGTAAGTCCACCCTCCTGCACGTACTCGCCGGCGTCCTGGTCCCGGATGAGGGCACCGTCGACTACGACACTGTTCGCCTCAGCGAACTCGACGAGGCGGGCCGGTCTCGGCTACGCCTGGGCACGTTCGGGTTCGTCTTCCAATACGGTCAACTCCTGCCGGACCTGTCCGCGGTAGACAACGTGACGATCCCCCTCCTGCTGGCCGGCGTCCGGCGTCGCGAAGCCCTACGCCGGTCGGACAGCTGGCTCGACCGGCTCGGCCTGGCTGAGTGCTCCCGAAAGCTGCCGGCACAGCTCTCCGGCGGGCAGGCGCAGCGGGTCGCCGTCGCCCGAGCCCTGGCCGCCCAGCCGACCGTGCTCTTCGCCGACGAGCCGACCGGATCGCTGGACTCACTCGCCGCCGAGACCGTCATGCTCGCCCTCACCGAAGCGGCGAGAGATGCCAACACCGCCGTCATACTCACCACCCACGACCCACGTACGGCCGCCTTCGCCGACTGGGAAGTCGTCGTCCGCGATGGACAGACCACGGTCGGGGGAGCGGACGGATGAGGCTGTTCACCCTGACGAGACTCGTCACGGCAGAGGGCCGCGGGGCATCCGGGCGGCTGATCGGCATGGCCGGCGGCATCGCGGTCGGCGTCGCACTGCTGCTGTTGCTCCTTGGTGCCTACGGTGGAGTCACCTCTCGCACCGAACGCGCCACCTGGATGGCCCTGGGCGATGGAGTGGCGACCGAGGTCCGCGACCTCACCGCCACCGCGCCAACCGACGAGACCGTGCTGGCAGCGACCACCCTCGACCACTTCGACGGCAAAACGATCACCAGGGTCGACATCGCCGCGACGCCGGACTCGACCGTGGTGGTGCCCGGCGTCGGGCGGCCACCGGCCGCCGGCACCTATCACGCCTCCCCCGCGTTGATCGCCCTCATCGAGGCGAACCCCACCGACATCCTCGGCTCCCGGTACGGCACCCCGGCCGGCGTCATCGACGACGCTGGCCTGGCGAGCCCGGACTCACTGGTTGTCGTGACCGGGGTGACGACCGGGAGCCTCAATGCGTCGACGTTCAGTGTGGCGGGGGGCATTCTCCACGGAGGGGTCTGGTCGGTTACCGAGTTCCGCGGTACCGCCTATCCAAGCACCAACTACCGCACCATCACGATCATCGGCGCCATCGCGACGCTACTCCCCGTCCTGATCCTGGTCGGCATCGTCACCCGCCTCGGCGCGGCCACCCGTGCCGAACGTTTCGCCGCCCTACGCCTCATCGGCGCCACCCCCCGCCGGGTCGCCGCCATCGCCGCCACCGAGACCGGGGTGACCAGCCTCGTCGGCGCCCTGGCCGGAACGGCGCTGGCGTGGCTGCTCATCCCGGCTGCCGCCCTGGTCGAGCTGGACGACGGCCGGTTCTTCCGCGCCGACCTGACCGTGCCGTCGAGCACCGTGCTCGTCGTGCTCGCGGGTGTGGTGGCCGGCTCCACCACCGTCGCCGGGTGGCGCACCAGCCGCGCCAGAATCGGGCCCCTCGGTGGCAGCCGCGAGCGATCCCGAACGCCGCCCCAGTACCCTCCGCGTGGTGCCGCTCGTCGTCGGCGTCGTACTGGTACTGGGCACCACCATCGCCGCCCTGCTCCACACACCACTCACCCATGCCGACAGGATCCTCATCGCGGGCTTCATCCTGATCGCGGTCGGGCTGATCGCCGCCGGGCCGGTGCTCACCTACCGGATCGCCCAGATCGCGGCCCGCGGTGCCCGCGGCACCGCCGGGGTGATCGCGATGAACCGCATCCGCCAGCACCCCCGGGCCACCTTCCGCGCGGTCAGCGGCCTGGTCGCCGCCGTCTTCCTGGTGTCGGTCTTCTCCGCCGCGATCACCACCGCCATCAGCGATTCGCCATCCGCCCAAGGCTCCGAGCAGCTCTCCTCCTCCATACTGGTCGCCGGCCTCGACTCACCGCCGCAGGCCGATGCCACCACAGCGGCGTCCCACCGCACCGCGCTCACCGCCGCGGCTTCCCAGATCGCCCACACCGCCGGAGTCACCGCGACCGCGATCGGCTCCTACTACCCCGACGAGGGAGTTGGCTTCACCGCCTCGGACGCCGCCCGCGTCGGCCTGCCCACCCCCGACGGCACCAGCCACCTCCAGGTCACCGGCACCTTCTTCAGCGGCGGCCCGCTAGCCATCCGCCCGGCGACCGCACCGGGTCCCACACCAGCGATCCTGGTCGTCTCGACCGACGGCACGACGCACTCGGTCGAACGCGCCCGCACCGCCATCCTCGGCAGCGAGTTGCGCCTGTCGTCACCGCCCACGACCCGTGTCGACCACGAGGGCTCCCGCGTGGAAGCCTGGGCCACGCGCTACGCCAATCTCGCCCACCTGGGCATCCTCGTGGCCACCCTGATCTCCGCGGTCTCCCTCGCCGTCTCCAGCATCGCCGCCATCCTCGACCGCAAACGCGTCCTGGGCCTGCTCCGCCTGATGGGAATGCCCGCATCGACCGTACGCCGCGTCATCATCGCCGAAGCCGCCCTGCCGCTCGCCACGGTCTTCGCACTCTGCGTCGGGCTGGGAATCCTCACCGCCTGGTGCATCGTCGCCGGCCTCACCGAAGGCCGACGAACGATCACCTGGCCGCCCCCGTCCTACTACCTGGTCCTCGCCACAAGCCTCACGCTCGCCGCGACGGCGGTGCTCGCCACCTTCCGTACGGCGCGCACGAACACCACCATCGAGGCAACGCGGATCGAATGAACCCAGACCGGGAGATCAGCCACCGCGCGACCTAGCCAAATCATCGACACATGGGCATAGACTGACGAATACCGTCCGGCTAGCCTGAGGCCGAGCGGCGGAACAACGTCCACTTCTGCGAGGTGACGATCGCCATGACAGAGACTGCCTCGATCGCTACGACCAGGACCGCCTCCGGCCAGCTCACCGACGCCGAGTTTCCCGTCCAACGTGGATGCCCATTCACCACACCCACAGAATACGAGCAGATCCGGGAAGAGTCGTCGATCGCCAAGGTCCGCCTGAAAAACGGCGGCGAGGCATGGTGGATCGCCGGGCACGAGCTAGGACGCTCCGTCCTGGCCGACCGGCGCTTCTCCTCCGACCGCCGTAGAGACAACTTCCCGTTCGTCAGCACCGACCCGGAGACGAGGGCACAGCTACAGTCCCAACCCACCTCCATGCTCGGCATGGATGGTGCCGAGCACGCCCAGACGCGGCGGGCCCTGATGGGCGAGTTCACCGTCCGGCGCATGGCCGGGCTGCGACCACGGATCCAGCAGATCGTCGACCAGCACATCGACGAGATGCTCGCCACCCCGCAACGCTCCGTCGATTTGGTCGAAGCGCTGTCGCTGCCCGTGCCATCGTTGGTCATCTGCGAGCTACTCGGGGTCCCCTACGCCGACCACGACTTCTTCCAGGGCCTCACCGGCCCCTTACTCCGCCACACCACACCACCAGAGGTTCGGCTACGGATCCAGGAGGAGCTGAACACCTACCTCGGCACCCTGATCGACCGCAAGCTCACCGACCCCACCGACGACCTGCTCAGCCGGCAGATCGCCAAACACCGCGACAACGGCACCTTCGATCGCGCGAGCATGGTCAGTCTGGCCTTCCTCCTGCTCGTCGCCGGTCACGAAACCACGGCGAACATGATCTCCCTCGGTGTCGTTGGGCTCCTCCAACATCCCGACCAGCTGGTCATCATCAAAGATGATCCGGATAAAACCCCGCTGGCCGTCGAGGAGTTGCTGCGCTACTTCACCATCGCCGACAGCGTCACCGCCCGCGTGGCTACCGAAGACGTACAACTCGGCGACACCACCATCAACGCGGGCGACGGGGTCGTCATCTCCGGGCTGGCCGCCGACCGCGACCCCACGGTCTTTGCAGAGCCCGACCGGCTCGACCTCGAACGCGGCGCACGTCACCACGTCGCCTTCGGCTTCGGCCCGCACCAGTGCATCGGCCAGACCCTGGCCCGCATGGAGCTACGCATCGTGTTCGACACGCTGTTCCACCGCATCCCCACCCTCCGCCTGGCCGCACCGCTCGACGACATCCCGTTCAAATCCGACGCGTTCGTCTACGGCATCGAGGAACTCCCGGTCGCCTGGTAATGGAGGACGACATGCGTATCGAGGCGAACACCGACGTCTGCATCGGAGCCGGCCAGTGCGTGCTGACCGACCCGACCGTCTTCGACCAGCACGACGACGGCATCGTCATGCTGGTCACCAAACATCCGGAAGGCGAAGCCGCACGACGAGCGCGCGAGGCCGTCGAACTCTGCCCGTCGGGCGCGCTCTCCGTAGTGGAGGAACCAGGCGACGGTTAGTATCCGCCGCTGGTGACCGACGACGCCGGCTCTGGCCAGTTCGCCGAGTGTCGTAGTGCCCCACACTGCAATACCTCCACCGTGCCCGCAGCCCGACAGACCTGGCCTGAGTCACCGCACCGACGCACACATGCCTGGTGCGTCTGCCGGACTTCGCCGTCGGCATACACGATGACGTGCGCGGAATCGGTGTAGATGCCGAGCAGGCCGGTGATCTCGACGTGGAGGCCCGGGGCGGCCTCGGCCAGGCCGCGGGCACGCCCGCCAGTATCGAGCCGCCAACAGCAGTCACGACATAAACCGACAATCCTTTATGTGCTTGATCATCTGACATCAACCGTGACAGCAACCCCCATCGACAGCGGCGCCCGCGACCGCATTACAGCGCACTACGGAAGAGACGGCAACAGTCCCAACCAGGCATCGACTTGCGCGGAATCATCCGAGTTAAGACCACGTTCTGCAATCGGCTTGAGCGGACTCAACAGATTCTTTGCAAAGCGCATCTCGCGAATCTCGTCCGTCGACGATGTGCGCCAGAATGGAGCCTTCGCCCACGCCAGTTCGAGCGCAATAGGAAGGTCCTCCAACACCATCCGCTTTACCGCCGTCGCCAGATCATCTACTTCCAGATCATCAGTAGAACTCTCCGCCAAAGCCACGAGAACATTAACCCGGCGCAAAATACTCTCGCGCTCATCTAGAGCACCGTCGCGCTGCGCTGCCGCAATCAGCACGTCGTATGCGTCACGCAGCAGAAACAGTTCCCGAGCTACTATCTGCCGATCAGAAGACGCCAACCGCAACGTGAAAAGCTCAAGCACGGAACGCCATTGCCCCTGGGGCGTCCCTTCCCAGCTAGGCGTCTGCTCGACGAGGAGGGTCGCAAGGTCGCGGATATCCAAATCGGTCAGCTCGTCCAGATCAATCACTAGAACACAATCCCCGCTCACTCGAACGCATCGCGACCAATTTGCAGGCTTTCCGCAGACGGCCGGAAATTTCCACTGTGATTGTTAATATCCAAGTCAAAATAGCCCGACGACGATCCTGCGATGTCGGCCTCACCTGCTGCGCGAACGGGCGCTCCCCGACTCAAAACAGCATGTGAGATTTCATGACCCCCTACGAAATTAGGTTGAACATCGCAGCATCAAACGAAGATGAGCCGGGCCTCGAAACCGTGACGCCGAGGCGTTCGGCAACAGACAATTCTCCAGCCAATGCCCCGGCAATTTGTTATCGAAGGTACCGCAATTGTACACGAGGGCCGGCGTGCTGCCAGCCAACACATAGTACATGTGGCATGTCCACTGCCTGCACGGAAAGTACCCTACAGCGGCATGTCGTTGACCTGGCGCTTCATCGACCGGCGCCGTGTCGACCCTCGGCAGAGGACCTGGTTGACGGCAACGGTGACGGCAACACGGACAGATGCCAGCGCACATCGCCGAACGCTGAAAGGGCAGGTAGGTCCCCATGAAGGCGAGATAGGGTCCCACCACCGACGAAGCGGACCGCCCTAGCGTTAGAAATTTTCAAATCGCCATCGGCCACCCACTCGGTGATACCCATTGTAGGGTTAGATCCCTTGCTGACCCTACCGGCCGGCGAATCGAATTCAATGACTTTCCGACCGCGACCCTTGCCGACACCCAGCTCATTCTCGGCGTCCCGAGGACGCATCGGCTTCCCTCGCGTGGGCACCATGAACACCTTGTTTTGGTCACTGGCTCTAATTACACCACTATCCAGGATGCCAGCAGCACCACGAGAGTTAGTGTAATGCCGCATCCTAACGGTTGCTTCCGCAGCTCCCCTGGAAGGGCAGTTGTGTACGAGGACCGGCGTGTTGCCGGCGATCACATAGTTGGTGTGGGATTTTCAGCCTGTTACGTAGTGTGACTTACGTGTTTATGGTGTTTCACTTGGCCTTTCGTGTGTAGCGCAAACTTGCTGCATCGAAACGTATCGGTGTTGACGGCGACGGTGACGGCAACCCGGAGAGACCGCCACCGACAGCCCAGGGCCTCTCGGCTCCGCCAGGCCGAACACATCCCGCTCTCACCAGTACGCCTGGTATAGCGTCCGCTATACTCCGGGGATGGCCCCCGACGAGTGGGAGATCTACCTCGTCAACGAGGTACAGGAGTGGATGGACGGCCTCGATCCCCTCACCCACGCCCGTGTCGTGCAAGCCATCGACCTACTCGCCGAAGCCGGCCCAGGACTCGGCCGGCCACTGGTCGACACGATCCACGGCTCGGCCCTCGCTAACCTCAAAGAGCTACGCCCCGCCACCGTCCGCATCCTGTTCGCCTTTGACCCGTGGCGCTCCAGCATCCTGCTCGTCGCCGGAGACAAAGCTGGACGATGGCAACAGTGGTACACCCCAAGCGATCCCCCTGGCCGAGCAACGCTACGAGATCTACCTCAAGGAACGCGCCAAGGAGGACCGACAACCATGAACAGCTACACACGCTGGAGCGACATCCGCACCACCCACGTCGAACGCGCCGGCGGCGAACAAGCCGTCGAAGACGGCAAACAGAAACTCCTCGCCACCGTCGTCGGACACCGACTCGCCGAAGTACGCCGCACTCGCGGCCTGACCCAACAGCAGGTCGCCGACCGCATGGGCGTCACCAAAGGCCGCATCTCCCAGATCGAACAAGGCAAGATCTCCGGCCAAGACATCGTCGCCCGATACGCCACCGCCCTCGGCGGACGCCTCCACCAAGCCATCTACTTCGACGACGGCAACATCGCCGCCATCGCATAGCCCAACCCACACACCAAGATCCGACGGCGTTCCCAGCGACGAAGACTGGACGCCAGCGCCGCCAAACGCTCCCGCAGCAGCCGCAACCGCACCCGAAGCACAGCCGGACCAAGGCCCTCGCCCAAGATCCGACTGGCTCAAAACTGCTCTACAGGTATCAAGAGCGGCCCCGGCCGAAGCCGGGGCCGCGCGCACGCGCTTCAGGCCTACGGCCCCGCGCGCACGCCCATCAGAACCGAACCGCCAACATGACACCCCTCAACGGGCCAGCACGGCCGCGAGCGATGATCCTTGCATGCAATAGCTGGTCTTCGATCTATGACCGCTGCTGACGGCAACGGTGACGGCAACCCGGGCAGACAGCCGCGCGCCCGTACACACACCGGCCGCTCTCCGCATTGCCGGTCGGCTCAGCGGTTTGCCGTTTGGCCGCCGCTACTCTGCACTCAACCCCTCACTCAAATCCTTATGAAGCTGCTCCTGCCACGCCCTCGTGTCTGACCAGGTTTCGCTGAAGTGAACGATTTCCTTGGCTTGGCCAAGATTTCCACCCATCAGCGATGTTACTGCCTTTACACACTCAATCTGCGACAACCCCGCGCTCCTCATATACCTAAGCGCAGACTCCATACTTTCGCCGCCGTCAATCAGATCTCGTGCACCCTGAAGTACAGCCTCATATCGTCCCTGCGGTTGCATCAGCACCCCCCACCACCAGCGTACTTTTTCAGGTCCAGGGTGAAGTCGGGACGGTGTCCAACAGGCCCTGTAAGTCGAATTCCTGAGATCGTCAGCTCATTAAATCCCTGCGCAGCCGCAGCCGGCGCAATTTGTCCACGCAAGGCTTTCAACATAGTCGACGTGCCCAAAGATCCGCGGGTCAGCTCCGGGCTATCACCGTAAACCACCATGTTGGAGAGGGTAACGCGCCCCCCGCTCACACTTGTTTCTGCGAGCATTCCAACATTCCCCTTCGGCGTTTGAATGCTCCACTCGAAGTCTTGTCCATCTACGAACGGCGGCACCGGCACGCCACCCTCGTTGTGCACGAGGACCGGGGTGTCGCCGGCGAGCACATAGTACGTGTGGGATTTTCATCCCGTAACGCAACGTAACTTACGTTCTCATGGCGTTTCACCTGACCCTTCGTGGGTGGCACCAACTCGCCGCATCGAAGTTTATCGGTGTTGACGGCAACGGTGACGGCAACCTGGGCAAACACCTGCGCTCTTCGGCGACCAGGGCATCGATGAGCGGTGCCATTGGGGCGAGACGTGTCGTCGCGCTCAGCTCAGCATGGCGGTGGAGGCAGACGGCAGTCCCAGCGACGAAGACTGGACGCCAGCGCCGCCAAACGCTCCCGCAGCAGCCGCAACCGCACCCGAAGCACAGCCGGACCAAGGCCCTCAGCCAAGATCCGACTGGCTCAAAACTGCTCTACAGGTATCAAGACGGCCCGGCAGACGCCGGGCTGCACGCACGCGCTACAGCCGTCCCGGCCCCGCGCGCACGCCGGCAACTCCGAGCCCGACAGCCGCGACCGAGTCGGTGTCGAGGACGCGACGATCGCTGAACGAACCATGGCGTCAACGAAGTGGTTCCGGCGATCGACGCCTAAACCGCTGCGCGGCGCACCACCGATCCGTTCGCCCCTTCAAACATAGTCTACCTACGTCGACGTACTTGCATATCTCCCCGCCTGTTGACGGCAACCACGACGGCAACGCAAGCCGACAACCACGAACCTGTAGAGCCATCGGCTACACAGCGTAATCGCTATTCGGATTCAAACGTCGACGCTCTCGCATCGCATCAACAATGCAAGGGTGCCCACCCTCCGAGCTACCGCAAGCTAAGAATCTTCCTCATTTCCGCATGCACCATTACGCGCTCCGAAATTTGGTCCTGGAGCACATGCCTTAACCCAGAAAGATCCGTAGCGTGGTCGAGTATTTCGACGATTGGGTTGACAACCCTCCCCCCCCCCAGGGCCCACCCGCCACTCATGCTCTCCCATGTGACTAAACGCGTCGCCATTCAAGAGCCGGAGATCCCCCGGAGACAGCTTTTTGATGGCTTCAACTCGGAAGCGGACCAGGCATTTTGACTCAGGAAGCCACCCCCGCACTACCCGACCAGCCGGGGCAAACCCGAGATTCAAGTAGAACGACGAATCCCATCTCGACGGCTGGAGGTGGACGACGGAGTACAGGTCAGGGCCGAGACGATGCCAACTGTCCCCACGTCGACGAAACCCTCGCTCCGCGAGCGACTCCGTCAGAATAGCCGTGAGCACTTTTTTTGCCGCCACTAGATCCTTACCTCGAATAGGTGTCGAGAACACCGGTCCATCTCTGGCCCGTCATCTGTTCCAACTCCGATACATAGTCGGCCAACTGGCGACGACCAGCCGCCTGACTGCTGGCTGCATCTGACTTTAATTCACGGACGACGCGATTATTCCAGTCGATTGCGTCAGGCCGTCGGCCACTTGGAAGAGTAAATTCGTAGTCGTATCCTTCTCCCAGGGCCGTTCGATAGTTTTGATGCGTAAGTCTACCGCGTGCGGCATCCACGTTTTCGCCGGATGTGAATTGTCCCTTGGTGTTCCTCGGACAGCCGCCCGTATTGTGCACCAGCACCGGCGCGTTGCCGGCAACCACATAGTACGTGTGGCATTCTCACGGCCAGCACGAAAAGTGACCTACGATGGCATGTCGTTTACCTGGGCTTTCATCGACCGGAACCCTGTAGACTCTCGGCGCAGGACCTGGTTGACGGCAACGGTGACGGCAACACGGACAGATACCAGCGCACGCCACGGCAGGCCGAAGGT
This sequence comes from Salinispora tropica CNB-440, assembly GCF_000016425.1. Taxonomy (GTDB): domain Bacteria; phylum Actinomycetota; class Actinomycetes; order Mycobacteriales; family Micromonosporaceae; genus Micromonospora; species Micromonospora tropica. Next base: position 1,499,509 of record NC_009380.1, on the reverse strand, counting down.
GTCAGGAGCGTCCCAGTTGGGCGCCCTCGACACCCTCTTCTTAGACAGCCGGTCCAGCCGCAAACGACGACTTATGGGCGGCGCGAGCATACGAGGGCCACCCCTCCGGCCTCAAGGGCACTACGCGCCGCCTGCGACCGCCCTACAGGCGCCCCTTGACCCCGGAGCCCACTCGCGGCCCCGCAGACGCCGACACCGGACAGGCACCTGACGGCGCCCACCCGCCACCGCGCCACCCAGAGCAGCCAAGACGACCGAAGCTTGTTCAGAAACAACCAGTAGAATGCGACTCACGAAATAGGTCCTACCCAAAACTGCTTCACTAAATCAAGAAACGGCCCGGCCGAAGCCGGGCCGTCCGCACGCGCTACAGCCGTCCCGGCTCCGCGCGCATGCCCACCAAACCGAGCCACTGACTCCAACTGGACACTCCGTTGGCCGGGACAGTGATTCCACTCACATCAATTTCAATATCAATTTCCATATTTCGATATAAGATTTGACGAAATTTCTGGAGGGACTAAAGTTCTCCAATAGCTTAAGGCGACAAAGGTGCTAACAGCATCCTGCACCGCCAGCAACGGAATTCGCAGATCCGAATTGTCTTTTTCGGGTAGGCCTTGGATCGCCATAACCTCCAGCCCTTTCTCCCCCCAGCAACCCCACTTTCTTGAGTCACCAACGATAGCCACAACATTTGCCGAGAAGACAATTGCGCCGGTAGGGTCGCCGTCTGGCTCGTCACTAATCAGTCCCCAATACTCGTCTTCGCTCGCATCGATTCCGATGGTGGCAGCTTCATACTTACCGTAATGTCGTAAGTAGTAGTGCTCAGGATCAGGATCGAGAACAAGTACGTGCACCGACTTGTCACCGTGGGCCCTCGTCATAGCCTGGATGACAGGCCAAAATTCGCCCGACATAGCGACCTCGAATTCCGCGAATACAGTGTTCAGGCCCGGCTTCCTGAACACCATATCCGGGAGTCGCAAGTCCAGGGCAAACACCGAACCGACTAGCGTCCGAACGCGTTCATACTCCGCACGACCGCTCGTCAATACACCAGTCACTATCAACCACCAAGCCTAATCTTCAAGGTTGACCCCTTTGAGCCGGCGGGAAAATATTCAGCCGTCCACCCGGTGTACGAATCTGCCTTCTCCCGGACGGTGTATTTCACCCCGTCTTTCCGATAGATCAGCACCTTACCGTCCGCCGACGCGGTACGGCTAAATCCGTTGGCTACCAGATTATCTCCAAACTCAGTATGCGTGACATTCGTAAGACGATTTTGCTTACTTCCACCCGTAGTTATATCGTCATACTTGGATACATCACATGGACCAGTATTGTGCACGAGGACCGGGGTGTTGCCGGCTATCACATAGTACGTGTGGATGTCAGCGACCGTGAGGGTGTAGACCGCGCCGTGTTGGTAGCGGCCCGCTCGAGGCCAACCACGGCGAGCGTCTTGCCGGTTGCGGTGCGGAGTAGGTCACCAGGTCTAGGTCCTGGGCGTCCTGCCACTGCCGGTCAGTCTCGCTCCAGAACGGGTGGTCCTCAGATATCGTGACGTCGCCACCGGCAACGTCAAGGTCGATCAGTTGGTCCTCATGGACCCAGAGACGGGCTGTCTCACGGGAGCCTTCTTCACCGGCTTCGGGATCGTTGGCGCATACCAGGTCGCCGACCCTTGATGTCCTTGATCGGCTGGGTACTTCCGTCTGCCAGACGTACTTCCGTCTGCCAGTAGGGCGTTCGTGTCGCCGGCAAGCAATTGACGCCGCAGCCGGCAACCTTGGCGCCGCACTTCGCCGCCTTAATTAGCGGCAACGCCCCCGAAGGCGACGTCCCCTACGGAATCCACTGGCCGGAGACCAACTCCAACCCGGCGCCCGGGGGGTGACCTGGAGCAGATCGACGGCTATCTTCGCTACATGGATCGGCGGAACGGGCTCCCGCGGCGGGTGGATGTCGCCGTCGTCGGCGCCGGGCACAACGGGCTGGTGTCGGCGATCCTGCTGGCCCGAGCCGGGCTGGACGTGCTGGTGCTGGAGGCGGCCGACGTGGTCGGTGGCGCGGCCCGCACCGAGACGCCGTTTCCCCGGGTGCCGGAGCTGCGCCACTCCACCGGGTCCTACCTGCTCGGGCTGATGCCCCCGGAGCTGCTCGCCCGGCTCGACGTCCGCATCCCGGTGCTGCGGCGCGACCCGCACTACTTCCTGCCCACCCCGGGCGGGCCCGGCTCGCCGTACCTGCTTTTCGGCGGTGACGCGAGCGCGACCCGGCGGCAGTTCGCCGAGTTCTTCTCCCCCGCCGATGTCGCCGCCGACGCCGCGCTCCAGGCCGAGCTGGCCGCGCTGCGCGCGGACCTCGCGCCGGCCTGGCTGGCCGAACCGCTACCGGTCGAGGAGACCGCCGAACGGTACGTCCGGCCGACGCTGCGCCAGATCTTCGTCGACCTGGTTCGCGGCTCGGTCGTCGACTATCTGGCCCGCTTCGACTTCCACTCCGAGCTGCTGGTCAGCATGTACGCGGTGACCGACGGCCTCTCCGGGGTCAACGCCGGCCCGGACGACCCCGGCACCGGGCACAACTTCCTGGTCCACAACATGTGCAGAATTCCCGGCTCCGACGGCACCTGGATGATCGCCAAGGGGGGCATGGGCACCGTCTCCCGGACCTTCGCCGACGCCGCGCGCGCCGCCGGCGCGACGATCCGCACCGGTACGCCGGTCGGCGCGATCACCCTCGACGGGGGCGTCGCCTCCGGTGTCCGGCTCGCCGATGGGCAGATCGTCGACGCGTCCGTGGTGCTGGGGGCCTGCGACCCGTACCGGCTGATGGAGCTGCTCCCCGCCGGTGCGCTCCCGACGTCGCTTTCCGACCGGATGACCGCGGTCCGCCGACCCGGCACCACGCTCAAGCTCAACCTGGCGCTGACCGGGTTGCCGCGCTTCTCCTGCCTACCGGCAGACGCCCCCAGCCCGTTCGGGTCCACCATCCACCTGCTGCCCGGCTCCGCCCCCGGGGCTGCCCGCGAGGCGCCGCTGGCAGGGCTGCGCGCGATGTGGGCCGACGTGCGGGCCGGGCGGCTGCCGCAGGAGCCGACGATCGAGTGGTACCTGCACACCACCGTCGACCCGACGCTCTCCGACGACGCCGGGCACCACTCGTCGGCGCTCTTCGTGCAGTCGGTGCCGTACGAATTGGCGGGCACCACCTGGGAAGAGGCACTGCCCGGGTACGTGGCGCGGCTGGTGGCGATCTGCGAACGGTACGCCCCGGGCACCGGGGCCCTGATCGCCGACGCCGTACCGCTGGCCCCACCCGGCATCGAGGCGCACTTCGGCATCACCGGCGGGCACATCCACCACGTCGACAACACCGTGTCGTTCATCGACCGAATGCCGTACGCCACCGGGATCGACGGCGTGTACGCGGGCAGCGCCGGCTGTCATCCGGCCGGCAGTGTCATCGGCGCGTCCGGCCACAACGCCGCCCAGCGCATCCTCACCGACCTCGGACGGTGAGATCGCGCCGGGTGGCCGGGCCGGGGATCAGGTCGTCGTCTCGATGACCGGCGCGGGGGTCTCCTCGTCGGCGCGCTGGGCACGGATCTTGTGGCCGACGCTGGTCAGGCACCGCCCGCTGGCCAGGTCGAAGCGCCAACCGTGCAGCTGGCAGGTCAGCTGATCGTCTGCCACGATGCCGAACCGGCTCAGGTCCGCCTTGAGATGCGGGCAACGCCGCTGCACCACCCAGTCACCGAGGGTGATGTCCTCCGCGTCGACCGCCCGCTCGTGCTCGTCGTACCAGCCCTCGGCGTACTGCAACCGCTCCTGGGACAGGCACTTGAAGAAGGCGTAGACGAACTCGTTGTACTGGCCGATCCGCGCCGCGGAAAATCGGCAGGACAGGAAGAGCGAGTTGACCCAGTCGACCTCGCCGATGTGCAGCAGGTGCTCGATCAGCGCCCGCTCGGTGCGGAACCGGTAGCGCACCTTCTCGTCGGCGTACGGACGGACCTGTTTGCCGGGGAAGTCCACCACGATGGATTCGACGGTCTCCGTACCCGCGTCGTCACCATCGACCAGGTCGAAGCGGACCGGGCCGCCAACCCCCTTGGCCAGATAGATCGACTCGTTCAGCAACGGCTCGATGCGGCGCTGCATCTCCCCCAGGACGTCGATCTCCGGGTGCCGCCAGGACGCCTTCTCCGCCGCGATGATCGGCCGCTTGCGCTCCCGCATCTCTTCGAGGTGGGCGACCTTGTTGGCGAAGAACTCCGCCACCGGCACCGGATGGGTGGTCTCGCAGCCGTCGGCGGTGACCTCGGCGACGCTGCCCGGCAGCAACACCACCCCGTTGGTGCCGCCGACCTTGGCGTACTCCTCCAGAAAGACCGACTGATCGGGGAAGATGTTGCCCTCGTCGCCGTGGATGTCGTTGAACTGCCACAGCGCGTCGTCGAGGAAGCACGGCGGGCCGGCGATCGGGAAGACGTGGTCGGCCTTCAGGTCGTCGATGTAGCGCCAGGTCCGATCGAACTGCCGCTCCCGCTTCTGCTTGCCGAACGCGGTCTTGGCGGCGTTCGGCAGCTCGTAGACCATGGGATACCAGATCGCACCGGAGAACTGAAGCATGTGCGCGTGTACGTGGCCCAGCTCGGTGAAGACGCTGAGGTCGGTGGGGCGGGCGTCGTTCTGGTTGAGCAGCCGGACCCCGTCGTGCTCCACCCAGAGCGACGAGTCCCCAATCGGCCCATCGGTCGGGCTGGTCAGCGCCTGGATCATCACCTTCAGGCCGCCACCCAGGTCGACGACCTCCTCGTTCGGCGCCTTCAGGAACCGGGTGAAGCCCAGCTCCCGAAGCTCGTTTTCCATCTCCGAGGTCGGAAAGGCGGGCAGCAGCACGGTAGCCCGCTTCGACACGTACCGCTTGAGGTGCGCCGCGTCGAAGTGGTCTCGGTGCAGGTGCGAGACGTAGAGGTAGTCAACGTCACCCAGCGCTGCCCAGTCGAGTTGGGAGTTGTCGGGGAACGGAAACCACGAGGCGAAGTACGCCGGGTTGACCCACGGGTCGCACAGGATACTCCCCGCGGGAGTATCGATCCGCATGCTGGCGTGCCCGGTACCGGTCACTCGCACCGCAGTTCCCCCTCAACAGACACGAAACAAGGTTCATGTCAGAACCTACCGGAGCCACTCTGGCCACCGCGCCGCGACGCCGGTAGTGCCGGTCCATGGGCGACAACGCCCCTGCGCGCCGGCCTGCACGGGCACCCGGTGTTCCCACAGCTTCCGGTCCGGGAGATGGTCGGACCCAGCGCCGAGGCCGGTACGAGGCGTGCCAGACTTGACCACGGATCAGATCACGAGGGAAGGACCGACAGTGGCAGGAAGCGAGCCGGTTACGTCTCCGGACCAGCACAAGCCCGGGCACCGCAGGTCCGGACGGATCGGCGCGGTGGTCGTCGCGCTGTCGCTGCTGGCAATGCTCTGCGGTAACCACGAGGGCAGGGTCGAGGACATCTGGCTGATCGGCCTCGCCGTCCTGCTGCTGGCCATCGTCGTCGGTGACACCGTGCTCCGGCGCAACGGGCTTCGCCCGTAACCCGCACAGCCAGCCACACCGCCGTGGCCCGTTCCCTACAACTCTAGGGAGCGGGCCACGGCGTTTCTGGGGTCAGCGACCGAGCAGGACGTCCTGCACGTCCTTCAGGGCGGCGTCGACCTCCGCCTCGAAGTAGCCGCCCTGCACCAGGCCGAAGCGGAGCGTGCCCAGGTCGTGCGGGTTCACCGGCATCGGGTTCCGCCCCTGCATACCGCCGAGCAGGCTGTCGAAGAAGCGGTCGACTTGGTCCGGGTCGTACCCGCTGCCAAAGCGGCGAACCTGGAAACTGCGGCGAATCTGGTCGACCCGATAGAGGTCGCTGCCCGGCGGCCCAGCCATGGGCGGACCCCCCGTCGGCGGACCAGCAGCCACCCCGGGCGGAGCCGCCATCGGCGGCCCGGGGACGGCCGGCGGGCTGCCGAAGCCAGGCTGCGGCGCAGGCGGCCCAGCCGGCGCGGGCGGGCTGGGGACGGCCGGCGGGCCACCGAAACCAGGCTGCGGCGCAGGCGGACCGCCGATCTCCCGCCCTCGCTCCGGCATCCGCATCTCGGTCGTCATGTCGGCACGCCCGTGCCGACCGGCCTCGAACCCGTCAAACCGCAGCTCGTCGGGGCCGTAGCCGCCGGGGCCGGTAGCCGGGCTCCGCGGCGGGCCACCGGGTCCATGCGGGGTGGCCGGACCGCGCGGCGGTTCGTAGCCGCCGCGCGGGGCGTTGTAGCCGCCGGACATGGAGTCAGTGGTGTCGTCATGCCGGCCGTACGGGCCACCGGGCTGCGCCGGCATCAACCGGGGTGGCATCGGCTGCTGTTCCGGGGCAATGCCCCGATCGTGTCTCGGTGGATCCATCCGATCCGGTGGGCCGAGCTGGTCGGGCGGACCCATCCGATCCGGCGGACCCATCCGATCCGGCGGACCCATCCGATCCGGCGGACCCATCCGATCCGGCGGACCCATCCGATCCGGCGGACCCATCCGATCCGGCGGACCCATCCGATCCGGCGGACCCATCCGATCCGGCGGACCCATCCGATCCGGCGGACCCATCCGATCCGGCGGACCCATCCGGTCGGGCAGGTGGGGGTCGGCGCCCTGCGCCGAGAGACCGCTCTGCTCCTCCAGGTCGGCGAGCTGCCGTTCGACCCGGTCGAGGTGAAGATCAACCTGCCACTCGTCATAGCCGTTGAATCGGACCCGGAAGACGACGTCGTGAACCTCCTGCGCGGACACGGGCGCGCCCACCGGCTGCCCGGCCAGCGTGGCCTCGACCCGGTCGAGGAAGACATCCACCTCGTCGACCTTGTATCCCCGGCGCAGCGACTTACGCCGGAAACGCTGACCCTGACTCGCCACTATGTCTCCTGGTCTCGTTCACTCCGCCGGGTCGGTCCCCCGGCCCCCACGCTCTCATGGCCCCTCGGCCGCGGCGAGCTGACCACACGCTCCATCGATCTCGCGCCCCCGGGTGTCCCGCACTGTCGTGGAGACCCCGGCGGCACGCAACCGCCGGACGAACTCCCGTTCAACCGGCTTCGGGCTCGCATCCCAGCGGCTACCCGGAGTGGGGTTGAGCGGGATCAGATTCACGTGGGCCAACCTGTCGGCCAGCAGTCGCCCAAGCAGGTCGGCTCGCCACGGCTGGTCGTTCACGTCCTTGATCATTGCGTATTCGATCGACACGCGACGTCCCGTGCGGGCCGCGTACTCCCAGGCCGCCTCCAGCACCTCGGACACCTTCCAGCGCTGGTTGACGGGCACAAGTTCGTCGCGCAGCTCATCATCGGGTGCGTGCAGCGACAACGCAAGGGTCACGGAGAGGTCTTCGCTGGCCAGTCGACGGATGGCAGGGACCAGGCCCACCGTGGAAACGGTGATGTGGCGCTGGGACAGTCCGAGTCCTTCCGGCGAGGGTGCCACCAGCCGGCGAATCGCCGCCACCACGCGGTTGTAGTTGGCCAGCGGCTCCCCCATCCCCATGAACACCACGCGAGACAGCCGCGGCGGGGATCCGGCGACAGCCCCGGAGGCGGCCACGCCGGCCAGGTAGACCGCTTGGTCCACGATCTCGGCGGTGGAGAGGTTGCGGGTCAGGCCCGCCTGGCCGGTCGCGCAGAAGGGGCAGGCCATCCCGCACCCCGCCTGACTGGAAAGACAGACTGTCACCCGGTCCGGATAGCCCATCAGCACGCTCTCGACCAGCGATCCGTCGTGCAGTCGCCAGAGCGCCTTGTGCGTGGCGCCATCGTCACAGGCCAGCTCCCGCACCGGCGTCAACAGGGTGGGCAGCAACTGGTCGGCCAGCTTCTCCCGAGTAGCCGCCGGCAGGTCAGTCATCTGCTCGGGATCGCGGACCAGGCGACCGAAATAGTGGGTCGACACCTGCCGAGCCCGGAACCGCGGCTCGCCCAGCTCCGTGACCAGAGTCTGGCGGCCGGCGAGATCGAAGTCGGCGAGGTGCCGCGGGGGCATCGCCGCGCGGCGGGCGGGGGCGTCGGGGTTGACCGGGGTCAAGGGCAGGCTCGTCATGACCCATCCAGTCTGTCACGCCGGGAGCGGAACGCACCGTTGTGTATCCGCCAGCCTCGCCCCGGCCCCGCCGACAACGCTGATGAGGGCGTGACGTGCCCGGCGGTCGGCACCGGGTAGCCCACGGCTCAGCCCGTCACCGGAACGAAGAGCGCAAGCAGCAGGTACGCCGTCGGGAGGGCGAAAAGAACCGAGTCGAGCCGATCCATCAAGCCACCGTGTCCCGGTAGCAGGCTACTCATGTCCTTCACCCCGAGGTCTCGCTTGATCATGGACTCGGCCAGATCACCCAGGACGGCCGCGGCGGAGACAGCCACCCCGAAGAGCGCTCCCCACCAGGGCGCCACATCGAAGAGCAGCCAGATCAGCAGGGCACCGCCGAGAGCCGCCGCGCCGAGCGAACCCGCCAGCCCCTCCCAAGACTTCTTCGGGCTGATCGTCGGGGCCATCGGATGCCGACCGAAGTTGGCACCGGCCGCATACCCACCGGTGTCGGAGAGCACCACCGCGGCCAGTGTCACCAGTACCCGTAGGGCCCCGTCCTCCGGTGCCGCCAGCAGCGCGGCGAAGCCACCGAGGAACGGTACGTAGACAGCGATCAGGGTGGTTGCCAGGGCGTCCTGACGGAATCCGGCCAGCCCGTCCCCCAGTCGCCACACCAGGGTGCCGAGCACCGTGACGGCCAGGCCGAGGGTCAGCGCATCGGGCCCGGCGAACCAGGCCAGCCCGGACATCAGCACACTGCCCACGGCCAGCGGGACCAGCGGCGGGTGGACACCAGTGCGGCCGACCGCCCGGGTCATCTCCCAACAACCGACCGCCAGCGCCCCCGCGACGACCGCCACAAAGGCGAGCGGGTAGAGGAAGAGCGGCACGAGGACGAGGGCGCCGAGGCCGACCCCCACTCCGATGGCTGCCGGCAGGTTACGCCCGGCCTTGCCGGATGACCGCTGCCGGGCCCCGGCGCCGGTGGCACGGCGCCGTCCTGGCCGCCGTCGCCCCCGCGGTGGCGGCGGCGCGGCCGGATCATCGTCCGCTCGGACCGGCTGGAGCTGGGCTGTGGGGTGCTCGGACCCGACCGGGTCGTCTCGGACCGAAGCGTCCCGGACCGGAGTCTGTCGCGCGGTCGGATAGTCCCGGTCGTCCGCGGAGGCATGGTGGCCGCTACTCGGGAGCCGGCCGGGCCCACCCATCGGCTCCGCCGACGACCAGCCATGCCGGCCGGTGCCGCCGTGGTCGTAACCGGGGGTCTCACGACGCCGGACCGTCGCACCGGCGTCGCGAGTCACCGCACCCGGTTCCGCCTGCGGAATGCCACGTGATTCGGCGGGCCGGTCCGAGGAGATGGCGAACCCACTGCTCCGCGCCTCCGGCTCGCGCTCGGGCCACGGTGCAGCGGAGGACGGCCGTTCCCAACCGTGCGGTTCGGCTTCGGCGCTGCCGTATGGGTCAACGGGGGACATCACGCACCGGGAGGGGAGACGAGACCGACGACCAGACGCACAACCACAACCATGTCCCCTACCCGAATGATGTTCCCTCTGGTTGACCGACGGGTCAGCCGGTCGATCCCCGCCGTTCACCGCCGGGTACCCGAGAATCGAGCCGAGCCTACTGCACTCGCCACCCCGACATCCGCAACCGCCTCCGCTGACCCGACCAGCCGCCGGGACGGCCGGTGCAGCGAAGGCCGCGGCAGAGAACGGCGGCACCGGCGGCCCCGAAAGGGTGTGGTCGCCGGTGCCGCGTCAGCAGTCGGGCAGCGAGGTCAGACCTCGAGCAGCTCGGCTTCCTTATGCTTGATCAACTCGTCGACGGTGCCGACGAAGCGCTGGGTCAGATCGTCCAGCTCCTTCTCGGCACGACGTCCGTCGTCCTCGCCGACCTCCCCAGCCTTGACCAACCGGTCCAGCTCCTCCTTGGCCTTGCGGCGGACGTTGCGGACCGCCACCTTGGCCTCCTCCCCCTTGTGCCGAGCCACCTTGATCATCTCGCGGCGGCGCTCCTCGGTCATCTGCGGGAGCAGAATGCGCAGCTGGTTACCCTCATTGTTGGGGTTTACCCCAAGGTCGGAGTCGCGGATCGCCTTTTCCATGGCGTTGGTCTGCGAGGTGTCGTACGGCTTGATGATCACCATTCGGGGCTCCGGCACCCCGATCGACGCCATCTGCGGCAACGGGGTCGGGCTGCCGTAGTAGTCGATAACAATCTTGGAGAACATGGCGGCGTTGGCGCGGCCGGTACGGATGGCCCCGAACTCCTCCTTGGCGTGCTCGATCGCACGCTCCATCTTCTCCTCGGCCTCGAGGAGGGTCTCGTCGATCACCGTTCTCCTCGCCTCCTTCTATGCTCGTCGTGGCTGGTCGTGTCGGAGGACCGTCGGGGTCGAACCGCTCAGGTGGTGATCAGGGTGCCGATCTTGTCGCCACCCACGGCCCGGGTAATGGTGTCGTCGCCCTGGGCGCCGAAGACCAACATCGGCAGGCCGTTCTCCATGCAGAGGCTGAACGCTGCGGCGTCGGCGACCCGCAGATTTCGACGAAGCACCTCGGAGAAGGTGATCGAGTCGAACTTGCTGGCGGTCGCGTCGATACGCGGATCCGCCGTGTATACGCCGTCCACCCCGTTCTTGCTCATCAGCACCACATCGGCCCTGATCTCCAGGGCGCGCTGCGCGGCGACGGTGTCAGTGGAGAAGTACGGCATGCCGGCACCGGCCCCGAAAATCACCACCCGCCCCTTCTCAAGGTGTCGGATGGCGCGCAGCGGGATGTAGGGCTCAGCGACCTGGGCCATGGTGATGGCGCTCTGCACTCGGGTCTCGATGCCCTCTTTCTCCAGAAAGTCCTGGAGGGCGAGGCAGTTCATCACGGTACCGAGCATGCCCATGTAGTCGGCCCGGGCCCGGTCCATGCCCCGCTTCTGCAACTCGGCGCCACGGAAGAAGTTGCCCCCACCGACCACCACCGAGACCTGCACACCGCGCCGGACCACGGTCGCGATCTGTTGGGCGATGGCCTGGACAACATCCGGATCGACACCGATTGCGCCCCCGCCGAACACCTCGCCGGAGAGCTTCAGCACCACCCGCCGGGCTCGGCCAGGAGGCGGCGCCGTCGGATCCTCCGCCAGCAGACTCCGGTCACTCACAACCTGTGTCATCCTCCCCGCCCTTCACCATGCGTACGCCCCGCGCGCCGCGAATTGCCGCCACCGACCCTATGTGACGAGGAGGCCGCGGTGCTTAACACGTACACCGGCGACCTCCTCGTCCACGTTCCCGTCCCGAGCGCCGGCAAGCACTCGGGCTCGGCTCAGGCCTGGCCGACCTCGAACCGGACGAAGCGGGTGACCTCAACACCGGCCTCGGCCAAAACCTGCCGCACCGGCTTCTTGTTGTCGGTGACCGACGCCTGCTCCAGCAGGACGAAGTCCTTGAAGAAGGAGTTCACCCGGCCCTCGACGATCTTCGGCAACGCCGCCTCGGGCTTGTTCTCCTCCCGGGCGGTCTGCTCGGCGATGCGCCGCTCGGACTCGACGACCTCAGCCGGCACCTCGTCCCGGCTGAGGTACTGCGGACGCATCGCGGCGATCTGCATCGCCACACCGCGTGCGTCGGCGTCGCCCGCCTCGTCGGTCCGGCCGGTGTACTGCACCAACACACCGACGGCCGGCGGCAGGTCCTGCGCCTTGCGGTGCAGGTAGACCGCGACGGTGCCGTCCAGCTTCGCGAACCGGTTCAGCACCAGCTTCTCGCCGATCTTGGCCGACTGCTCCTGGATCAGTTCGGCGACGCCCTTGCCATCGATCTCACTGGCCAACAGCTCCTCGGCGCTGTTCACGCCGGTGCGCTCGCCGTGCTCGACCAACTGCTGGGCCAGTGCGACGAAGCTGTCGGTCTTGGCGACGAAGTCCGTCTCGCAGTTGAGTTCCAGCAACGCCTTGCCGGAGTGCGCGACCAAGCCGTTGGCGGCGGTCCGGCCAGCCCGCTTGCCGACGTCCTTGGCGCCCTTGACGCGCAGGACCTCGACAGCCTTGTCGAAGTCGCCCTCGGCCTCGGTCAGCGCCTTCTTGCTGTCCATCATGCCGGCGCCGGTGAGGTCCCGGAGCTTCTTGACATCCGCGGCGGTGAAGTTGGACATGACTCTCTCTTCAGTGGTGAGACTGCGGGTGGGATGGTCTGGGATGACAATGTGCCCGGGCCCGACCAAACGGCGGGACGGGTGGGCGGTCACTCCGCGGCGGCTGCCGCCGGCTGCTCGTCGCTCTTCGTCGGCTGCTCGTCGGTCTTCACCGGCAGCTCGTCGCTCTTCGCCGGCTGCTCGTCGCTCTTCTTCGGCTCCTCGAGCAGCTCGCGCTCCCACTCGGCCAGCGGCTCGTCGGTGGCGACCCCCGCCTCCGGCTTCTCGTCGGTGCCCCGACGGCGGCCGGAACGGGCGATCAGGCCGTCGGCGACGGCGGCGGCCACGACCTTGGTCAGCAGCTCCGCCGAGCGGATCGCGTCGTCGTTACCCGGAATGGGGTAGTCGACCTCGTCCGGGTCACAGTTGGTGTCAAGCACAGCGATGACCGGAATGCCCAGCTTGCGGGCCTCGTCAACGGCGATGTGCTCCTTCTTGGTGTCGACCACCCAGATCGCGGCCGGAAGCTTCTGCATGTCCCGCAGACCCCCGAGGGTGCGCGACAGCTTTCCCTTCTCGCGGTTGAGCTGCAGGGTCTCCTTCTTGGTGTAGCCGGCCGCGGTGCCGCTCAGGTCACCGAGGGCCTCCAGCTCCTTCATCCGCTGGAGCCGCTTGTACACCGTCTGGAAGTTGGTCAGCATGCCACCGAGCCAGCGGTGGTTGACGTACGGCTGACCGACCCGGGTCGCCTGCTCGGCGATCGCCTCCTGCGCCTGCTTCTTGGTCCCGACGAAGAGGATGCTCCCCCCCTCGGCGACCGTCCCGCGCACGAACTCGTACGCCTTCTCGATGTAGTCGAGGGTCTGGCGCAGGTCGATGATGTAGATGCCGTTGCGCTCGGTGAAGATGAAGCGCTTCATCTTCGGGTTCCAGCGCCGGGTCTGGTGCCCGAAGTGGACACCACTCTCGAGCAGCTGGCGCATGGTCACGACGGCCATGGGTACTCCTTGCATCCCTGGTTGTTCCGCCCGGCCGGCGGCCGGGCGTCCTGGCGCCCGGTCGTCGGCCGTGGTGGGCCCGACCCAAGAGGTCGGGACCAGGGAGCCGCCGCCCCACGGCAAGCCGCGGAGAGGGCGCGCGAGGTCGACCGCGCAAGGCGGTCGCCAGTCGACCAGTGTACGCCACCTCCCACTAACCCCGCGTTCGGGAGTAAGGGTCGCAACGCCGGGATTGTCGCAGACCCCAACCCGCCAGACCGGAGTTGGCTGACCCGGCCGGACCCAGGTTGACCGGCCGTCGGGCCCCGGGGCTGACCGGCCGTCGGGCCCCGGGGCTGACCGGCCGTCGGGCCCCGGGGCTGACCGGCCGTCGGGCCCCGGGGCTGACCGGCCGTCGGGCCCCGGGGCTGACCGACCGTCGGGCCCCGGGGCTGGCCGACAGCCGGCCCGACCGGCGATCAGCCGACCGCGAGCGCCGCCGCCACGAGGAGCACCAGTCCGGCGGTGAGATGGGCCGTCGGCGGCCGCAGCCAACCGCGACCATCCGCCAACGACAACCCGCCGGCACGCAGCCCGTACAGGCCGACGGCGAAGATCGGCACCCCGCCGACGAGGAACATCCCGGCCAGTACGTTCGCCGCCGCCAGCTCCCCGGTCAACCCGTCCAGCAGCACCCGCAGTGCCGGCACCTCGAAGGCCAACACCAGGACAGCGAAGATCACCATCAACGCGGGTCGGCGTGTCCGATAGACGCCGTCGCTCGTCGGAGGCGTCGGCGTCGCCGCGGGCGACAGATCACCGCGCGGCCCGACCGGCGGCATCGGTCCGGTCGGCAGCTCCAGCGGGTTGACCGCCTCGCCGGCGGGGCGGTTCGACTCCACGATCGGGTATCCGCCCAGCGCGCCCGACTGCCCCGGCTCCGCGACCGGGCCGGCCCCACCGAACGCGTCCGCGCTGGAGGCCGAGAGTTGGTCACGCGCCTCCCGCGAGCGCCGCCCCGGCCGGTCAGCGACGGACTCGCCGGTGATCTCCGGGTCAGCACCGGCCCGCCGCGAGCGGCTCGCCCGGTAGCTCTCGGTCTCCGACCGGGCGTCGCCGTACGCACCCGTGGCGCTGAAGCGTCCGGAGTCCTCCTCGCCGATCCGGAACGCACCGGAGTCCTCCGGGCTGCCGAGCCCTCCCCGCCCGTCGCCAAAGTCCCCGTACCGGCGGTCCCCGCCACCCTGCTCGGGGCCCCGAAGGTCCCCCTCGCCGTAGCGGCTCTCACCCCGCCAGGTCGGCTCCCCATAGCCCCGCTCCCGGTCGCCGGGGTACCAACTCGACTCCTGATCTTCGGTGAAACTCCGTCGTCCGTCCACGTCGGCACCGTATGCGACCGACTGCGCGGACGCCATTCGCCGGGTAGTCGGCCCCGGCCTGCACCAGCCCAACCAACCTTGGTTATCCAAGCACCACTCTCCGTGCTCGGCGAGGTGGTCCGGTCCAACGACCGCGTCAGGTCCATAGCACGTCGACAGCTTGATCGTCCGTTCGTCCACAGGCGGCATCGTCGTCCACAGGTCCGCACTGCCCGGACGACAACCCGGAGCTGACCCCGGCACCGTGCCGGGCATGAGCAGACACAACCAGTCGGTGGGTGCATACGGGGAACGCTGCGCCCTCCGACACCTGATCACGGCGGGGCTACGGCCGGTGGCCCGCAACTGGCGCTGCCCGCACGGCGAGATCGACATCATCGCCTGGGACGGCCCGGTCCTCGCCATCTGCGAGGTCAAGACCCGACGCACCGACACCTTCGGCACCCCCACCGCGGCCGTGACCGGCACCAAGGCCCGCCGGCTACGGCTCCTCGCCGCCCGCTGGCTCGCCGAGACCGGCACCCGGGCCGACGAGGTGCGCTTTGACGTGCTCTCCATCCGCCTCACCGGTGGCCCGCCCCACGTCGAGCACCTGAAAGGGGCCTTCTGACATGGGAGCGCACCGATGAGCTACGCCCGGGTCCGCTGCGTCGGCCTGGTCGGGGTCACCGGGCATGTGCTGCAGGTCGAAGCCGACCTCGCCCCCGGCCTGCCCACCGTGGCGATCACCGGCCTACCGGACACCGCCCTGCACGAAGCACGCGACCGCGTCCGCGCCGCGGTGGTCAACTCCGGTCGGGCCTGGCCCAACCGCCGGATCACCATCAACCTGCTCCCCGCCACCCTGCCCAAGCACGGCTCCAGCTTCGACCTCGCGATCGCCGTAGCGGTGTTGGGCAGCGCCGGAGAGCTACCACTGGCCCGCCTGGATCAGGTGGTGCTCCTCGGCGAGCTGGGCCTGGACGGCACCGTCCGCCCTGTCCGCGGGGCCCTACCCATGGTCGCTGCCGCAGCCCGCGCCGGCCACCACCAGGTGGTCGTTCCCCTCGACAACGCCACCGAGGCGGGCATGATCCCCAGCATCAAGGTCCACGCTGTCCGCAGCCTCCGCCAGTTGGCCACCTTCCTCACCGACGGCATCCCTCTGCCGGAGCCGCCCCCGGCCACTCCGGTGGACCCCACCCCCACCCTCGACCTGGCCGACATCGCCGGCCAGAGCCTTGGCCGGCGAGCCCTGGAGATAGCCGCCGCCGGCGGACACCACCTCGCCCTACTCGGCCCGCCCGGCGCTGGCAAGACCATGCTCGCCGAACGGCTCCCATCGGTCCTACCCGAGCTACCCGACGACGCGGCGATGGAGGTGACCTCGCTGCACTCGATCGCCGGCCTGATGCCCTCCGGTGGACGGCTGATCCGACGACCACCGTTCCAGGCACCGCACCACACCGCCACCGTCTCGGCGTTGGTCGGTGGTGGCTCCGGCCTCGCCCGCCCCGGCGCGGTGTCCCTGGCCCACCGGGGCGTACTGCTGCTCGACGAGGCTCCCGAATTCGATCGGCGCGCTCTCGACGCCCTCCGACAGCCGCTCGAGCACGGCCGGGTCCGGTTGGCCCGGTCCCGAGGCACCGCCGAATACCCGGCCCGGGTGCAGCTTGTTCTGGCCGCCAACCCCTGCCCCTGCGCCAAGCCAGCCGGGGATATCTCCTGCGACTGCACCCCGCTCGCCCGACGCCGCTACCTCGGTCGCCTCTCCGGCCCGCTCCTGGACCGGGTCGACATCCAGGTGACCGTGCGGCCGGTACGCGCCGCCGAGCTGATGCAGGTGAGCTCCGGCGGCGAGGCCTCAACCGTGGTGGCTGTCCGGGTCGCGGCAGCCCGCGCGGCGGCCCTCGAGCGCTGGTCGAGCCTCGGCCAGCGGAGTAATGCCGAACTACCCGGTCCGGTGCTGCGGCGGCCACCCTGGTGCCTGCCCGGCCCGGACATCCGGGAGCTACGTGCCCGGCTCGACCGGGGGTCACTCTCGGCTCGGGGCTTCGACCGAGTCCTCCGGTTGGCATGGACGATCGCCGACCTGGACGGTCGGCAGCGCCCCGACGCCGAGGACGTCCGGGAGGCGATCGGCCTGCGCACCGGGGAGGCGCTGTGACCGCCGGGGACGAGGCCGGTGCCGACTCCGGATCAGCGGCAAGTCCGGAGTGGGCCGACATGCGACACCCGACGAGTGAGCCGTCAGTCACGGCGCTCGACGCCGACCGCCTCGCCAGGGTGGCGTTGACCTGGATCGCCGAACCGGGTAACCGGTCCGTCTTCAGGCTGGTCCAGCAGTACGGCGCGGCTGGCGCGCTGGCCCTGCTACGGGAAGGCGGCACCCCCGACGACAGCCTGCGGAAAACCGTGGCGGCCCGGCTGTCGGCCGGAGACCCGCTCGCAGTGGCCGCGGAGGCGATGGAGCGCGCCGACCGCCTCGGCGCCCGGCTGGTGACGCCGACCGACGACGAGTGGCCACGTCCCGTCGCCGACCTACACCGCCTCGTCCTAGGGGGTTCGACCCGTCGGGTTGACCGAGAGACCGCCCCACCGCTCTGCTTCTGGGTGCGGGGTGGACACCCCCTGGCCGAGACGCTGGACCGTTCGGTCGCGCTGGTGGGCGCCCGAGCCGCAACCGGGTACGGCGTCCACGTCGGCACCGAGCTGGCGTACGGGCTGGCCGAACGGGGTTGGACGGTGGTCTCGGGCGGGGCATTCGGTATCGACGCCGCGGCGCACCGGGGGGCGCTGACCGCCGGCGGGCTGACCGTCTCCGTGCTCGCCTGCGGCCTGGATCGGCCGTACCCGATGGGCAACGCCGCCCTCTTCGACCGAATCGCCGACACCGGGCTGCTGGTCAGCGAGTGGATACCGGGGGCGGATCCGCTGCGGCCCCGGTTCCTGATCCGTAACCGGGTGATCGCCGCGGCGACCCGGGGCAGCGTGCTGGTCGAGGCCGCCGCCCGCAGCGGAGCGACCCAGACGATGCACCGGGCCCTGGCAATGGCCCGGCCGGCGATGGTGGTGCCCGGCCCGGTCACCTCCACCATGTCCGTCGGGGCGCACGAGCTGCTTCGGCAGTACCCGGAAGCCCGGCTGGTCGTATCCCCCGCACAGGTGCTCGAGGAGGTGGGTCGCATCGGCGGAGACCTGGCACCGCCGGTCCGCGGGCCCGCGCGGGTACGAGACCAGCTCGATGACGAGGCCACCATGGTGTTGGAGGCGCTGCCCCGGCGAGGCGTACACGGAGTCGACGACATCGCCGCCCGGTCCGGGGTCGTGGCCCGCACAGCGCTGCGCAAGCTGGCTCTCCTCGAGGAGTTGGGCCTGGTCAACCGACGCGGCGACGGGTACGCGCTCTCGCCCGCGAGACCCACCACCCGAACGCCGACGGACGCCGCGACCGCCAACGCCCAGCGGCGACCGCAGGGGCCGCAGGGGCCGCCGTAGGCTGAACGGGTGCACGCCGACAAACAGCTCACGGTCGGACCGTTCGGCCGGCTCGCCAGCTGGTACGGGGCCAGCCAGTGAAGCGGGGCGAAGCGACCCGGGCTCTACACGCAGCGCTCCCTGCGCCGCTATGCGAGGCGGCGGATGACTTCGCGAACCACCTAGCCCAGGTCCAGAACCGCTCCACTCACACCGTCCGGGCGTACGTCGCCGATGTCATCAGTCTGCTCGACCACGCCGTACGGGCGGGAGCCCGGACTCCCGCGGACCTCACGCTGGCACAGATCCGCAGCTGGCTTGCCCGGCAGCGAACGACGGGAGCCGCCCGGTCCACGTTGGCTCGGCGATCCGCCGCGGCCCGCACCTTCAGCGCCTGGGCGCACCGCGACGGCCGACTACCGGTCGACGTGGCCGCCGGCCTGGCCAGTCCCCGCGCCCACCGGGAACTCCCCGCCGTACTCCCGGTCGATCAGGCAGCCGCCCTGTTGGAGACGGCGCACGCGGCGCCCCGGGGTCAGCCGACCGATGACGTCCCGCCTGGTGCCGCCGACCCGGTGCGGCTGCGGGACCAGTTGCTGCTGGAGCTGCTGTACGCGACCGGGGTCCGGGTCAGTGAGGCGTGCGGCCTGAACGTCGCGGACGTGGACCCGGGCCGGCGGGTGCTCCGGGTGTTCGGCAAAGGGGGCCGGGAACGCAGCGTGCCGTACGGGGTCCCGGCGCAGCGGACGCTCGACGCGTGGCTCCGCCACGGCCGCCCCCGGCTGGTCGGCGCCCAGTCGGCGAACGCGCTGCTGCTCGGGGCGCGGGGCGGCCGGCTCAACCCGACCACGGCGCGGGGGATCGTCGGCCGGTACACGACGGCGGCGGGCCTACCCCGGACCAGCCCGCACGGGCTTCGGCACACGGCGGCGACCCACCTGTTGGAGGGCGGCGCGGACCTGCGGACGGTGCAGGAGCTCCTCGGTCACTCCTCGCTGGCCAGCACCCAGATCTACACGCACGTGTCGGTCGAGCGGCTGCGGTCCGCGTACCGGCAGGCCCACCCTCGTGCGTGAGCCGGCGGCCTGCCGCGACGCCCGCACGATCACCCTCGTGCGGGAGCCCCGTGGGCATCCGCCGCCCACCCGCGACGTTCCCACGGCCACGGTGGGCGAGCACTGACGCGGCACGGGTTACGTCCCCAGCCCGGTGGCGTGAGGACGTAACCCGTTGCTTGGCACGCGTTCCCGGTACTCAATCAGGTCGCAGCGCTGAACCGCCCTGCCGTCGACTCAGCCTCTCTCCCCGAAGTGGTTGCTCCACCGAGGCTCACCAGGGCGCCCGGTCGGCACCCTCGTCAATCCGCCCGACGCCCTCATCGGTCGGCAACGTGCCCTCGTCGGTCGGCGCAGCCCGCTCATCGGTCCGCGCGGCGCGCTCCTCGGTCGGCGCGGCCCATTCGTCGGTCCGCAGGGGGCTCTCATCGTTCAGGGGGACGTCCTGATCGGACCATCCAACTCCGCCAACGGCCCGAAGGATCGCGTTCTGGTAGCGGCCTGCCGCTTCCTTACTCGTGAAGCCCGTACACGAAAGAACCTGCCGAGTTTCGGTGATCTCGGGCGAGAACCAGTCGTAGATATCCGTCTCTCCGGCCTGCGCCGTTGCCGGCGATCCGGTCTGCAGTCGATATCCGGCCTGCTGACATACCTGGTCTTGCGGCCGAATGAGATGCCATGCGGCGGCGGCGTCAAAGATCGGATATGCAGGACCGAAGTCTATCTCCTTCAGCATCTCCAGGCGTGGCATCGACGACTCGCCGTAGAAACGTGCGAGCGGGTCCGAGCTACTGGCCAACCGCTCCAATTCCGGGATCGGGATCGGCGCCAGAGAGGAGAGGTCGAAGGTGATGGCCGTGAAAGGAATGTTCGTTTCCTCTAGTATGACCTGCTCGGCACGAGGGTCCATAATGTAGTTGAAGTCAACCAACGGGGTCCCGAACAGCTCGAACACTGTCGTCGGCTTACTGCCGACGAGGGCGACAATCCGGGAGATGAGGGCGGCCTCTTCCGGAAAGTTCATGGCCAGACACGCCACGTCGGTCAACGGACCGATCGCCAGGATCGTCAACCCGCCCGTCTCCCGCAGCTGGTCGGCCATGAACCGGACGCCATCGTTGACGCAGGTACCGGTCAGATCCACGCCACCGGTGGTCTGCTGGGCCTCTACCGGCAACCAGACCTCTGCCCCTTGCACCACGGGCACATCCGCACCGAGGGCGTCAACTGTTGCCTGGGCGGTAACCATGGTCGGTTTGACCATCGAGTTTCCCATGGTTGTCACCACACCTCGCACATCAACCCCGTTGGCCAGCGCAAGGGCGAGCGCGTACGAGTCATCGATGTCAGGGACCGAGGTGGACATTCCATTTCGGGCCCCCGTGGTCAACCCCATCGACATGTCAGTCGAGAAGATTACGGGTTCGCGGTGGCGACTATCCGGATAGTGATGCTCCTCGGAGTAGTAGGGCGGGACCAACCGGCCACCGCCATCGGGGGTACCCCAACCGTGATTTTGTACCGTTGGAGAGTTCCCCGGCATTAGCGGCGACGTGGGATCCGCGAGCGCGTGTGGTGCACTGCCCGCGACACCAACAGCCACGGTGCAGGCGAGCGCCCCGGCGGCAATCGTGGACGCGCTTCTGAACGTCGGACGTATCATTTTCCACATCAGCATCACTTCCTGGGTGTGAAGATTTGCGTCTCGGAACCCCTTGCATTCAGCCGGCGCCGTGGACTCGAGGTTCCGCCGACGCCAAGCGATACCGGCAGTGCACGCCCCATACGAGACCCAGCCGGATGTACGGGTATACGAGGTTCGTTCACGAGCGCTGTCAGGCGTCACAGTATCCACGCTTTAGCCGGTATTGTGGGTTAATCTCAGGTTTGACCGGATCGGGGAGAGGTTCGGGGGCGACGCCGCGTACACCGACACCCCGGTGTCGACCTACCCCATGCCCGCGGTCAGTCGAGTCGAGTGGCGAACCGGCCGCAAGCCAGCCGCCTGACGGGACAACGCCACGAGACCCACCTGAAGGAACGCGCTGAGAAGGAGCACCAACTGCGATACACCCTTTGTCACCCCGCGTTAGACAGCAAACCTGATGGCTGATTGACACAGTCGAAGGCACGGTCGTGGTACCAAGGTCCAGATGGTCCGCACCAGGCTCGCCCGCGCCCTCGACAGCGGGGATACCGGCGGGGTGTGTGACGATGGACGGGGCTACGGACAGTCGATGCATTGATAGGCACGGGTACCGGTGCGTATCGGCTGGCGGCCGGGCCGGGGCACCGGCTTCTGACTCGGCGCGGCATGGGCGCGGCGCTGGTTGTGCAGTCCGCACCGCCAGAGTAAGCCGGATCCGCCGCTGTCATGACGTCCACCTCGGGTGAGGTCAGGATCGCCATGAGCATCGCCGTCCTGGCAACGAGGCGGCTGCTGTGGCCGAGGCGCAGAGCCAGTCGCCGGACACGGTCGCCGGCACCCCGCCCTGATCAGGTACTACCCGCCACCTGCGGCCCACCCCCCAGGCCCAGGCCGTCGTGACGCCGATCTCGAATCCGGCGGCCAGGCAGGTCAGGGTGTCGCCGTTACGCAGGTGGGCCAGGGCGAGCAGGGCTTGCCGACCGGGGTCGAGGCGTCGCCACCGGGACCGTCGATGCTGGCGGCGGGATCGGATGAGGGCGGCGAGGTGGTTCAGGCTGCGGGTGGACAACGGAATCGCGGCAGGGTAAGACAGCACCACGAGGCTCCCGGTTGGGGCATCTGATCTTGGTCGATTGCTGTCTTACCGTGGAGCCTCGTCCTACCTGGACCCCCCCCCGCACCGCCCGTGACCTGCACCGTCACGACGAAAGTGGCTCATTCAGTAACTTCCTGCCTCTATAAGAGATTTACACTTCAACAAACTTCGGAACTATTAAAATCGTGTATGCATGCCTAAAACACCTTATAATGTCTAGAAACTCGAAACGCCGAACGACCAGCCGGCGCGACCGGCTACCGAAGCGCCCCATCGAGTGGCAGCAGCCGCACCGGCCCCCGACCGAGCAGCGCCAACGGGTCCAGATAGGTGTCGCCTCGGCGCAGACCCCAGTGCAGGCATGCTGGAGCCGCGCAGCCCGGGTGCCCGGCCCGCAGACGACCGATCGGCACTCCAGCCAGGACCGGAGTGCCAACCTCAACGACGGGGTGCACCGGCTCGTAGGTGGTCCGTAGGCCATTGGCGTGCCCCACCGTGACCACTGGACGGCCGGCCACGGCACCGGCGAAGGTGACCACACCGTCGCCCGCCGACAACACTGGCGTACCGGCTCCGGCAGCCAGGTCAACGCCGCGGTGGCCGGGCAACCAGGGCTGCGGCGGTGGGTCGAACCGCCGCACGACCGGCGGCTCCCCCGGCAGCGGCCACCGGAAGGTCGGGACCACCCGGCGCGATGGGGAACCCGCTGCAGCCGGCGTGGAACCAACCCCAGGCAACGTGGGCCCCACCACGGGCGACATGGGCTCCACCAACGGCGATGCGGGCACGGCGGGCGTGGTGACCAGCCCGGCGCTGAGCACAATGGCGAGGATCGGTGACGGCTCCATGGCGGCAGCCTGCCCGGACAGCAGGTCGACGGCCGCCCCCGCCCTGATCACCTGTGGATAGCCACTACACTGTGGAGAAACTACGGAGAGCGATGCGATCTGCTAGACGAGGCCGTCCGGGCCCGACTCTGGGACCTGGGCGACAGCGCCGTCAGGGCGACGGATGCTGAGCCCGACAGTGGGATCGGGGTGACGTGCCCATCCGGACGGACGGCGGGCATTGGGCCCGATGGTAGGGAACGGAAGGGCCAGCCACGGCCAGGGGCAGCTAGCTTCGGAGGATCAGCTGCCGAACCCCGAATCAGCCGGCAGCGAGATATCCGGCTTCTCCAGCTCCTCCACATTGACGTCCTTGAACGTCATTACCCGGACGTTCTTGACGAACCGGGCAGGACGGTACATGTCCCACACCCATGCATCATGCATCTCGACCTCGAAGTAGACCTCACCGTCCGAGTTACGCACGTGCAGGTCGACCTGATTCGCCAGATAGAACCGACGCTCGGTCTCCACAACGTAGGAGAACTGGCGGACGATGTCGCGGTACTCCCGGTAGAGCTGCAGCTCCATCTCCGTCTCGTACTTTTCGAGATCTTCCGCGCTCATCCCATCCCGCCTTCCATGGCCACATCATTCCCCACCGACGCCCCAGCCCAGGGCCGCTCGCCCAACGCCACGCCGACGGTACCCTTTACCACCCCAGCGCGTTCCATCGCCTCGTCGGCCTCGGCGACCAGCGGTCGACGAGCTCGGGGCGGAGCCCCCTGCCGGCCGGACACGGTGGCGACATTGACGTACGAAAACCGGTGTTCCGGGCACGGCCCACGTTCCCGCAGCGCAGCCGAGTGCTCGGCAGTGATGTAGCCCTTGTGCTCCGCGAACCCGTAACCGGGGAACTCCAGGTCCAGCTCCACCATGATCCGATCTCGGGTGACCTTGGCCAGCACGCTGGCTGCCGCCACACAGGCCGCTACCCGGTCACCTTTCCAGACCGCCAACCCGGGTACGTCCAGACCATCCACCCCGAAGCCGTCGGTCAGCACGTACTCCGGTGGGGTGGCAAGCGACGCCAACGCACGACGCATCGCCGCGAGGTTGCACACGTGCAGTCCGCGCAGGTCGACCTCCGCCGCCGGGATCACCACCACCGCGTACGCCGACGCCCGGGCGATGACCTCCGCGTACACCCGCTCTCGGCTGGCCGGGGTGAGGAGCTTGGAGTCGGCGAGCCCGTCGACTTCCCCTCGCCGCCCCGGGGGCAGGATGGCAGCGGCGGCCACCAGAGGGCCGGCGCAGGCGCCCCTGCCGGCCTCGTCGGCGCCGGCCACCTGCCGAAATCCGCGTCGTTGCAGGGCACGCTCCAGCGCGTAGAGCCCGCCGTCACGGCGGACCACGGTACGCGGCGGCGTCAGCACGGCCCGCCCCTGTCCACGCCCGCCCACGGCTCGACGAGCAGGAGACGGCCGGGCACGGCGACGAGCAACACCCGGGCGGGGCAACGGAGGACATGGGCGGCGGTCACCGTCCCAGCCTGCCAGACGCCACCGCTATCGCCTACCGGGCCTACCGGGCCCACCGGCTCAGGTTCCGGGTCGGGGAATGGGGCCGTACTGCTCGGGCACGCTCAGCCAGCGCGCCCGGTCCAGCGGCCAGAAGATCGTGAAGGCGCGGCCGACGAGACGATCCTCGGGGATGGTCGCCTCCTGGACGTCCTCCCCCGACTGCTGCCAGTGCTGCAACGAGTCGCCCGAGGCTGACCGGTGGTCGCCCATCACCCACAGTCGCCCCCGTGGGACGGTCACATCGAAGTCCTGGTCGGCGGGCTGGTCCCGCTCGCCGCCGACGGAGTAGAGGTAGGGCTCGTCCAGGGCAACCCCGTTGATCGTGATCCGCCCCTGCTCGT
This sequence comes from Salinispora tropica CNB-440, assembly GCF_000016425.1. Classification (GTDB taxonomy): domain Bacteria; phylum Actinomycetota; class Actinomycetes; order Mycobacteriales; family Micromonosporaceae; genus Micromonospora; species Micromonospora tropica. The sequence continues at coordinate 1,474,887 of NC_009380.1, read as the reverse complement.
CGCAGCAGACCACGTGGTCGCCGCCGATGCCGATGACCCGCTTGATGAAGTCCTCACCGTCCGGGTTGCCGCTCCACGAGGTCGGCGCCTTGAAGACGACCACCTCGCCTCGTTTCGGCGAGCGGAAGTCGTACACCAGCTTGTTGACCAGCACCCGATCGTCGATCTGGAGGGTGTTCTCCATCGACGGCGACGGGATGAAGAAGGTCTGCAGCACAAAGGCACGTACCAGCACCGCGACCAGAATCGCCACGCCCAGGAGAATTGGCAGCTCCTTCCAGAAGGAGTTGCGGGACTTGTCGGTCTGCTCGTCAATCACGGAAAGGAGCCTACGTTGCCGAGCTGGGCGGCACCGGACGGAACGCGCGAGAACTGAGCCACGCGGCCGGAAGCGGAAGGAGCAGCAGCACGCCACCCTCGGGGCTCGGCGCGACCGGCGGTGGCCCGCTGGTCGGGAAACCCACCGAGGCCGGAACGTTCGCGAAGGTCTCCGGTGTGGAGAGTGCGCCCCACCGCGACGATGGCCATACCACGCCGAACGCCCGTCCGACCACATTGTCGATCGGCACCGGGCCCTGACAGCGGGCGTCCTGGGAGACCAGCCGGTTGTCGCCCAGCACGAAGAGCTGCCCAGGCGGGACGATCACCTCGTCGAAGCGACGCGCGCGGCACTCACCCGGATTCGGCGGGAGGTCCAGCGGCGAGTCGCGCCACACGTACGGCTCGTTGATGCCCATGCCGTTGACGAGCACCCGCCCCTGCTCGTCGCAGCAGCTCACCCGGTCACCCGGTAGCCCGATGACCCGCTTGATGAAGTCCTTCTCGCCGGGGCCGCCGACCCCCACCAGGTCGCCGAAGGTGGCGGTGAGCCGGCGTAGGAACCCGGTCTCGGACTCCTCGTCGAGTGGGGCGGCCCACCGCTCGGTGCCGCGGAAGACCACCACCTCTCCCCGCACCGGGTCCCGTACGTCGTAGACGACCTTGTTGACCAGCACCCGGTCCCCGACGAGGAGCGTCTCCGTCATCGAGCTGGAGGGAATGAAGAACGCCTGAAGCAGGAAGGTACGGATCAGCACCGCGAGGCAGAACGCGACCGTCAGCAGCAGCGGCAACTCCTGCCAGAGCGGCATCGGGCGGCGGCGTCGCCGGGCCCGGCGACGCCGCGGGTCGACCGCGCCGTCCTCGTCGCGCGTCTGCACCACGCCTCCCCGGTCCGCAGAAATGACACTACCGTCCGGAGACCTGGTCGAGGTCGCCGGACGGCAGTGGACACCTCTCCCGCCGCTGGGCGGGGGCATCTGGCCGCGCTGGTACGCCCCGGGTGGTGTCCTCCGGTTCGTACAACATACGCGCAGCTCAGGCTGCGTGGTGCAGCACGATGTCAGCTCGGCTGCTTCTCCCGCTTCTCCTTGATCTTCGCCTTCTTGCCGCGCAGCTCACGGAGGTAGTAGAGCTTGGCCCTCCGGACATCACCGCGGGTCACGACCTCAATGCGGTCGATGGCCGGGCTGTTGACCGGGTAGGTACGCTCGACGCCCACCCCGAAGCTGATCTTGCGGACCAGGAAGGTCTCCCGCAGACCGTCACCCTGCCGACGGATGACGACGCCCTGGAAGATCTGGACCCGGGACCGGTTTCCCTCGACGACCCGTGCGTGCACCTTGACGGTGTCACCGGCGCGGAAATCGGGAAGGTCGGTCCGCTTCGACTGGGCGTCTAGCGCGTCCAGGATGTTCATCGCTGCGTCCTCGCGAGGCTCACGGCGCATCGTCAGTCGATGCGCGAATGGGTGATTCTGACCCTCGGATGGTTACCGGCACCTGCCGGCCCCGGTCGAGGGTCCTCGCAGCCATCCGCGGCGCGGTCGACTGCGGCAACCCCTTATTTTGCCACACCCTCCGGCGGGTCCGGGAACCCGGCCCGCTCCAGCGCCGCCCGGTCCCGCGGGTCCAGGCACTCTGGAGGCAGCGCGGCGATCATGTCCGGTCGTCGGGCGACTGTCCGCGCGAGGGCCTCGTCCCGGCGCCAGCGGGCGATCTTCCCATGGTCCCCGGAGCGAAGCACCGTTGGCACCTCCTGGCCCCGCCAGACAGCCGGTTTGGTGTACATCGGTGCCTCCAGCAGCCCGTGGGCGTGCGACTCGTCGTCCAGCGAGCCGACGTTGCCGAGCACCCCGGGCAGCAGCCGGGTCACCGCCTCCAGAATCACCAGCACCGCCACCTCGCCGCCGAAGAGCACATAGTCGCCGAGCGAGACCTCGGTGACCGGCATCCGACTCGCGGCGTGCTCGAGCACCCGCTGGTCGATCCCCTCGTACCGGCCACAGGCGAAGAGGAGGTGCGGCTCGGCGGCCAGTTCGTGGGCCAGCGCCTGGGTGAACGGAGCACCGGCCGGCGTGGGCACCAGCAGCCGCGGCGGGTTGCCTCCCGGCGGGGCGAGCGCCTCCAGCGCCTCCCCCCACGGCTCCGGCCGCATCACCATCCCCGGTCCCCCGCCGTACGGCGTGTCGTCGACCGTCCGATGCACGTCGTGCGTCCAGGTACGGAGGTCGTGCACGGCCAGCTGGAGTGTGCCGCTGGCCCGGGCCCGGCCGATCAGCGACAGGTCCAGCGGAGCGAAGTACTCCGGGAAGATCGACACGACGTCAACGCGCATGCGGGACTCCAACAGCTGTGCGGGCCGGACGGCCCGGCCGAACCGGCTACCGGCCGGGGTCAGGCGGGCCGCCGGCTGAAGGTCGAGCGGGCCGCCGGCGTCAGAGGTCGAGCAGGCCGCCGGGCGGATCCACGACGACGCGGCCGCCAGCGAGGTCGATCTCGGGCACAATCGCCTGGACAAACGGGATCAACACGTCCCGGCGGCCAGGGCGGCGCAGCACCAACAGGTCCGCGGCGGGAGCGTGGTCGATCCGGGCGATCTCACCCAGCCGTTCCCCAGCCGAGGTGACCACGGCCAAGCCGACCAGTTGGTGGTCGTGGAACTCCTCCGGGTCCGTCGGCGGGGCCACGTCAGCGCGGTCCACCCCGACGAGGGTTCCGCGGAGCGCCTCAGCGACGTTACGGTCGAGCACACCCTCGAACGTCACCAGCAACACCCGCCCCTGGTGCCACCGAGCCGCCTCGACGGTCAGTTCACCCGGCACCCGGTACGCGCCGGGGTGGGCGGGCACGTTCGCCCCGGGCTCGGTGCGCAGCACCGAGCCCGGGGCAAACCGCGTCTCAGGTTCGTCGGTCCGCACCTCCACGGTCACCTCACCGCGGATCCCGTGCGGCTTACCGATCCTGCCGACGACGAGCATCAGTACGAGTCGACGATGTCGACGCGTACGCCGCGTCCACCGATGGAACCGATGACCTGGCGCAGTGCCTTCGCGGTCCGCCCGGACCGCCCGATCACCGTGCCGAGGTCCTCCGGGTGCACGCGGACCTCAAGCCGCTTGCCCCGCCGGGAATCGACCAGCCGGACCCGGACATCGTCGGGATTGTCGACGATGCCCTTGACCAGATGCTCCAGCGCCGGACGCAGTGCCACGTCAGCCCTGCTCGCCGGAGCCCGCACCGGCCTGCTCCTCGGTCTTCGGCGCCGCCTCGTCGGTCTTCGGCGCCGCCTCGGCCTTGGCGGCCTTCTTGGCCGGCTTGGTCGGGGCCTCCGCCAGACCGGCGGCGGCCTTCGCCTCAGCCTCGTAGGCCGCCTTGCGGTCGACCCGCTCGGGCGCGACCTTCAGCGGCTCGGGAGCCGGCAGGCCCTTGAACTTCTGCCAGTCGCCGGTCTTCTCCAGCAGGCGCTGCACCGCCTCGCTCGGCTGCGCGCCCACGGAGAGCCAGTACTGCACCCGGTCCGACTTGACCTCGATCACCGAAGGGTCATGCTTCGGCTGGTAGATCCCGACGAACTCGATCGCCCGGCCGTCACGCTTGGTGCGCGAGTCGGCGATGACGATGCGGTACTGCGGGTTGCGGATCTTGCCCATCCGCAGGAGCCGGATCTTTACGGCCACAGTGTTTTCGCTCCTGTTGTTTCCACCGACCCTGGACGGGCGGTGCACGGGTGAGCGCGCTCTCCGGCACAGTGGGGTTGGGCCGGAGACTGCTCGGGTGGACTGACGTGGTGCCCGGGTAGAGGGCGCCGGACCCACGCCGGATACCAGCCAGCCATTCTGCCAGACCGGACCGAGAAGCCTCACATCGGATCGGCCCCGGCTCACCATTCGACTATGACGAAACGCACACGGATTCGACCGGGGCGGGCCGGCCGCGCCCGCGGCGGTCGAATGGGAGCCGTCAGCGCGCCGGCGGCCGGTCCCAGCCGGGCGGCAGGTCCAGCGGGGCCGTCCACTCGACCGGCGGCACGAAGTCACACCAGGTGCCGTCGAACGGGAACTCACCCGCCTCGGCCCGGGCGATCACCCGCTTCCCCTCGGCCCAGACCGCGTCCGGGTCGGGCACCCAGTAGTGCTCCGGGAAGGCGAGCCGCTCAGCGAACTCGCCCTCGTCCTTCCACGCCCAGCGGCGGTCCGCGTGGACCAGCACATCGAGATCCTGGTCCACCACGTCAACGCCGGCAAGCCCACCGTCGTCCCAGCGAACGCCGTGTTCCTCGAGGTTGACGTACCAATGGGCGAAACGCCCCTGCTCGTCCCGGAACCACCAGACCGAGTGCGCCGCCCCCACCGGCAGGAACTTCAGCAGGGCCGGCCCCTGCCACCGCGCGACGGTCAGCCGGTACGCCGAGACGATCCACTCGGCGAACGGAACCGCCCGCATCCCGACTCCGGTGTCGGTGGTCTCGCTGGCCACCCGAGAGCCCTGGGGGATCCACAGCAGCAGCCCCCGGTCGTCATCGCTGACAACGCGCGCCGGACGAACCCACCCGATCCGCCCCCGCCGCACGTTGCGGTGCACCACCAACCGCCCAGGCTCGAACCTCACCTGCCCGACCCTACCGATCACCGGTTCGAGCGCCGAGCCGACCACCGACCCACCGGTTCGACGGGGTCCGGCTACCGCCGACCCGGACCAGCTCGCGCAGCACCGGGTCGGTCGCTGTCTCGGCCCCCGCGGGGCGGCTCAGTAGGCTCGGGACAGGACGGCGACCAGGTCTGGCTCGTCCTCGCTGTCCGGCACCGAGCCATCGGCCCGGATCAGGCACCGCACGGTGACGCCCTCGGCGTTCGCCTCCGCCTCGCCCTTGGCGCCGACCACCGACCACGGCACCCGGGCCCAGCCCGTCGCCGCCGCCTCGATCGCCTCGGCCAGGGTCCCCACCTCACGCGTCCGCGCCTGCCGACGGGCGAGCGCCTGGTCGTGTAGCGCCTGCTGGTCGGCGTCGAGAGCCGCGCGCACCACACCGACCACGTCGGCCACCGGCACCGGCGACTTCGACCCGTCCGTCCGCCGTACCACGACCGCGTTCCCCGCGGCCAGGTCGCGGGGGCCGATCTCGACGCGGACCGGGTAGCCACGCAACTCCGCGTCAACAGCGCGACGGCCGAAGGGGGTGTCGGTCCGGTCGTCGAGCGCGACCCGGACGCCGGCATCCCGCAGCGCGTCGTGCAGCCGCGCCGCGGCCTCGCCGACTCCCTCGCCGTCCTTGACGACCATCACGTACGCCTGGACCGGCGCGAGCTTCGGCGGCACCCGCAGACCGTCGTCGTCACCGTGGCACATGATCAGACCACCGAGCATCCGGGTGGAGGTGCCCCACGAGGTGGTCCAGGCGTACTCCCGGCCGCCCTCAGCCGAGGTGTAGCTGATGTCGAAGGCGCGGCCGAAGTTCTGCCCCAGCTCGTGGCTGGTGCCCAGCTGGAGCGCCTTGCCGTCACCCATCATGCCCTCGAGGGTGTAGGTGGCGGTCGCACCGGCGAACCGCTCCCGGGCGGTCTTGAGGCCGACCTGCACCGGGATGGCGAGGACGTTGACCATCAGGTCCTCGTACGCCTCGTGCAGAATTCGTCGCGCGTAGGCGCGGGCGTCCTCGCGGGTCGTGTGCGCGGTGTGCCCCTCCTGCCAGAGGAACTCGCTGGTGCGCAGGAAGATGCGGGGGCGCAGCTCCCAGCGGACCACGTTCGCCCACTGGTTGAGCAGCAACGGCAGGTCCCGGTACGAGTCGACCCACTTGGCCATGAACTCGCCGATGACGGTCTCGCTGGTCGGGCGAACCACGACCGGCTCGGCGAGCTGCTTGCCGCCGCCGTGGGTGACCACCGCCAGCTCCGGTGAGAAGCCCTCGACGTGCTCGGCCTCGCGTTTGAGGTGGCCCTCCGGGATGAAGAGCGGGAAGTACGCGTTCTCCGCGCCGGCAGCCTTGATCCGGTTGTCCATCTCGGCCTGCATCCGCTCCCAGATGGCGTAGCCGGCTGGTCGGATCACCATGGTCCCCCGGACCGGGCCGTTGTCGGCCAGCTTCGCCTTGGCGATCAGGTCCTGGTACCAGCGGGGAAAGTCCTCCGCACGGGGAGTGAGCACGCGCGCCATGACCGCACATCCTATGTGCCGCCGGGGCGGTCGCCGCCAGCGGGCGGTCGCTCCACCCGGACAACTGACCAACCGGGGTGGATCAGCGCAGGACCCGGCCGCGGAGGACGACCCGGGTGGGCGACCGGACGACGCGGAGGTCTCGCCGTGGATCCTCCGGGTAGACGATCAGATCGGCCAGGCCCCCCTCGACCAGACCGGGGAAGCCGAGCCACTCGCGGGCCTGCCAGGAGGCGGCGGCGAGGACGGCCTCGGCGGGCATCCCGGCCTCTTCGTGCAGCACCAGCATCTCCTCGGCGGCCAGACCGTGTGCGATGCCACCGCCGGCATCCGTGCCGACGTAGATCGGCACGCCGGCCTGGTGGGCGGCGCGGACCACCTCGGGGAAGCGGTCTCGCAGGGCGAGCATGTGGTCGGCGTAGCTGGGAAACTTCGCCCGCGCCTGGTCCGCGATGCCACCGAAATTACGTATGTTGATCATAGTTGGTATGAGCGCGGTGCCCTGCCGGGCCATCACGTCGATCAGGTCCAGGCTCAGGCCGGTGCCGTGTTCCACCGAGTCGACCCCGGCCCGCACCATGATTTCAACGGCGGACTCGGAGAAGGTGTGCACCGCGGCGCGGGCCCCGGCGGCGTGCGCGGCGCGAACCGCTGCGGTCATGGTCTCCGGGTCCCAGGCCGGGGCGAGGTCGCCGACGCCGCGATCAATCCAGTCGCCGACCAGCTTGACCCAGCCGTTGCCGGCGTCGGCCTGCGCGGCGACGGTCGCGGCCACCTCTGCCGCGCCGACCTCCACCCCGACGCCGCGCAGGTAGCGCTTCGGCGGGGCCACGTGCCGGCCGGCCCGGGCCAGCCGTGGCAGGTCCGGAGCGTCGTCGAGCTCCGGATACGGGTACGGGGAGCCGGCGTCCCGGATGGCGAGCACCCCGGCGTCCCGGTTGGCCTGGGCCAGCTCGCGGGCCTGGTCGAGCGAGGTGATCGGCGTCCCGCCCCGGGCGATGCCGATGTGGCAGTGCGCGTCGGTCAGGCCGGGGATCAGGAAGCCCCCGTCGGCGATGGTCTCCGCGCCGGCCACCGGCTCGAAGGTCACCCGGTCACCGACCAGCCAGATGTCCCGGACCTCGTCTTCGGGCAGGAGCACACCACGCACGTGCAGAGCCATACGCTCAGTCCTACCAGATCGCCTGCCGGGGCCGGCAGGCCACCGCCGACGGGCCGCGGCCGGTGCCGGGTCAGCCGCGACCAGCACCGACCTGGCCCGTCTCGCCTCGGTCAACGGGGGCGCTGATCCCCCTTGCCGAGCTTGTTGAAGTCGATCTTCGGGAGCTTGAATCCCGGTGGTAGCCCCTGGCCGGCCAGGTCGTCGGGGCCCAGGCCGGGCGGCAGCTGCGGCATGCCACCGGGGAAGCCGCCCCGCGCCCCCGTGCCGGCCCGCGACCGACCGCCACCCTTCCCGCCCTTGCGCTTGTTCTTCGGCGACTTGGTCGCCTTTCGGCGCCCTCCGGGCAGACCCATCATGCCGCCCATCTGCTTCATCATCTTCTGGGCGTCGGTGAAGCGGTTGAGGAGCTGGTTGACGTCCATCACGGTGACCCCGGAGCCGTTGGCGATGCGGGCCCGGCGCGAGCCGTTGATGATCTTCGGGTTGGTGCGCTCGGCCGGGGTCATCGACCGGATGATCGCGGTGACCCGGTCGAAGTGCTTGTCGTCCACCTCGGCGAGCTGGTCTTTCATCTGCCCCATGCCGGGCATCATGGCCAGCACGTTGGCGATCGGCCCCATCCGCCGAACCGCGATGAGCTGGTCGAGGAAGTCCTCCAGGGTGAACTGCTCACCGCCCATCAGCTTGGCGGTCATCTTCTCTTTCTGATCGACGTCGAAGGCCTGTTCGGCCTGCTCGATCAGGGTGAGAACATCGCCCATGCCGAGAATCCGGCTGGCCATCCGGTCCGGGTGGAAGACATCGAAGTCCTCCAGCTTCTCGCCGGTGGAGGCAAAGAGGATCGGCTGGCCGGTGACCTCCCGGACCGACAGCGCGGCACCACCACGGGCGTCACCGTCGAGCTTGGAGAGGACCACGCCGGTGATGCCGACTCCATCCCGGAACGCCTCCGCGGTGCGCACCGCGTCCTGGCCGACCATGGCGTCGATGACGAAGATGACCTCGTCCGGGTTGACCGCGTCCCGGATGTCGGCGGCCTGCTGCATCATCTCGGCGTCGATACCGAGACGGCCGGCCGTGTCGACGATGACGATGTCCCGGGCCGCCCGACGAGCGTGCTCGATCGAGGCGCGGGCCACCTGCACCGGGTCGCCAACGCCGTTGCCGGGCTCCGGCGAGTACACCTCGACGCCGGCGCGACCACCGAGCACCTGGAGCTGCCCGACGGCGTTGGGACGTTGCAGGTCGGCGGCGACCAGCAGCGGCTGGTGGCCCTGGCCGCGCAGCCAGCTGGCCAGCTTGCCGGCGAGCGTGGTCTTACCGGAGCCCTGGAGACCGGCCAGCATGATCACGGTCGGCGGTTGCTTGGCGAGCTGAAGCCGCCGCGCCTCACCACCGAGGACGTTGACCAACTCCTCATTGACGATCTTGACGATCTGCTGGGCCGGGTTCAGCGCCTGGGAGACCTCGGCGCCCCGCGCCCGCTCCTTGACCCGCGCGATGAAGCCCTTGACCACCGGCAGCGCCACGTCCGCCTCCAGCAGCGCGAGGCGGATCTCGCGGGCGGTGGCGTCGATGTCGGCGTCGGTGAGCCGTCCCTTACCGCGGAGCTTGGTGAAGATCCCGGACAGGCGGTCACTCAAGGTGTCAAACACGCGAACATCCCGTTTGTCAGAGTTCTGGTGAGCACGAGCACGGCCGGACGAGCTGCCCCGCCACCGCCAGGATATCCGGCCCGCGACGCACCTGCTTCCGGCCGGCACACCCGACGCACCCGACGCCGTCCGCGGACCCGCCGTCCAGCGGACAGAACTCGCCCCCTCATCGCGCCGCGGCCAGGACAGCGGCGGAGATCCGAGCCTGGGTCTCGGCGTCCGGCCCGGCGCCGACCAGGTAGAACGCGTCCACCACATCAGCGCCGAGGGTGGAGATCCGCGCCGCCCGCAGCTGAACTCCCACCTCGTCCAGGGCGGCGCTGACCCGGTAGAGCAGGCCGGCGGCGTCGGCCGCCCGCAACTCCAACACCACCGCGTCGGTGGCCGCCTCCCGGTACCACCGCACCCGGGGCGCGGGGCCCGCGCCACCGGCGGCGACGGCCGGACCACGCAGCCGCTGAAGCACCGACCCGTCGCCGGTCACGGCCCGACGCAGGTCGGCGCCGAGCGCTACCGGATCCGGCGCGAGGCCGTACCGAGGTTGAACCCGGAACTCGACCAACGCCCGCCCGGGAACCGTCGAGGCGTCCGCGGAGATCACGTCGAGCCGGTGTAGAGCCAGGCAACCGGCCACCGTCGTGAGCAGGCCACGCCGGTGGGCCGCCGCCACCGCCACCTCGTCCCCGGTCAGGCGGACCACCGGCAGCGGGCCGGTGACCAACGCCGGATCCGGTACGGGCGGATCGGGTAACCGACCAGTGTCCAGTGCGCTGCGGACCCGGGCGACCAGATCGGCGACGAGCCGTTCCTTCCAGCGCGACCAGGCGGCCGGTCCGGTGGCCGCCGCGTCGGCCCGGACCAGAGCGTGCAGCAGCTCCAGGGTGCTGGTGTCGACGACCTTCGCCGCCACGCCGGCGATGGTCAACGGGTCGGCGAGGTCGCGCCGGGTCGCCACCTCGGGCAGGAGCAGGTGCAGCCGGACCAGCCGCCCGATCAGCGCCACCTCGGCCGCGGGCAGGCCGATCCGGGCGGCGACCGTCTCCGCAATCGGCGCACCGACCTGACTGTGGTCACCGGGCAACCCCTTGCCCACATCGTGTAGCAGGGCGCCGAGCAGGAGCAGGTCCGGCCGGTCCACCTCCCGGGTACGTCGACCGGCCTCGGACGCGGTCTGCACCAGGTGCCGGTCGAGGGTGAACCGGTGCACCGGGTGGTGTTGCGGCAGGCTCCGGATCCGGGTCCACTCCGGCAGCCAGCCGTCGACCAGCCCGTACCGGTCGCATGTCTCCCAGGTCGGCACCAGTCCCGGCCCCGCGCCCAACAGCGTGACCAGGGCGGCGCGCGCCTCGGCCGGCCAGGGGGTCGGCAGTGGCGGGCAGTAGGCGGCCAGCCACTCGCAGGTGGCCGCCGCGATCGGCAGACCGGTGGTCGCCGCCGCGGCGGCGACCCGCAGGGACAGGCTCGGCTCCGGGCGTACCCCGATCACGGTGCGGGCGAGCACCAGCTCACCGTCGTGCTCGACCACATCCCGGGCTACCGGTCGACGGAGCGGTCGCCCGTCGGTGCCCCGGCGCCCGGCGCGGAGCCGGTCGGCCGCCCGGAAGGCGTCGTCGAGGGCGTGGCTGACGGTCCGGGCGTCGTTGGCGACCCGGCGCAGCAGCAGGTCCCCCTCGTCCACCGGCTCCGCCGACGGGTCGGTCCACGGTTGGCGCAGCCCGAGCAGGGTGGCGACACCGGCACGCTCCGGCGCGACCAGCCGGTCGACCCGCCGGCCGGTCCGCAGGTGCAACGCGTCCCGGGTGTCCAGTAGCCGCAGGTGGGCGGCGTGGACCGCGGGACGTAGCGCAGTGGTGATGCCGGCGCGGGCGATCGCCCGGAGGAGTCCCACGTCGCGGAGCCCGCCGGCGGCCTCCTTGAGGTCCCCCTCGAGCAGGAAGGCCAGCTCTCCGTGGGCCGCCCACCGGGCCTCGGTCAGCTCTCGCAGCCCCGGCAGTCGGCGCACGGCGCTCCGTCGCCAGTGGTCGGCGGCCAAGCGAACCAGCCGGTCGGCGAGCGCCTCGTCACCGGCGACGAAACGGGCGTCGAGCAGGCCGAGGGCCACCCGGACATCGTCCTGGGCTACCGCGAGGGCCTCAGCGACGGTTCGTACCGAGTGGTCGAGGCGCAGCCCGGCGTCCCAGACCGGATACCAGATGCCGGCGGCCAGCTCGTCCACCCCGGGTACGTCGGTGTGCAACAGCAGCAGGTCCAGGTCCCCGTACGGGGCGCACTGACGGCGGCCGAGCCCGCCCACCGCGACCAGCGCGACCCCTTCCCGCCCGGGCAGCAGCCCGGCGAGCCAGCCGTCGACGGACGCTGCCCGGGCCGCCCGCGCGGCAGCGTCGATCCCTCCGGAAGCACCGGTGACCTCGTTGATCAGGAGGTCCGGTCCGGCCGTACGCTTCTTGATCAACGATGTCATCGGTACCTACTCCCGTCGGTGGGCGCCTACACGGCGTCGAGGCCGCGTTCGCCGGTGCGGACCCGGACGACCTCCTCGACCCCGGTGACCCACACCTTGCCGTCACCGATCTTGCCGGTCCGGGCGGCGGCGACGACGGCGTCAACGATCTTGTTGACATCCAGCTCGTCGGTGAGCACCTCCACCCGGATCTTGGGCAGAAACTCCACCGTGTACTCGGCACCCCGATACACCTCGGTGTGCCCCTTCTGGCGGCCGTAGCCCTGGACCTCGCTGACGGTCAGGCCGGCCACACCAAGCGCGTGCAGGGCCTCCTTCACCGCGTCCAGCTGGTATGGCTTGATGACCGCGGTCACCAGCTTCATGTCCAACCCCTCCATTCCCGGAACGTTAACCAGCGATCTGCTCGACGGCGGGCCCGCCGCTCACCGCCGACTGCCCGTCGACGAGGCCGACGCGACCTGCTCCGCAGCACCGGTCTCCCCAGCCGGTTTACCCCCGGCCAGGCCAGCCGCCGCGAACGCACCGCCCGCGGAACCGGCGGCGGGAGAGAGGTCGTAGCCACTTTCGGCGTGCTCGGCGATGTCGATCCCCTCGACCTCGGCCTCCGTGCTCACCCGGAAGCCGATCGTCTTCTCCAGGACGAAGGCGAGAACGAACGCCACCGCGAAGGAGTAGCCGGTGACGATCAACGCGCTGAGCGCCTGGACGCCCAACTGGGCCAACCCGCCCCCGTAGAAGAGACCCTCGTCACTGACCAGTGAGCTGACCGACGACGTACCGAAGAGACCGATCCAGAGGCAGCCGATCCAGCCGCCGACGAAGTGCACGCCGACGACGTCGAGCGAGTCGTCGAAGCCCAGCCGATACTTCAGGCTCACCGCCAGCGCACAGACCGCACCGGCGACCAGGCCGAGCAGCACCGCGGCCCACGGGGTGATGAAGGCGCAGGCCGGGGTGATCGCGACCAGCCCGGCGATGGCACCGGAGGAGGCACCGACCAGGGTGGGCCGGCCGTCACGCGCCTTCTCCACCAGCAACCAGCCGAGCACGGCGGCGGCGGTCGCCACCTGGGTGTTGACGAAGGCCAGCCCGGTGGTCAGGTCCGCGGTCAACTCGGAGCCGGCGTTGAAGCCGAACCAGCCGAACCAGAGCAGGCCGGCGCCGAGCGCGACCATGGGGACGTTGTGCGGCTTCATCGTCTCCCGGGGCCAGCCGAGCCGCCGGCCCAGCACCAGCACCAGGGCCAGTGCCGCCGCCCCGGCATTGATGTGCACCGCGGTGCCACCGGCGAAGTCGAGTGCGCCGAGCTCCGCACCGATGAAGCCGCCGCCCCAGACCCAGTGCGCGACCGGGAAGTAGACCAGACTCGCCCAGCCGACCACGAACAGCAGCCAGCCGGAGAACTTGGCCCGGTCGGAGATCGCACCGCTGATCAGAGCGACCGTGATGACCGCGAACATCATCTGGAAGGCCATGAAGACGTAGAGCGGAATGCCGGTCTCGCCCCACAGGTCGGTCTCCGCCATGAAGGTCTTGGTGCCGAGGTACTGGCCAAGGTCGCCGATGACCCCGCCCTGATCCGTACCGAAAGCGGCGGAGAAGCCGTAGAACAACCAGAGAATGCTGACGAGCCCGATCGCGGAGAAGCTCATCATGATCATATTGAGGACGCCCTTGGCCCGGTTGAGACCGCCGTAGAACAGCGCCAGTCCGGGCGTCATGAGCAGCACGATCGCGCTCGACACCAGCAGCCACGCGGTGTTGCCGGTGTCGATGGTCGGTGCTTCAGGCACGCTGGCCTCCTAAGGTGAAGTTCCCTCCTCAACGGCTTCCGAGGCAGCGCTGCCCGTCCACCGGTCACCCGGAAGCCTGCTCGTCCCCTGTTTCCCGCAGCGTCACCCATCGATTTCCAGACGGTGACGGCTTGTTTCGTACGTGTGAAGCGGGCCCAGCCCAACCGAACGGATGATGCCGCAACCAGCCGGTTGCCGGGCACAGTGCACCCTCAGGGGCGGGGCAGACGGAGGCGTTCCGCCCTCCGACAGCCCCGAGGGCTTCACCGAACCTCGGACGCCGCCGCCGCGAACGTCGGGCCAACTCTGGGCCCCTTCCCCGTCCACGCAGAACCAACAGCGGGCCCCGCTCCCACCGGAAACAGGCGGGAACGGGGCCCTGATGGATCCGACGCGTCCGGTCCGCTACCCGGAACAACCGGGTACGTTGACGCAGTTGTTCGGCCTGTTCTTCGCCACGACGGTGCCGGTGGCGGTGTTCAGGTTCACCGTTCCACCCACCTCGTTGAAGATTCCGCCGCCGTCGGTAGCCGCGATATTCTTGAGGATCTTGGTGGTGAACAGGGTTGCCGTACCGACGGCGGCGTTGAAGATTCCACCGCCCTCGCCCCCCGCCTGGTTGCCGGCAACCTTTGTCCGCCGCAACACCACCTGCCCAGCGTTCAAGATTCCTCCACCGTCGGTGGCGGCGGTATTGCCGTCTATACGGCTGTCCTCGAGAACAGCCACGGGGGGCACCGGAAGCCCCGGCGCAACGAAAAGCCCGCCAGCGATGAACTCTGTCGCGGCGTTGTTGACGACGCTGACGCGTCGCATCGTGGTCGGACCGAAAACCGCGATGCCCCCCACCTCGGCGGCAGTGTTGTCCGCGATCTTCGAATCGGCAATATAACCGGTCCCGTTGATCTGGCCCCCCCCACCGAATTCTGCCCCGTTCCCCGTAATGGAGCTGTGTTCAATTCGGATTACACTACCGGGGGCGCTTCCAATACCCGCCCCGTTAATGGCCGCATTCTTTTCAACCTGTGCGGAAACGACCGTGAGCTGCCCCGTGGCATAGACACCACCACCGTTCACGGCGGCAACGTTGCGGCTGATGCTGGAGTGCTCAGCGACAACCGTTCCACTGTTAGCCACACCTCCACCCATCTGGTCTGACACGTTATTCACGACCTCAACACGGCTGAGGGTGGCGTGGCCGCCAGCGTTCACCAACAGCCCACCGCCGTCACCTCCAGCGGTCTGCCCGCCGGTGACAGTGAGGCGGTTGAGGGTGAGCTCACCACCGGAGTCCACGGCGAGGATTCGAAACGGGTCGGCGGCGGCGGCGCGTTCAAGGGTGGTGTTCTTTCCGCCGTTGAGGGTGATGGGGGTGGTGATGGCGGGGAGGCCGGCACCGTCGAGTTCGGTGGTGAGCAGGTAGGTGCAGTCCTTGGCGAGGTCGAGGACAGCGCCGCCGCGGGCGTTGGCGAGGGTGATCGCGGCGATCAGTTTGTCCGCGTCGCAGGGGACGGGAACGCCCGTCGGGTGGTCTCCGGTGGTGGCAACAGCACGCCCGACAGCGTCAGCAGCGGAGGGGGC
Organism: Salinispora tropica CNB-440; assembly: GCF_000016425.1. GTDB lineage: Bacteria > Actinomycetota > Actinomycetes > Mycobacteriales > Micromonosporaceae > Micromonospora > Micromonospora tropica. The sequence continues at coordinate 1,459,759 of NC_009380.1, read as the reverse complement.
GACGCCGACGGTCGCGGTGAGGGCCAAGCCGGTCACACCGGCCAGCCCGACAGCCCACCATCGTGGTCTCGTCCGACCCCCATCGAGGCGAGCCGGTTCGTGTGTACGGTGCTGATCGTTCATGTCGTTTCGGTGTCCCTTCCCCGTCATGGACGAGGAACGCACCGCCCGGGGCAGCCCGGGCTGGCGCTCCTCGGCTACCAGGCAGGCAGTAGCAGCCATCTAGGAGTAAAAACGACATTGATCTCAAATAAACATGAATACGACAAATATCCCCATATGAACTATCGGCGACCTCGACGGACGCACCGGGCGCACATCCACCAGGTGCACCCGCGACAGTGCCCCTCCCCCTGACCCCTACCCGGCATCACCGAACGACCTCGCCGGCGCCCTGAGTGCGCTCTCAAGGGCATGCTGCTCGTACTCGAGCAGGCGCAGGTCCCGCATCGGACGGCGAAGGTGCCCCCGGTCAACGATCCGCACGAAGGCCGGATCCCCGGCGGCGGCCATCCGCCGGATGCCCTCCACGTGGTCAACGATCCGCTTGCGGATCGTACGAACCAGCCGATGCCGATCGCGCGGGATGAGCCCGTACGCGTCGGCGAAGAGCCGCAGCCGCCGCGGCCGGTCCGGACGCCGCCACCCGAGGGTGATCGAGTCCCGGTCGGCGAAGACCGGCACCCAGGTCCAGGCCGCGTACGCGACGTCGTAGATACGGGAGCCCGGCGAGGCGAGATCGAAGTCGATCATCCCAAGGGTGCCGTCCGGACGCCAGATGACGTTGTGTGGGGCGGCATCGTGGTGGCAGATCACCTCGTTCTCCGGCGACGGCCCGAAGGAACGCCACACCGCCCCTTGCGGCAGCACGAAGCCGCGTTGCGCGTCGTGGAACATCCGCAGCATCGTGGCGACCGTCACCAGCGCCTCGTCGGTTACCCAGTGCGGGGCCAGCGGATACTCCCCGCACTCCCCCTCCAGGTACGACAGCACCTCACGGTTGCGCTCATCCATCCCCAGCGCCCGGGGCGCGCCGGTGAAGCCCGCGTACTCCAGATGCCGCAGCAGGGCGTGCACCGACGGTGTCCACGGGCCGGCGTTGCGCCGGACCGTGTCCCCGACCCGGACCACCGTGCTCACGTTGCCGCCGCGCAGCGGGATCTCCTGCGCCGTCACATACGGCCGCCCGAGGCGGGACGTCGGGTGGTGCGGGTCGCGCCACCCGACGTAGGCGCGATCGTCGGTCATGGCCGCGGGGCTACGCGTCCGACCCGGTCGCCTCGGCGCCCAGCAGCGCGTCCACGAACTGCGCAGGGTCGAACGGGGCCAGGTCGTCCTTACCCTCGCCGAGGCCGACCAGCTTCACCGGGATGCCCAGCTTGCGCTGCACGGAGATCACGATGCCGCCCTTGGCGGTGCCGTCGAGCTTGGTAAGCGCGACGCCGGTCACGTCCACCGCCTCGGTGAATACCCGCGCCTGCTCCAGACCGTTCTGGCCGGTGGTCGCGTCGAGGATCAGCAACGTCTCGTCGATCGGACCGTGCTTCTCCACCACCCGCTTGACCTTGCCCAGCTCGTCCATCAGGCCGATCTTGTTCTGGAGCCGGCCGGCGGTGTCCACCAACACCGTGTCCACCCCGGTCTCGATACCGCGTTTGACCGCGTCGAAGGCGACGCTGGCCGGGTCGGCCCCCTCCGGGCCCCGGACGGTCTCCGCCCCGACCCGACCCGCCCAGGTCTCCAACTGGTCCGCGGCGGCGGCGCGGAACGTGTCGGCCGCGCCGAGGATCACGCTCCGGCCATCCGCCACCAGCACCCGAGCGACCTTGCCGCAGGTGGTGGTCTTCCCGGCCCCGTTGACCCCCACCACCAACAGCACCGCCGGCATGCCGTCCTTCGGTGCCGTGTGCAGGGCGCGGTCCAGCTCCGGGTCGAGGGCGTTGACCAACTCGGCGGCGAGCAGCGCCCGCAGTTCGGCGACGGTGCGGGTGCCGAGCACCCGGGTCCGCTCACGGAGCCGGTCAACGATCTCCCGGGTGGAGTCGATGCCGACGTCCGCGGTGATCAGACTGTCCTCGATCTCCTCCCAGGTCTCCTCGTCGAGGCGGTCCCGGCTGAGCAGGCCCAGCAGCCCCTTGCCGAACACGCTCTGCGAGCGGGACAGCCGGGAGCGAAGCCGGACCAGCCGTCCGGCGGTCGGCTCCGGGACCTCCACCGGGACCTCCGGCACCTGCACCGGGGCAGCCGGCGGCGGCTCGACCAGGATCCCGGTGGGCGGCACCGCCTCGGCCGCCTCCACCGGCGGCCCGGCGAGGTCCTCCTCGGCGCGGGTCTCGACCTCCGTCGTCGGCAACGGCGGCTCCCGACGGCGACGCAGCTTCGGTGCCACCAGCCCGACGGTGCCGAGGATCAGCACGCCGAGCAGGGCGAGTGCGATGAGGAGGTAATCCGTCATGCCCGAAATCCTGTCAGACGCCGGCGACTGCGTCTTCACCACCGCACCCCCGCCGGAATCCGGCGGGCAATAGGCTCATCCGCATCGCAGCGCTGCGCCCGCCGGCCGGCCAGCTCGGACGAAACGCTCATCGGGAGGCCCACCATGCCCGCCGCAGACCTGCTCGTCGGCCCGCTGCTGCGCCGGGTTGTCGGCACGCAGGCCACCATCTGGGTGGAGACCAGCGCCCCCGCGACGGTCACCGTCCGTACGGCCGATGGCGCCACCGGCACCGCGTCCACCTTCTCCGCCTACCAGCACCACTACGCCCTGGTCGTGGTCTCCGGGCTGACGCCCGACACCGCCACCAGCTACGAGGTGCTGCTCGACGGGGAACCCGTCTGGCCGCAGCCCCGCCCGTACCGACCCAGCATCATCCGCACCCGGGCCACCGACGACCGGGAACAGCCGGTACGCCTGGTGTTCGGCTCGTGCCGGGAAACCACCCAGCGCGCCACCGCCCGCCGGCTGCCCCCGGACGCGCTCGACGCGTACGCGCGTGGGTTGGCCGCCACCGGCGATCCGGCGGACCTGCCCGACCTGCTGGTGCTCCTCGGGGACCAGGTCTATGCCGACGAGACCTCACCGACCGTACGACGGTTGCTCCGGCGGCGGCGTCGGCGGCCGGTGGGCGCGCCGGTGGACCAGGTGGTGAGCTTCGACGAGTACACCAAGCTCTACCTGGAGTCGTGGCGCGCCCCGGAGACCCGCTGGCTGCTCTCCACCGTGCCGAACGTCATGATCTTCGACGACCACGAAATCGTGGACGACTGGAACACCTCCGCTGCCTGGCGCGCGGACGCGCGTGCCCAGCCCTGGTGGGGCGAGCGCATCAGCAGCGGGCTGGCCTCCTACTGGGTCTACCAGCACCTGGGCAACCTCGCCCCGGAGGAGATCGCCGCCGACCCGCTCTACGCGAAGGTGACCGTCGCCGAAGACGCCACCGACGTACTCCGCGAGTTCGGCCACCGGGTCGACCGGGAGTCCGACCTCGCACACGACCCCGAACGGTGGCGGGCGGTTCAGTACCAGTGGAGCTTCGCGCTCGATGTCGGCCGAACCCGCCTGGTCATGGTCGACAACCGGTGCAGCCGGGTGCTGGCGTCGGGCCGGCGGGCGATGCTGCCGCCGGGCGAGTGGTCCTGGCTGGTCAACCAGACCCACGGCAGCTACGACCACCTGGTCGTGGGGTCGTCCCTGCCCTGGCTGCTGCCGCCCGGCATCCACCACGTGGAGGCGTGGAACGAGGTGCTCGCCGACTCCCACCGGCGCTGGGTGGCCGACGCGGCGGAGAAGCTACGCCGCGCTCTCGACCTCGAACACTGGGCGGCGTTCCGTCGCTCCTTCGACGCGCTCGGGAAGCTCTTCGCCCGCATCGGTGGTGGCACACCGGACGGGGCGACCCGGCCACGCCGTGAGCCGGGGCAGCCCGGGCAGCCGGTGGAGAGCGACCCGAGCCCCCCGCCGGCGTCGATCAGTGTCCTCGGCGGCGACGTGCACCACTCGTACGTGGCCCGGGCCCGGTTCGCCGATCCGGCGGTGGTCACCCCCGTACACCAGCTCACCTGTTCCCCGCTGCACAACCAGGTGCCGGCCGGGATGCGTCCGCTGCTGCGGCTGGGCTGGTCACCCGTCCTGGCCATGGCCGCCCGAGCACTGTCTCGCACCGCCGGGACCGACCGGCCGCCGCTGCGCTGGACGAAGCTGGCCGGCCCGTACTTCGGCAACGCCATCGGCACCCTGCGACACGACGGGCGGACGGCCGAGGTGACGATCTCGGGCACCACCAGCGCGGGTGCGCTGCACGAAGTGATGCGCCGCGACCTCACCAGCGGCTGATACCCGGCCAACGCCGAGGACGCGGTCCCGGCTCCCCGGCCCGCGCCGGGCCCGGTCCGACCGGCTGAGGCAGAGCTCTCACCGGGGGTGGTGCGCTCGCCCCCGATCCGGCCCCGGCGCAAGGATGAGGGGCATGACCTGGAAAGCACCAGAGATCGACCGCCGACACGAGCCTCACCTCGGCGCCGAACGCGCCCTGCTCACCGACTGGCTTAACTACCACCGGGACACGTTGCTGCACAAGTGCGCCGGCCTGACCGCCGACCAGCTGCGCACCGCGAGCGTCGCACCGTCCCCGCTCTCCCTCCTCGGCCTGATCCGGCACCTGACCTACGTCGAGCGGGCGTGGTTCCGGCAGCGCTTCGCTGGGCAGGACGTGCCCGACCTGTACGACTTCGCTGCTGACCCGGACGCCGAGTTCCGGGTGGAGACCGCCGACCCGGAGGCCGATTTCGCCGCCTTCCGGGCCGAGATCGAGGCCGCCGACGACGCCGCCGCCGGACGCGACCTCGACGAGGAGTTCACGCTGCGGCGACGGGACGGCAGCGACGAGCGGTTGAGCCTGCGCTGGGTCTACCTCCACATGATCGAGGAGTACGCCCGGCACAACGGCCACGCCGACCTGATCCGGGAACGCCTCGACGGCGTTACCGGGGACTGACCGTCAGCCGTTCGGGGCCAGGGCGGCCCGCAGGTAGCGCAGGTCGCCGGGGCCGCTCCAGCGATGCGCCGACAGGCCGGCCACCCGGGCCCCCGCGATCACCCGGTCGTCGTCGTCGACGAGCAGCACCCGCGACGGCGGGGTGTGCAGCGCCTCGCAGGCCGCCTGGAAGTACTCCGTTGCCGGCTTGTGTACGCCGACGACCGACGAGTTGACCACGGCATCCAGCTCACCCTCGAGCCCGAGAGCGGCGAGGTCGGCATCGAGCACGTCGGTGGCGTTCGTGGCGAGCCCGACCGGGACTCCGGACGCCCGGACCTCCCGGACGAACGTCAGCACCTGCGGGTCGACCTCGCCCCGGTAGCGCTGCCACTCGTCCACGGCCGCCTGGGCCTGCTGCTCCCCCACCGACGGGGCCAGCGCCGCGGCCACGCTGGCCATCCACTCGGCGTGGTTCACCCGCCCGGTCAGGACCGGCTGAAGCAGCCCCCAGGACATCGCGATCTCGCCGAGGACACCTTCGGTGAGCCCGTACGCCCGCTCGACGCCGGCAGCGACCGCCGGGTCCCAGCGGCGCAGCACCCCATCGAAGTCCACCAACAGCGCCGTCGCTCGTTCCCGACTCACTCGTTATCCTCCTGACCGCCCCCGGCTCGGTCGAGCCGCTGGCTGATTACCTGGGTAACCCCGCTTCTCATGGTCACGCCGTAGAGCGCGTCCGCGACCTCCATCGTCCGCTTCTGGTGCGTGATGACGATCAGCTGACTCTTCTCCCGCAGCTGTGCGAGCAGCGTCAGCAGGCGGCCCAGGTTCACGTCGTCGAGCGCCGCCTCCACCTCGTCCATGATGTAGAACGGGCTGGGCCGGGCACGGAAGATCGCCACCAGCATCGCCACCGCGGTCAGCGACCGCTCCCCGCCGGAGAGCAGCGACAACCGTTTGATCTTTTTGCTCGGCGGGCGGGCCTCCACCTCGACGCCGGTGGTGAGCAGGTCGTCCGGTTCGGTGAGCACCAGCCGCCCCGCACCCCCGGGAAAGAGCACGCTGAAAACCTGTTCAAACTCCCGGGCCGTGTCGGCGAACGCGCTGGCGAAAACCGCCAGGATTCGGTCGTCCACATCCTTGACCACGGTCAGCAGATCCCGCCGGGTGGCCTTCAGGTCCTCAAGCTGCTCGGAGAGGAACTTGTACCGCTCCTCCAGCGCCGCGAACTCCTCCAGCGCGAGGGGATTGACCTTACCGAGCAGGGTGAGTTCCCGCTCCGCCTTGGCGGCCCGCTTCTCCTGCACCGCCCGCTCGTACGGGGCCGGCTCGGGCACCGGCAGGTCGTCCCGTTCGGCGGCGGCGACCTCGGCGTCGGTCGGCGGAACCGGCTGCGCCGGACCGTACTCGGCGATCAGGGTCGTCAGGTCCAGGCCGAAGTCCTCGGCCGCCTTCGCCTCCAACTGCTCGATCCGCAGCCGTTGCTCGGCGCGGGCGACCTCGTCGCGATGCACCTGGCCGGTCAGCCGCTCCAGCTCCGCACCGAGGCGCTTGGCCGCGCCGCGCACCTCGGAGAGCTCGGCCTCCCGGGCGGCACGTTGACCGGCCACGGCGTCCCGCTGCTGTGCCGCCTGCGCGATGGAGACATCGAGCCGGGCCAGCGCCGTGTGCGCTCCGGCGGCCACCGCCCCGGCGACCGCGGCGCCCCGAGCACGCACCGCCCGCCGCGCCGCCGCCCGCTCCCGGGCGGCCCGCTCGGCCGTGGCCTGCCGGCGTAGCGAGTCGGCCCGTCCGGCGATCGAGGAAACCCGCTCCTCGGCGGTGCGCACCGCCAGCCGTACCTCCATCTCGTTCTGCCGGGCCCGGGGAAGCGCCGCGGCGAGCTCGTCGCGCTCCTCAGCGGAGGGTTCGACGTCCGCCGGCGCCTCCTCGGCCAGCCGCAGCCGCTCCGCCATCTCGGTCAGGGTGGCAAGATCCCGCTCGCGGGCCTCGACCGCGCGGGAACGGGCCGCGCCGAGCCGTTCGGTCTCGGCCCGCGCCGACCGCGCCGCGGCCCCCAGTTCGGCGAGGCGGCGAGCGGCGGCGTTGCGGTGACTCTCGGCCTCCCGCTTCGCGGCGGCGGCCTGCTGCACCGCCTCCTTCGCCACGGCCACCTCGGCCCGCGCCTGCACCAGCTGCTCGCGCAGCTGGGTAGCGGTCCGCTCGGCGGCGGCGCGGTGGGTCCGCGCCTCCTCCACGGCGGCCTGTACCTCGATGAAGCTCGGCGCCTTGGCCGACCCGCCAGCCGCGGCGTACGCCCCGAGCACGTCGCCCTCCGGGGTGACCGCTCGCAGCCCGGAGTTGTCGCCGACGACCTCGGCGGCGGTGGCGAGGTCGGGGACGAGGACGACATCGCGTAGCGCCCGGTGTACGGCGGGTTGGATCTGCGGGGCGCAGTCCACCAGGTCCGGCGCCCACTGGGCCCGATCGGGCAGCTTGGGGCGCAGCGCGTCGGCCGGGCCGGTCATGCCCGGGCCGGCCGGGCTGCCCACCAGGAGACCAGCGCGACCAGCATCGGTGATCTTCAGTAGGCGGATCGCCTCGGCCGCCTCGTCCACGCCGCTGACCACGACGGCGTCGGCGAGCCCGTCCAGCGCAGCGGCGAGCGCGGCCTCGTGCCCGGGTGAGACGGTGAGCAGCCCGGAGAGGCCGCCGAGCAGCCCCGGCACCTCGCTCGCCCGAGCCAGCAGGGCACCCGCGCCGTCCTTGCGACGCAGGCCCAGGGCGAGCGCCTCCTCGCGGGCCTTCCAGGTGGCGGCTTCCTTCTCGGCGGATCGTTCGGCGTCGCTGCACGAGCGGACCCCCGCCTGCGCCTGCTCCTGGCCGGCGACCGCCTCGGCGTGGCGGGCATCCAGGCCGGCGTTGTCCCGATCGGCCGTGGTGGACTGCTCCTCCACGGCGTCCAGCTCGGCCTGGGCCCGCTCCGCCCGGGCAAGGGCGTCGGCGTAGGCGGAGGTGAGGCGCTCAATCTCCTCACCGGCGGTGGCGGTACGGGCGCGGGCGGAGTTGACCTGCCCCGCCAGTCGAGCCAGCCCCTCCCGGCGGTCGGCGATGGCCTTCGCCGCCACCACCAGCTCCCGCTCGGCGGCGGCGAGCTGCCGCTCCAACTCCTGGCGGTGCTCCACCGCCTCCGCCAGCCGGACCTGGTCGTCGGTGAGCGCCGCGCGGAGCTCCTCCTCCTGTTCACGGACGTGCTCCGCCTCCGCCTCCAGCTGGTCCGGGTCACGACCCGGCCGCTCATCGTCCGGCGTGGCGCTGAGGTGACGCCGTCGCTCTCGGGCGAGCTGCTCCATCGACCGGAAGCGCTCCTGTAGGGCCGAGAGCCGGTACCAGGTGTCCTGGGCGGCGGCGAGCAGCGGCGCGTCCTCGGCGAGCGCCGCCTCCAGCTCGCCGAGGCGGGCCTGCACCTCGGCGTGCTCGGCTTCGACCCGCTCGCGCCGCTCGCGCAGCGCGGTCTCGTCGGCGATCTCCTTGGCCAGGGTGCCGCGTAGGGTGGCGAGGTCGTCGGCGAGCAGTCGGAGCCGGGAGTCCCGCAGGTTCGCCTGGATGACCGCGGCGCGTCGGGCCACCTCGGCCTGCCGGCCGAGTGGCTTGAGCTGGCGGCGCAGTTCGACGGTGAGGTCGGTGAGCCGGTTGAGGTTGGTCTGCATCGCGTCGAGCTTCCGCAGCGCCTTTTCCTTGCGCTTGCGGTGTTTGAGGACGCCGGCCGCCTCCTCGATGAAGGCCCGTCGGTCCTCCGGTTTGGCGTGCAGCATGCCGTCGAGCCGGCCCTGCCCGACGATGATGTGCATCTCCCGGCCAATGCCGGAGTCGCTGAGCAGCTCCTGAATGTCGAGCAACCGGCAGGAGTCGCCGTTGATCTCGTACTCGCTCTCACCGGAGCGGAACATCCGGCGAGTGATCGAGACCTCGGTGTACTCGATGGGCAGCGCGCCGTCGGTGTTGTCGATGGTCAGGGTCACCTCGGCCCGGCCCAACGGTGCCCGTCCGGCGGTGCCGGCGAAGATGACATCTTCCATCTTGCCGCCCCGCAGCGCCTTCGCGCCCTGCTCGCCAAGGACCCAGGCGATGGCGTCAACGACGTTCGACTTGCCGGAACCGTTCGGACCCACCACGCAGGTGATACCCGGTTCCAGCTTCAGGGTCGTCGCTGAGGCGAAGGACTTGAAGCCCTTGACCGTCAGGCTCTTGAGATGCACCTTATCGATCCTCGTCCGGTGGCCGCCGTACCGTCGCCCGGCTGCGCGGACCTGGTGAACCCGCAGACTAACCCGCGGTCGGCAGCCACCGCGCACGCGACCCGCCTGCGGCGCCACCGCCGGTCATATCCGATTCAGATCTCACACCGACCCGATCCGAGGACGCCGGCACTCGGGGCGCTGTTTCGGCGCCCCGTAAACCGAATCAGGCGACGGGCCGCACCGGTGACAGGGCACACAGGTGACGGGAGACACAGGCGGCGGCGCCCCCGGGTGACTGCGTACGCAGAACTGCGCGCCGGCACAGTCGTGTCGGCGCGCTTCTCTGCATGGTGCGATTCAGTTTTCTGCGAGCTGCGGATCAGTGCGGACCTGGTGGGTCAGGTCAGCGCGGGCTCGGCGAGACGGAGCAGGTCGTCCGCCTCGGCTGCCGCCGCCGCGAGCCGATCGTTCTCGGCACGCAGCCGCGTGATCTCGAACTCGAGTGCCTGAACCGTGGCACGCAGTCGGGTGACCTCGTCGAGCAGGCGCCGATCGGGCGCCGCACCTACGTGGCCGTACAGGGCCTTCGCCATGTTGACTCCTTGATATGCGCTGCCGGGAAAGCCGGCCAACGCGCGCCCAGTTAGTACGCGACTGTCACTCCAGCAAATTCTGGGCATGACCGGGCGCGACTGGCGACACCTACATATTGAGCCGGCACCCCCTCCTTCGTCAAGCTGCCACAGGCCGTGGCTCATCTCCACGTCGACCTGTCCACCTAACGGGGCTGCCTTTCGGCGCGGACATGCACTGTCCGGGCAACCCAACTGTACGCACTACTTCCGCCAAGTCCCCACCCCTGGGATCCGGGTTCCCCTTAACTCTTTCTTAGCCACGTTGCCGCCGGCAACGGCCGCGACGTAGCGTCGCCCCGGCCCGCACCTCAACCCGTGGAGGCGACCGTCGTGTACGGCTGGAACGACCCGAGGAACCCAGACGGTAGCCGTCGGCAACCCGAACCGGCGGCCGATGAACCAGCGTGGCCGACAGACCGCCCGGAGCCACGCTCCGCCTACCTGTTCGGTGACGAGCCGGATGGACCTCCTCACCGATGGGAGCCCACCGACCGACGGGAGCAGCCCACCGACGAGTGGGACCGACAGCAGCCGACCGCGCACTGGCGGTCGGACGCCGAGCCCGCGCGAGGCTGGGGAGCCGCGGAGCACCCGTACCACGGTCCCGTCGGTGACCCCTACCACGAACAGCCCACGCAGGGCTGGGAAGCCACCCCGACCTGGCAGCACGGAGAGCCCACCCAGAACTGGCAGCGGGAGCAGCCGGGCGACCGGCCCGACCAGCGGTTCGCGGGCGGACGGAACGAGCCCACCGGTAGCTGGCACGGCGCGGCCACCCCCACCGGCGGGCCCGAGCCCACCGGCCAGTGGCAGGCCCCGGAGCCGACCGGCTGGTACGCCGACGAACCAACGACCAGCATGCCGTCCCTCGCGGAAGCCGCAGCCGCCGGTGACGTGCCCGCCGGCGAGGATCGGCCCCGTCGTCGGCACCGGCGACCGCTGCTCATCGGCGGAGCCGCGGCGGCAGCCACACTGGTGGTGAGCCTCGGGGTCGGCGCCGTTACCTTCGCCGGTGGCGGTGACGCCAGCCCCACCTCGGCCATCGACGACATCGTGGCGACGAACCCGACCGAGGAGAGTGCGTTTCCCAGCGGCACGCCGACCTCGGCCAGCCCCAGCGCCACGCCGACCACGACGTCGCCATCACCGTCACCGTCGGTCACGCCGAGTCGCAAGCCGAGCCCGACGGCCTCGCGCTCCACCGCCGCCCCCCGGCCCACCCCGAACCGCACCACCGCGCCCCCCACCAACAGCACCACCGCGCCCGCCAACGGCAACGTCAGCGAAGACGCGGCCGAGGTGGTTCGGCTGGCCAACATTGAGCGCAAGGAGGCCGGCTGCGCGGCGTTGAGCATCGACGACAAGCTGATGACCGCAGCCCAGCGGCACAGCCAGGACCAGGCCGACAACCGGAAGATGTCACACGACGGCAGCAACGGCAGTAGCCCCGGAGACCGCATCGACGATGTCGGCTACCAGTGGCGCACCTACGGGGAGAACGTCGCCTGGAACCAGCAGTCGCCCGCCGCGGTGATGAAGGCGTGGATGAACAGCTCCGGCCACCGGGCGAACATCCTGAACTGCTCCTTTACCGAAATCGGGATCGGCATCGCGACCAGCAACGGACCCTACTGGACGCAGGTCTTCGCCGCGCCCCGTTGACCACGGGTCGTCGTCAACCCCGTCCCACCCAGGTGCCCGGTTGAGCAACGCCGAACGGCGTGCCTCAACCGGGCGCTTTCATTCAGCCGCGAGCCGGTACCGCCCTGCGGGGCCGCGGCTGGCAGCGCGGGCAGCTGAACGACGACCGGTTCATGAACGCCTCGCGGCGCACCGGTTCACCGCACCGCCGGCACGGCTGGTCCGCCCGCCCGTATACGTTCAGCGCCCGATCGAAGTAGCCGCTCTCGCCGTTGACGTTGACGTACAGGGCGTCGAAGCTCGTTCCGCCCTCCTTGACCGCCTCGCCGAGCACATCCCGGACGTGTCCAAGCAGGCGCAGCACGGCCGGGCCGGTCAGCCCGTCGGTGGGGCGGGTGCCGTGCAGCCGAGCTCGCCAGAGCGCCTCGTCGGCGTAGATGTTGCCCACGCCGGAGAGCAGCGTCTGATCCAGCAGAGCCCGCTTGATCTCGGTACGGCGGCGGCGGAGCGCCGCGACGAACGTGGCGTCGGAGAACTCCGGGTCCAACGGGTCCCGGGCAATGTGTGCGATCTCCGTGGGCAGCTCCGCGCCCCCCGCGCTGACCGACAACCCACCGAACGTCCGCTGGTCGACAAAGCGCAACTCGGGTCCGTCGTCGGCGAACCGGAACCGGACCCGGAGGTGGGTTTCGTCCGGTGCCGCAGCCGGCTGCAGGAGCAGCTGCCCCGACATACCGAGGTGCCCGACTACGGCATCGCCGCTGTCCAGCGGTAGCCACAGGTACTTTCCGCGCCGCCGCACGTCCCGGACCGTCGTTTCCCTGAGCACGTCGGCGAAGTGGGCGGCACCGGCCGCGTGTCGGCGCACCGCGCGCGGGTGCAGTACCTGCACCTCGGCGATCCGCCGGTCGGTCACCCACTGCGCCAGCCCCTGCCGGACGGTCTCGACCTCCGGCAGCTCAGGCACTGCCGGCCGCCCCGCTGCCGGCGCTGGCCGGCTCCTGCTCCGCCTGCTCGGTCAGCGTCCGCCAGGCCGCTTCGGCGGCCCGCTGCTCGGCCTCCTTCTTGCTCCGCCCCTCCGCACCGCCGTAGCGCCGGCCGGCCACCACCACCCAGGCGGTGAAGGTCTTCAGGTGATCCGGCCCGGTGCCCTCGATGCGGTACTCCGGGACGCCCAACCCCTGCGCGGCGGTCAGCTCCTGCAGGCTGGTCTTCCAGTCCAACGCCGCGCCCCGCCCGGCCGACTCGGCCATCAGCGGGTCGAAGAGGCGGTGGATGACGGTCGCCACGGTCTCCAGGCCGCTCTCGAGATAGATCGCACCGAGCAGCGCCTCCAGCGTGTCGGCGAGGATGCTCGCCTTGTCCCGCCCGCCGGTGCTCTCCTCCCCCTTGCCGAGCAGCAGATACGGGCCGAGGCCGGTGGGACCCAGACCGCGGGCCACCTCGGCGAGGGCCCGCATGTTGACCACACTGGCACGCAGCTTCGCCAGCTGCCCCTCGGGCAGGTCCGGATGGTTGTGGAACAACGCGGTCGTGATCACCACGCCGAGCACCGAGTCGCCGAGAAACTCCAGCCGCTCGTTGGTGGGCAGACCGCCGTTCTCGTACGCGTACGAGCGGTGGGTCAACGCCCGCTCCAGCAGCTCCGGGTCCAGCGCCACGCCGAACGCCGCTTCCAGGTGTCCGACGACTGGTCGGCGGCGCTTGTCGATGCTCATGATGTGCGTACCTCGGTATCGGTGATGCGGTCGTAACGGTCCGTGGGAGCTTCCGCACCGATGTCGGAGAGGAGCGCACGGACCTGGTCGGCGGCCCCGCGCCGGGCCAGGTGGGCGGCCAGCGCGACGCCCGAGGCGATGTCTCTGCCGTGGGCGGCACCGTGGCAGACCACCACTGTGCCCGCCACGCCGAGCAGAGCCGCGGCCCGGGGAGCCCTGCCGTCAGCCGGTGGGCCACCGGTCAACGCGTACGCGCCCTCGATCGCCTTGAGCAGCACGTTACCCGTGAATCCGTCGGTGACCACCACATCGGCGCGCGCGCCGGACGCGACGTCGTACCCCTCGACCAGGCCGACGTAGCACGCGGCGCACGGCAGCGATGCCGTGGCGAGGATGGGATCGGCCAGGCGTCGCGCCCGGTCGCCCTTACCGGGCTCGGTGCCGATCGAGAGCAGCCCGACCCGCGGTGACTCGAGCCCGTGCGTGACGGCGGCGTACGCGGCGCCCAGCGTCGCGTGCCGGGCGAGGGTGGCCGGACGGGGTTCCAACGAGCCGCCGACGTCGAGGAGGACCACCGGGCCGTTCACCCCGGGCAGGGTGGCGGCCAGGGCCGGCTGCCGGACGTCGGGCCAGCGGCCGAGGCCGAGGGCGGCAGCGGTGACGGTCGCACCGGTCGAACCGGCGGAGACGAGCGCGTCGGCGGTGCCGTCGCGGACGGCGTTCACGGCGGCACCAACGGTGGAGTTGGCTCGCGCGGTGGCGTGGTCTCCGCGTTCAGCAGGGCGAATCGCGATCCGGGCGCGTTCGGCCGGATCGAGGGTGGCGGTCAGCTCGCCGACGGCCTCGGGCGGGCCGACGAGCAGGGCATGTAGATCGGGGTCGGCACGGACGGCCCGCAGAGCGCCGTCAACCACGACGGCGGGAGCGTCGTCCCCGCCGAGGAGGTCGACGGCGATCCGCACGATGCCCGGCTCCACCGGGACCTCGGCCGGAACAGACAAGCCGGTGTCGATGGGAGCCGGGGCATCGGGCGAGCGCCTGGGCGCACGCGCCGCCCGACCAGAGGTCGGGGGCGTCACTCGTCGTCCAGGTCAGACCTCGAGGACCTGACGGCCGTTGTAGGTGCCGCAGACGGCGCAGGCGGCGTGCGGCAGCTTGGCGGACTTGCACTGCGGGCAGGCCACGGTCGCAACCGCCGCGGTCTTCCACTGCGCCCGACGGGACCGGGTGTTGCTGCGCGACATCTTGCGCTTGGGGACGGCCACGGTTCTTACTCCTCTTTACGGGTCAGTTGCGACAGGGCCGCCCAACGCGGGTCGACCTGCTGGTGGCTGTGATCGGCCGGTAGTTCAGCCCAGCCCACCCCGCAGTCGGGGCACAGGCCTGGGCAGTCCTCCCGGCAGAGCGGGTTGGTCGGCAGCGTCAACACCACCGCGTCCCGCAGCACCGGCTCCAGGTCGATCAGATCGCCCTGCATCCGGCCCACCTCGTCCTCGTCGGCCGTCATGTCCGTGGTGCTGTTCTCGTACGCGTACAGCTCCTGGACCGGGACGGCCACGACGTCGTCGATCTCGCGCAGACAGCGGCTGCACTCGCCTTTGATGGGGCCACTGATGGTCCCAGAGACGAGCACGCCCTCGGATACCGACTCCAACCTCAGGTCGAGGTCGAGATCAGCACCCGCCGGCACGCCGATCAACTCCACGCCGAGGTCCGCCGGTGCCGCCGCCGCACGCCGGACCGTACGCAACGCGCCAGGCCGGCGCGGCAGGTCCCTCGTGTCGAGGACCAGCGGCGACCTGGGGTCGAGTGGTTCAGGTGTGTGCTTGGGCATAGTTAGACTCCGGCCGGTGGGAGGGCCGACACCCGAGGTTACCTGGGCGGTCGCCGTAGCGTCGAACCGGGGGCGTTTCCGCCCCAGGGCGGCGGGTGCCGAGCGCCGGTTTTGGCACGACCCAACCGCGGACCTGGACGCCGGCCCTAGAAGTTCAACGGCCGTTCGGCCTCCTCTCCGCTGAACGTGCCGATCTCCCGGAGCGCGTGCATCTTGTCCCGACCCCGCTCGATCGAGGCGAGGGCCCGGGTAAGGAACTGCTCGAAGTTGGCGAGCGCGGTGTCGACGTAGTCGTCCACCTCGTCCCGGAGACGCTGCGCCTCGGCCCGCGCCTCGGCGACGATCCGCGCACCCTCGTGCTCGGCCGAGACGGTGAT
Organism: Salinispora tropica CNB-440; assembly: GCF_000016425.1. GTDB lineage: Bacteria > Actinomycetota > Actinomycetes > Mycobacteriales > Micromonosporaceae > Micromonospora > Micromonospora tropica. Next base: position 1,444,358 of record NC_009380.1, on the reverse strand, counting down.
CTCGTTGACCGACACGAGCCGGGCGTGCTCCGTCTCCCCCTCGGCGATGATCCGGTCGGCCTCACGCTTTCCGGCCTCCATGATTTTGTCTCGCTCATCGAGCAACGCGGCGGCCCGGCGCAGGTCCGCGGGCAACTCGGCGCGCAGTTCGTCGAGGACAGCGATCATCTCGCCTCGGTCGAACATGCAGTTGTTGCGGGACATCGGCACGGAGCGGGCCTGCTCCACCATGGTGATCAGTTCGTCGATTCGATCGAGCGGGTCCACTGGTACCTCACTCCTGTCGTTCGTCGGCCGATCTCAATGATGCGGGTTGAACCCGGATTCGGCGCCCCCACACATGATGCGCTGCGTCGTCCACCGGCGCATCATGCCCCCTCCCGGCGCGTCGCCGGGAGGGGGCATCGACGGGCCGGAGACGCGGCGCCGACGACGGGTCAGGGGCGTTGGAGCACGCCGACGTGCGGGCTAGCGACGCGACGGCGGGTCGAGGCGGGCCAGCAGGGCCCCGCGGACCACCTCCGGCACGTGGGCGGAGATGTCACCACCCCACTTCGCCACGTCCTTGACCAGACTCGAGGAGAGAAACGAGTAGAGCGGGTTGGTGGGCATGAAGAGTGTCTCGACGCCGGCCAGGCCAATGTTCATCTGGGCCATCTGCAACTCGTAGTCGAAGTCGCTGACCGCCCGGAGCCCCTTGATCAGAACACTGGCCTGCTGCGCGTGACAGAAGTCCACCAACAGACCGCGGAACGACTCCACCCGAACGTTGTCGTACGACCGGACCACCTCACGGAGCATGTCGATGCGCTCGTCAACGGTGAACAGACCAGTCTTCGACTGGTTGATCAACACTCCCACAATCACTTCGTCGAAGAGCCGACTGGCCCGGCCGATGATGTCGAGATGACCATTGGTGACCGGGTCGAACGAGCCGGGACAGACCGCACGCCTCATGATCGGCGACCGTACCAAAGGATGGTTTCGCCGTACCGACGGCTGCGCTCGCCGGCAACACCTGGCACCCAACCGACCGGGCCGCTGCGACTCGACCGCTCCACCACGACGAGGGCCTCGGGCGCCAACCACCCGTTCCCGACGAGCGCGCCGAGCATGGACGAGACCTCCTCGTCCGAAACCGAGTAGGGCGGGTCGGCGAAGACCACGTCATACGGGCCCTCTTCGGGGCCGTCGGCGAGCACGGTGGCGACCTTCCCGGCGACCAGACGGGCGGCCGGACCGGCCCGCAGGGCGGCCACGTTCGCCCGGATCGTCCGCGCGGCCCGCGGATTCGACTCGACCAACAGCACGTGCGCGGCACCCCGGGAGAGCGCCTCCAGCCCCACCGCCCCGGACCCGGCGTAGAGGTCGGCGAAGCGAACCCCGTCCAGGTCGGCCGCCGCCTGAAGGGCACTGAACAGCGCCTCCCGGACCCGGTCGGAGGTCGGCCGGGTGCCGGCGCCGGGCGGGGCGGTGATGCGGCGTCCGCCGAGCGCGCCCGCCACGATGCGCGTCAACGCCTGCTCCTGGTCATGGTGCGACGCTACGTCACCCGCGCCGGGCCGAGCGCGCCCGGATCGATTCCGGCCGCCGCCACCACGCAGACAGCCGTGCCGACGCCGACCGCCAGTCCGGGTCGGACCGGGCTAGACGTCACCGAGCGGGCACATCGGACAGTTACTGCCTGACAACCCTCCGCCAATCAATGATCACGAATCGACAACATGATGCAGGCCCCCTCATCCGGGTCGGCGAGATTGATCAGAAGCCAGTACAGTCAGCCCTCGTGCGCTTGCTCTGGTGAGCGCAGCCTGTGCCCAGGCGAGCGCCGTGAGCCCGCGGTCCACGCCAATGTCGCCGCTACCTCCCGTCCGCCCGGCACGTCGTCCGATCCCTCATTCAGGAGCAGACGTGAACCGTCTCCATGCCCTATTCCGGCGTGCCAGCGCCATAGCCGCTGGCACACTGCTCGGCCTCACCGGGGTAGCCATCTTCGCCACCCCCGCCAGCGCCCACCACAGCAACGTCACGGGTAAGGCCGACTGCGACACTGCCACCGGCGAGTGGGTTGTCGAATGGGAAATCAAAAACTACGCCCCCAAGGGCGTCAAGAAGTACAAGCTGGTCGAGGTCGTGGCCAAGACCTGGGTCGGGGGCAAGGCCACCGACGTCACCATCCCCGGGATCACCGTCACCGACGGTAAGAAGTACCCGCACTCGGTCAAGGATGTGCTGACCGCCACCCAGCGGATGGACGGCAACGTCACCAAGGCGTCGCTGGCCGTCCGGGCCGAGTGGGAAAACGGTTTCGTCGAGGACAAGCTACGCCCGGTCAAGGTCAGGTTCTGCGGCACCTGCAAGGCGCCGAAGCCGACGCCGACTCCGTCGGCCTCCGAGCCGCCGACTCCGACACCGACGGCCCCCAAGCCGACGGCGAGCATCGTCGCCGACTGTGAGGGCATCACCACCGTCACGCTCAACAACGCCGACGACGCGACCGCTCCGGCAAAGTTCACCGTCGAGGGCAGCGACGACTTCACTAAGAAGGTGAAGGTCAAGCCCGGCAAGAGCACCTCGGTGGAGGTTCCGGCGGAGCAGGCGGCCACGATCAAGGTGACCGTCCAGGGCATCGAAGAGCCGCTCTTCAACGACGCGCCGGAGCCGGCCGACAACTGCGTCAAGCCGGGCGAGCCGACCGGCGCCCACAAGTCCACCTGTGACGAGCTGATCTTCCAGATCAGCAACCCCGAGGACGGCGAGACCGTCACCGCGACCTTCACCCCGAACAAGGGTGAGCCGCAGACGCTGACCGTCGAGCCGGGCAAGAGCGGCACCGTGTCCTTCCCGGCCGAGGAGGGCCTGACCGTCACGCCGAGCGGCGAAGGCGTCGAAGACCCCAAGCCGATCGCCTGGGAGAAGCCGGAGGACTGCACTCCCGGTGAGGGCGGCGGCGAGCCGAGCCTGCCGCTGACCGGTGCGGCCGCTGGCGGCATCGCCGCCGGTGCCGCCGTGCTGCTGGCCATCGGTGGCGGCCTGTTCGTCATGGCCCGTCGTCGCAAGCTCCGGTTCACCGCCTGAGCTGAGGATTCCTGACCGCTGAGGGCGGGCCGACCAGCTGGTCGGCCCGCCCTTGGCAACTGGACCTATCCGAGCCCCACCCGACCTATCCGATTCCCACCCGGCGGACCGCCACCATGGCGCGACTAGCCCTTCTCCAGGTACTCGGCGCGGTCCGCGTCCACCAGGGCGGCCACCGATGCCGCCAACGCCGGATGGCGCACCAGCTCCGGATCCTCCTCGACCAGGCCGATCGCCTCGGTCCGGGCGTCGCGGATCAGGTCCGCGTCCCGCAGCAGCGACAGCAGCCGCAGGTGCGAGCGGCGACCAGACTGGGTGGCGCCGAGCACATCGCCCTCACGGCGCTGCTCCAGATCGAGCTCGGCGAGCGTGAAGCCATCCGTTGTCGACCCCACCGCGTCCAGCCGCTCCCGCGCCGAGCTGCCCTCCATCGCCTCGGTGACCAGCAGGCAGAGCCCCGCTGCGGAGCCACGGCCGACCCGACCACGCAGCTGATGCAGCTGGGACACCCCGAACCGGTCGGCGTCCAGCACGATCATCACGGTGGCGTTGGGAACGTCCACCCCGACCTCGACCACCGTGGTGGCCACCAGCACATCGAGATCTCCAGCGGCGAACGACCGCATCACCGCGTCCTTCTCCTCCGCGGGAAGTCGACCGTGCAGCACCCCGATTCGCAACCCGTGCAGCGGCCCCTCGGCGAGCAGCGGTGCCACCTCGGTCACCGCGAGCGGTGGCCGCCGGGTGGTGTCGTCCTCCCCCGCCGCCTCCTCGTCGGAGGAGGGGCCGTCGCCGATACGCGGGCACACCACGTACGCCTGGTGGCCGGCGGCGACCTCCTCCCGCAGCCGGCGCCACGCCCGGTCGAGGAAGGCCGGCTTCTCCGCGGCCGGAACCACGTGCGACGCGATCGGCGAGCGTCCCCGCGGCAGCTGCGACAGGGTGGAGACCTCGAGGTCCCCATAGACAGTCATGGCCACCGTCCGCGGGATTGGGGTGGCCGTCATGACCAGCACGTGCGGGGGCTGGTCCGCCTTCGCCCGTAGCGCGTCCCGCTGCTCGACACCGAAACGGTGCTGCTCGTCCACCACCACCAGACCGAGGTCAGCGAAGTCGACACCCTCGTACAGCAGGGCGTGGGTGCCCAGCACGATGCCGGCGACGCCGCTGCGTACCTCGCCCAGCGCCCGGCGGCGGGCCACCGCACCCAACGACCCGGTGACCAACTCCACCCGGGTGGCGTGCTCGGCGGCATCCAGCTCGCCCGCCCGCCCCAGCGACCCGAGCAGGTCGAGGATGCCGCGGTAGTGCTGGGCGGCGAGCACCTCGGTCGGGGCCAGCAGGGCGGCCTGCCCACCGGCGTCCACCACCTGAAGCATCGCACGCAGCGCGACCACCGTCTTGCCGGAACCGACCTCGCCCTGGAGCAGCCGGTGCATCGGGTGGGCGCTGGCCAGATCCGTGGCGATCTCGGTGCCGACCTCCCGCTGGCCGGCGGTCAGCTGGTACGGCAGACGGGCGTCGAAGGCGTCCCGCAGGCCACCGTCCACCACGGGTCGTGGTCGGGCTGGACGATCGGCGGCCTGTCGCTTGCGTCGCACCAGGGTGAGCTGCACGGCGAAGGCCTCGTCCCACTTGAGCCGGCGGCGGGCCCGATAGAGGGCCTCCTTACTGGAGGGCCGGTGCACCTCACGCAGGGCGGCGCCGAGGCCGACCAGGTTGCGCGTGGTTCGCACGGTCGCCGGCACCGGGTCCGCCGGTGGGTCAACGGTGTCCAGTACGACCCGCACGCACCGGGCGATCACCCACGTCGGCACCGCCGCGGCGGCCGGGTAGACCGGGATCAACGCACCCGCGAACTCCTCAACCTCCTCGCTGGCCGCCACCTCACCCTCATCGCCGGCGCCGAGCAGCACGTACTCCGGGCCGTTGAGCTGTCGGCGGCTCCGAAACTCGGTGACCTTACCGGCGAACAGCCCCCACCGGCCGGGGCGCAGGTCCCGCTCGCGCCAGACCTGGTTGCCGAAGAAGGTCAGGGTCAACGCGCCCCCCGAGCCGTCGCCGACCGTCACCTCCAGCAGGTTTCCGCGGCGCTGGCGCATCGGGCGTACCGCGGTGCGCTGCACCTGGGCCAGCACGGTGACCTGCTCACCGACATCCAGCGACCGAATGTCGGTGTGCTCGCCGCGCTCGTCGTACCGGCGGGGGACGTGGTAGAGCAGGTCGCCCGCGGTGTGCAGGTCAAGGTGGGTGGCGAGCGCCCTGGCCGTCTTCGCCCCGACCAGCTTGCCCAACGGGGTGTCGACGGTGGCCTGGTCAGCGGTCATTCGACCCCCACCAGGAGCGGGTGGTGCGGCTGCCCGCCCCGGTACACCTGCACCTCGACGAACGGCCAGGAGCGGACCACGTGCTCGCGGACCGCCTCGGTCAGGCCGGCGGGGGCGTCCGCTCCGACCAGCAGGGTCACCAGCTCGCCACCGCCGCCGAGCATCCGATCGACCACGGCGGTGCAGGTGTCGAGCAGGTCCGACCCGATGAGGTGCACCTCACCGTCGACCAGGGCGAGCACATCCCCCGGCCGGCAGGGGCCGGCGACGGTCAGGGCCGCCCGGCTGGCGACGCAGACCTCCGCGTACCGGCAGGCGCCGGCGGCCTCGGCCATCGCGATCACGTCGTCCTCGAAGCGCCGATCCGGGTCCCGGACGGCGAGCGCGGCGAGCGCCTGCACCGGCGACCGGGTCGGGACCACGCTGACCTTGACGCCGAGCCGGTACGCCGCCGAGGCCGCGTCGTTCGCCACTGCCTGGGTGTCGGGGTCGTTGGGCAGCACCACGACGTGGCCCGCGCCAGTGGCACGGACGGCGTTCAACAGCTCACTGGTGGAGGGCACGCCCTCCACCACCGTCGCCTCCGCTGCCGCGCAGAGTTCGACGATGCCAGCGCCGGTGGCCACCACCACAGCCGCCCGGCGGTCCGGGACCGGGTCGGGCTCCGGTGACGCGGGCGGCGTGGGCTGGTCGGCGAAGCGGGTCACCACGATCCGATGCGGACGACCGGCGACCACTCCCGCCTCGATTGCCGCGCCGACATCGTCGACGTGCACATGCACGTTCCAGGTGCCACCGGAGACCGCGCCGTCGCCGACGACCGCCAGCGAGTCACCCAGGGCGCCGAGCTCCTCGCGCAGCCGGGCCACTGCGGCCGGTTCGGCGTCGAGCAGGTACTGCACCTCGTAGGCGTACGTCGGCACGCTGCGCTCGCGGGGACCGTCGACCGGCGGGTGGGGTGACCTGCCGGTGAACTCCGGACGCGCCGGGGGCTCCCCGGTGACCACCTCGACCAGGGCGTCGAGCAGGAGACAGAGGCCCCGCCCACCGGCGTCAACCACACGGGCACGGGCCAGCGCCGGTAGCTGCTGGGGTGTCCGGCCGAGGGCCTGGGCGGCCTCGTCGGCCGCGGCCCGGGCCACCGTGCCCAACTCGTCGCGGCCGGCCCGCTCGGCGGCGCGGGCCGCGGCGGCAGCCACGCTGAGCAGCGTCCCCTCGACCGGAGCGGCGACGGCGGCGTAGGCAGCGGTGGCGGCGGCGCGCAGAGCGACGGCCAACGCCCGGCCCCGCACCACGGGGACCGCGGCCAGCGCGTCGGCGAAGCCGCGCAGGATCTGCGCCAGGATCACTCCCGAGTTACCCCGGGCGCCGAGCAGCGCGCCCCGAGCCATCAGCCGGAGCGCCTGCCCGTGCGGGGTGGGCCCGTCGTCGGGCAGCGTGTCCAGCTCCATCGCCAACGCCTGCTGGGCCGAGGTGAGGGTGAGTACCAGGTTGGTGCCGGTATCACCGTCGGGTACCGGGTAGACGTTGAGGTGGTCGATCTCGCCCTGGTGGCGCTTCAACGCGACCAGCCCGCCCGCGCACCAACGGCGAACCGCGGCGGCATCGAGGGTGTCCAGCACGGCGAGTAGCCTACTGGCGCGCCACGACCCACGTCTGGCCCGGAGACGCGCGCCGGGCGTGTCCGCGCCAGCCCGGGCGGTTCCGGTGGGCCAGGCGGGTCTCCCGCCAAGCCGGGATCCGCGGCAGGCGGGACGGACCCGAGGGGGGGTTGGGCACCGCGAACAGGCATCGGGTAACCTGACCAGGTTGCCCGGGCAGCGCCTGGTGACGACCTCATGAACGGATCAATCCCAGGAGTATCCCGTGGCTAGCGTGTGCGACGTCTGTGGTAAGGGGCCGGGCTTCGGCCACAACGTGTCCCACTCGCACCGGCGGACCAACCGCCGCTGGAACCCGAACATCCAGTCGGTGCGCACCCCGGCCGGTGGTGGCAACACCAAGAAGCTGAAGGTCTGCACGTCCTGCATCAAGGCCGGCAAGGTCACCCGCGCCTGACGCGGTCGTCCAGCCAAACCGCGCCGGCGGGCCCTGACGGGTCCGCCGGTTTCGCGTTGCCGGGCCGGCAGCTCCCGAGCGAATTGTGGATTCAGAGAGTACGGCCGAACGAGACGCAGCCCGAGGCATCCTTGTAGAAGCCAAAGTTCGGGATTCGCGCGTAGCCGGATGAACGGTACAGCGCGAGCGCCTCGGGTTGCCGATCGCCGCACTCCAGGACGATCCGCTGACGGCCCTGCTCGCGCGCGGACCGCTCCACCGCCGCCAGGACGGCTCGAGCCACGCCCCGCCCCCTGACGTGTGGTGCCACGTACATCCGCTTCAGCTCAGCCGTCTCGGCCGACCTACCGTGGCTGCGCCAGCCGCCACAGGCCACCGGCTCGCCGTCGAGGTGAGCGATGAGGAAGGTCCCGGCGGGCGGCTCGAACTCGGTCGCGTCGACCGGGGTCTCGTCGCCGCTGCCGCCGTATCGAACGCCCAGGTCGGCGAGGGCCGCCTGGATCAGCCGCTGCGCCGTCGGCGAGTCGAATCCGGTGGGCCGTATCTGTAGGTTCTGCACCAGTGCAGCGTACGACCGTCCGGCCCGCCTACCGGAAGTGGTCCCAGCCGACAGGGCCCTCCCACTGCCGACGGTCGACGGTCACCCCGGCACCAGCGGTGACCTCACCGATCGGCTGCCAACCCGTCGGCAACGTCGCCGTCGGAGGAAAGGTCGCCGCGAGGGCGTGGTCGTCCCCGCCGGTCAACAGCCAGGTGTACGGGTCGACGCCGAGCGCCTGGGCGGCGTCACGCATCTGCCGGGGCACCTCGAAGGCGTCCCGCCGGACGTCCACCGCCACCCCGCTCGCCTGGGCCACATGCCCCAGATCGGCGAGAAGCCCGTCGGATACATCGATCATCGCGGTCGCCCCGACTTCGGCCGCCGCCGGCCCGGCCCGGTACGGAACCTCGGGTCGTCGGTACGCCTCCACCAGCAGCCGCGGTGTTCGGAAGCCTCGGGACAGGACGGTGAGGCCGGCTGCCGCGTACCCGGTCCGGCCGGCGAGAGCCACGATGTCACCGGGCCGGGCCCCCGCCCGGGTCACCGGCGCCCGGCCGCCGAGGTCACCGAGTGCGGTCACCGCGATGGTCAGCGTGGGACTCGCCGACATGTCCCCGCCCACCACGCTGGCCCCCACGATGGCGGCCTCCCCAGCCAGGCCGTCGGCCAACTCCTCCGCCCACCCGGGCGGTAACTCCGGCGGCATACAGAGGGCGACCAGCAGGGCGGTCGTTCGCGCGCCCATCGCCGCGACGTCGGCGAGGTTCGCCGCGGCTGCCCGGTGGCCGATGTCCTGCGCCGCGGACCAGTCACGGCGGAAGTGCCGCCCCTCCACCAGCACGTCGGTGGAGGCGACAACCCGGGCGTCCGCGGCGACCACCACCGCCGCGTCGTCCCCGGGGCCGAGCAGGACGGTCGGCCCGTACGACAACCGGGCGGTCACCCGGTCGATGAGACCAAACTCACCCACCCCCACGACGCCGTTGCCGCGTTCGCTCACCGCTTCTCCTTCTCCACCGATCGGAATCTAACCTGGTCGTAAGGTATTTTCTCCCTTCGGGCCGCTCATCCAGCGGCGACGGAGGGAGGTCGAACGTGGTACAGGCGTACATACTCATCCAGACAGAGGTCGGCCAGGCGCGTGACGTGGCCGGTCAGATCGCGAAGATTACCGGGGTTGTCCGCGTTGACGCCGTCACCGGGCCCTACGACGTGGTGCTGCTCTGCGAAGCGCAGACCGTGGACGAACTCGGCGACCTCATCGTGAGCAAGGTGCAGATGGTGCCGGGAATCACCCGTACCCTCACCTGTTCGGTGGTGCGTCTCTAAGTGAGCAGGCTGCCCGACTCATCCAAGAGCACCACCGCCCGGGACGACGCATCCGCCCCCGCGGACGACACCGTTGCCCGCCAGGAGGCCGCCGACGGCTCCGAACGGTCCCGAAAAGGCGGCCGGGACCGTTCCAACCGGGGCGCGGCCTTGATCGCGACAGCGGTCGCGCTCCCGGCGACCGTGCTGGCCGGCGTCCTGGCGTTCAACCAGTTCGCCCCGGATCAGCCGGAATCCGAGCCGAGTTCGTCGGCGACGGCCCCCACCCCGCAGTCGACCACCCCGGTGGAGATGGCTGCTCCGGCTCTTGCCGAGCGCCCCGCCACCGTCTGCCGCGCCCTGCTCTCCCAACTTCCGTCGGCGATCCGGGATCTGCCGCAGCGGCCGGTCACCGCCGGCCCCGAGCAGAACGCCGCGTACGGTGATCCGGCCCTCACCGTCGCCTGCGGCGGCACGGCGCCGACCTTCGCCGACACCGACAAGCTCTGGTTGGTCAACCGGGTCTGCTGGTATGGCAGCGAAGAGGAGGGCAACACCGTGCTGAGTACCGTCGACCGGGAGACGACGGTCACGGTCCGGGTGCCCGACGGCTACGACCAACCACTCCAGTGGGTCTCCCCCGTCTCGGAGACGATCATCGCGACGGTCCCCTCCGCCGACGACGCCCCAACGGGCTGCCGCCCCGAGTAGACCCCGCCGCCGGGCCGCCGCCGCTGCGACCGGACCTGCCTGCCCGGCAACACCAGAGCGCGGCGGCGGAGCCACGGGGCTCCGACGGCTCAGCGCGGGCCGGCCCCGCGCTGAAGGGCGGTACGGATAAGGCGGTTGACCAGCTTCGGGTACTCCAGACCGGAGGCCGCCCACATGCGCGGGAACATCGATGACGGGGTAAAGCCGGGCATCGTGTTGATCTCGTTGAGATAGATGTCCAACTCCGGGGTGACAAAGAAGTCAGCCCGAGCCAGCCCGGCGCAGTCGAGCGCGGTGAACGCACGGACCGCGTACTCCTGGACCTGGCGGGTCACCCGCTCCGACAGACCGGCGGGGATGTCGTACTCACAGGCGGACTCGGCATCGATGTACTTCGCCTCGAAGTCGTAGAAGTCGTACTCCCCGACCACCCGGACCTCGGCGAGCACGGACGCTTCCGGCACCCCACCGGCCTCGCCCTCCAACACTCCGCACTCGATCTCCCGGCCGACAACCGCGGCCTCGACGAGGACCTTGGAGTCGATCTGCCGGGCGGTGGCGACCGCAGCGTCCAGCTCCGCCCAGTCGCTGATCTTGGTGATCCCGAAGGACGAGCCGGCCCGGGAGGGCTTGACGAAGACCGGTAGACCCAGGCGCTGCTTGTCCTGCTCGGTCAAGGTCATGCCGCTGCGCAGCACCACGTACGGGCCGATCGGAATCCCCTCGGCGGCGCAGAGCTTCTTGGTGAACTCCTTGTCCATGGCGGCGGCGGAGGCGAAGACGTTCGCCCCCACGTACGGGATGCCGGCCATCTCCAGCATCCCCTGAATGCTGCCATCCTCCCCGTACGCTCCGTGCAGGACCGGAAACACCACGTCCACGTCGGCGAGGGCCCGGGGCCCCGCGGTCGCGTCGAGCACCATCAGCCCGCTGTGGCTCGGGTCAGCATTGAGCATGATGGCGGCGCCGGACTCGGCGGTGACTTCCGGCAACCGGCGGGCGCTGATCGCGAGCTCGGCCGGATCGCTGCCGGTCAGCACCCACTGACCGGCACGGCTGATCCCTACCGGCACGACCTCGTATTCGTCGGGGTCGAGCGCCGCCAGCACGCTACCGGCGCTGACACAGGAAATGCCGTGCTCCGGGCTGCGTCCGCCGAACACGACCGCCACGCGGATCTTGCCTGGGGTGGTCACTGGCCCTCACCTCTTCGTCGGCTCGTCGCATCTGCCGGGCGCTCACCTTGGTGACCTTACTGTGCGTGGTGAACGTCGGCGGGCGATACCCCGTCGAGAGCGCGAGGGCCTGGCAATGAGCCGCCCCACAACACGGTGCGTAACCGGACTTTGGGGATGTATCGGTTTAGCCTGGATGAGAACGAGACGGCACGATGGTTCCCGGCAGCCCGCCGGGCGTCGACTATCCGCGAATGCGCCGCCGGCCGATCGCGATCAGCTTGACCCGCTGCCGGCCCGCCCGCACCATGCCCAGCGCCATGAACGCTCCCGCGATGCGCTCGGCCGCCTCCCGACTACTCGCGCCCACCACCTGCCGGCGCCGCTCCGGGCTGGCCCGCTCGTCCCGACCACCGTCATGGGAGCGCACATCGGTGAGCACCACCAGGTACCGGGTCAGCGCCATCGGGCTGGGCTCGGTGATGCCATGGCGCTGGTGGGGCAACTGGACAGTTCGCATCTCGAGTCCCTCCGGACGGCGAGCCACCGGGGCGGCACGCGGCGATCGGGTCCGGGGGAGGTAACCCGACCACCGCGCGCCTCATCCCTCCGAGTCGCTCGCCGCCACCGTCGCCACGACAACCACCAGCGAGGACCTGATAACAGAGTGACACTGCGACAGCCGTGAATGCAACTCTCACCCACGTTCTCTCATTTACCACTTCCCAAATATGTGCAAGGATCGATACATGGCCCCGAAGACCGCCCGCGCCCGTCGGCTGGGCATCGCCCTGCGCATGCACCGGGAGGCCGCCGGCCTCACCCTGGAGTCCGCAGCGGACGAAGTCAACAGCACCCGCAGCACCCTGTCCCGCTACGAGAACGCGCAGACGCTGGTGAGCCCGGCCGTCGTCCGCGCACTCCTGACCCTCTACCGGGTCGCACCAGACGAGATCGCGGCAGCGGCACAGCTCGCCAAGGACGCACGCAAGCCCGGCTGGTGGGTCTCCTACTCGTATCTTCTCGACCGACGCACCATCGACTTCATCGCGCTGGAAGCCGAGGCCACCGGGATCGCCAACTTCGAGCCCTCCGTGGTGCCCGGCCTACTCCAGACCGCCGACTACATCCGCGGAGTGATGCGGGGTGGCCCACACACCCTGACTGATGACGAAGTCGAGCAGCGGGTCCAGCTCCGGCTCGACCGGCAACAACGACTCACCGCACCGCATCCGCCGATCCTCGACGCCATCATCGACGAAGGCGCCCTACTACGACCGGTGGGCGACCGGACGGTGATGGCGGCACAGCTGGGACACCTGCTGAAGGCCAGCGAGCTACCCAACGTCACCGTCCAGGTGATCCCGCTGGCCGCCGGCTATCACCGCGGCACCCGCGGCTCGCTGCACATCCTGGAGTTCGCGGACCCCGAAGACCCCTTCATCGCCTCGGTGGAGACGGTCGCCGGCCAGATGGTCCTCGACCGCCCCGGCGACCTCCGCACCTGCACCAAGATCATGGAGCACCTGCGGAGCGTGGCCCTCAGCCCGGCAGACAGCCGTGACCAGCTTCGGCACCTCATGGAGGGACGGTAGGACGATGACCCCGACGATCGACCCGGAGCTGACCCGGGCCCACTGGCGAACAAGCAGCCACAGCGGAGACGCGGGGGCGTGCGTCGAGATCGCGACACTCCCTCAGGCGGTGGGCGTTCGCGACTCGAAGGACCGAGACGGCCCGGCGCTGCTCTTCACCCCCACAGCCTGGATGACCTTCGCCGCCGCGCCACCGCGCCGGTAACCGGTCGGGCGGCGGTACAGGTCCCACCGTCGCCCGACCACCGGAAGCCGGCTCCGGCCACCCGTCATCGCCCCAGGGCCGGCTAGACCCGCAACGCCGCGAGGGCCACCCCTCGGGCCCCGGCCATGTCCCGCTCCGGCACCAGCGCAAACGTCGCCACCGCCGCCTGCTCCTTCCGCAGCATGGTGTGCTCGCGAACAGTGGCGAGAAACCAGTCGCGAAACGCCGGTGCCGCCTCCACCACACCCCCACCGACGAAGTACGTGTGCGGATCCGCCAGGTTCGCCGCGAGGGTGAACAACCGGCCGATCGCCGCCGCCTGCTGGATGAAGATCTCCCGGGCCAGCGGGTCGCCCCGCTCGCCGAGCCCGCGGACCAGCTTCGCCGCCCGCACCGGTGGCTCGGCGGCCAGCGGATGCCCGGGGAACCGGGTCAGCCAGTACGGCAGCAGGTTGCGGGCGATCCCGGTCAGCGACGCGATGCTCTCCGCGTCCCCCACGAAGCCACAGGCGCACACCGGGTCCGGCTGGCCGGGAGCCAGCAGGCCGGTCAACGGCAACTGCACGTGCCCCAACTCCCCCGCCATACCGGCCGCGCCGGCAATCACCCGCCCCCCTTCGACCAGCCCGCCACCGAGACCGGTACCGACCACCGCGGAGACCGACGAGCGACGCGTCGCATCCGCGCCGAAGTACGAGTGGTGCGCGTACAAGGCCGCGGCGTTGCCATCGTTGAGATACACCACCGGCAGACCGAGCCGCCGCGCAAGCGCACCCCGCACGTCGTAGCCCCGCCACTCCGGCTGGGAGAAGTTGGTCGAACCACGCGAGGAGATCACCCCGGAGGCGCTGGCCGGACCGGGTGTGTCCAGCCCCACCGCCCGGACCAGATCCCGGGATACGCCGACCGACGCCAATGCCCTGGTAAAGGCACCCGCGAGGGCCTCGATCGCTGCCTGCGGACCGGCATGGACCTCGCTCGGGCTCTCTAACAACCCGTCCACGAGGAAGCGTCCATCCACCGTCAGGACGGTGGCGTTGTTGCTGGTGCCGCCGTTGTCCAAACCAACGACCACCGGCGTTGCCGCGCTGCCCACGTTCCGCCCTCCACTCCCCAGAGACGATGACGTGAGGCTAGTTCCCGCACCGACGACCCGCCATGGGGAACACGGCCGGCAGCGGTCAGCCGCCGACGACCCGCAGCGCGGCAGCCACGTCGGCGACCAGGTCGGTGGTGTCCTCGACGCCGCAGGAGAGTCGGACGAAGCCGGGCGGGGTGTCGTCACCCCACTGGGCCCGCCGGTCAGCCGTGGTGTGCAGCCCGCCGAACGAGGTGGCCGCCGCCACCAGCCGGGCCGCGGCGACGAAGCGGGCGACGCGGTCGGCGTCGCCAAGATCAAAGGAGAGTACCCCCGGCATCCGGCGCAGTTGCGCCACGGCCACCGGGTAGGCCGGATCCTCCGGCCGGCCCGGCCAGCGCAGCCCGGTCACTCCCGGTTGCTCCGCCAGCAACTCGGCGAGGGCCGCGGCGTTCGCGGTCTGCCGGGCCAGTCGCAGGTCGAGGGTGGCCAGGGATCGGTGCGCCAGCCAGGCGTCGAAGGCGCCCGGGACCGCCCCGGTGTGGTCCCGCCACCGGGTCACCGCCGCGAGCAACTCGGCCGACCGGGTGCCGACATAGCCGAGCAGCAGGTCCGAGTGGCCGGTAAGCGCCTTCGTGCCGGAGGCCACCACCAGGTCGGCACCGAGTTCCAACGGACGCTGCCCGAGCGGAGTCGCGGTGGTGTTGTCCACCACCAGCAGGGCCCCAGCCGCCCGCGCCCGCGCCGCCAACACGGGCAGGTCGACGACGTCCAGGCCCGGGTTCGCCGGGGTCTCCACCAACACCAGACGTACGCCGGCGAGGTCCGGGTATGGCCCGGCGGTCGGCGCGAAGAGCACCCGTACCCCGATGCCGGCCAGAGTCTCGGTGGCGAACGCCCGCACCGGAAAGTAGCCGTCGGCAGGGAGCAGCACCGTGTCGCCGGAGCGCAACACACTCAGCAGCAGCCCAGTGATCGCCGCCTGGCCGCTGGCGAAAGCCCGGCAGTCGCCCCCCTCCAGCTCACCGATCGCCGCCTCCAGCCGCCGCCGGGTCGGGTTGTCCGACCGACCGTAGCCGTTCGGCGTGCCCGCCGGCCCGGCCCACGGATCGAGGTGGTACGGCGCGGCAAAGACCGGGCCGGGCAGGAACGGCTCCCCGGGTGCGGGCTCCGGCAGCCCGGCATGGACACAGCGGGTTCCGTCGTGGTCGTCCGTCACCGTGTCACTCCGGCTTCGTCGTACGGCTCATCAGCGCCGCGACCGCTCGTCGCGGATCCACCCCCTCGTGGCAGACCAGCTCCACCTGCTCGGTGATCGGCATCTCGATCTCGTGCGCCCGAGCCAGATCCCGGATGGCCAACGCGCTCTTGACCCCCTCGGCGGTCTGCCGGGTGGCGATCCGGGCCTCCTCCAGGGTTGCCCCCCGGCCGAGGTGCTCGCCGAAGGTGCGGTTGCGAGCCGACGGGGAGGAGCAGGACGCCACCAGATCACCCATGCCGGCGAGACCAGCGAAGGTGAGTGGGTCGGCACCGAGCGCCACGCCGAGCCGGGCGGTCTCGGCCAGCCCGCGCGTGACCAGCATCGCCCGGGTGTTGTGGCCGAAGCCCATCGCGGTGGCGATGCCGTACGCGAGGGCGATGACGTTCTTGACCGCGCCCCCCAGCTCACAGCCGATCACGTCGTGGTTGGTGTATGGACGGAAGTACGGGGTGGTGATCGCCCGCTGCACGAGGGTGGCCCGGTCAATGTCGGGGCAGGCGACCACGGTGGCCGCGGGCTGCTCGGCGACGATCTCGGGGGCCAGGTTCGGCCCGGAGACCACGACCACCCGGTCGGCGGGGACGCGGGCGGTCTCCATGACCACCTCGCTCATCCGCTTGGTGGTGCCGAGTTCGATCCCCTTCATCAGGGACACCAGCGTGGCGTCGCGGTGCAGGTAGGGGAGCCACTCGGCGAGGTTGCCACGCAGCGTCTGCGACGGCACCGCGAGCACCACCAGCTCGGCACCCGTGATCGCCTCCCCGGGGTCCCCGGTGGCCGTCACCCGCTCCGGCAGGACCAGACCCGGCAGGTACTCCGGGTTGCTCCGCTCGGCCTGTAGCGCCGCCACGACCGACGGTCGCCGGGCCCAGATGGTGACATCCCGGCCCGCGTCACCGAGGATCTTGGCGAAAGCCGTCCCCCAGGACCCGGCCCCCAACACGGCGACCTGCCCGCTCATGCCGCCGCCCCCGGGCGGTCGGCGCGGCGGGGGCGTTCCCAGAGCGTGGGCGGGTCGGCCTGCCGAACCTCGGCGAGCAGATCGCGCAAACGCAGCATGATGACGTCGGTCATCTCCTCAAGCACCGCCTTCGTCGGAGGGACGCCCGCCCACCGGTCCAGGTCGACCGGTGGCCCGGCGACGACGGTCACCGGGATTCGGGGACGCGGGTTCAGCCGGGAGGTCCGGGGATCGAACATCCGCTCCGGTCCCCACATCGCCACCGGGACGACAGGAGCGCCGGTGGCGAGGGCGAGCCGCGCCGCGCCGGTCTTGCCCTTCATCGGCCACAGCTCGGGTTCCCGGGTCGTGGTCCCCTCCGGGTAGATCACCACCGCACCGCCGTTGTCCACCACGGCGACCAGACGGTCCAACGACTCGACCGCGGCCGTGGTGCCGCGCTCGACCGGAATCTGCCAGCAGCGGCGCAGGATCCCACCGATCAGCGGCACTCGGAACAAGCTGGCCTTGCCGAGGAACCGCGGCCAACGCCCGGAGTCGTAGACGAAGTGCGCGGCGACCAGCGGGTCGGCGTGCGAGATGTGGTTCGGCACGATGATCACCCCGCCGGGCCGACGGAGGTGTTCCATGCCACGCCAACTCCGCCGCGTCCAGATCGTCATCACGGACTTGACCAGCACCACGGCGAACCGTGGCCAGAACCCCATCCTGCGCCGCGCCACCCGCGCCTCCTTCTACCGCCACCGTCCGGCCCGCCGGTACGCCCCACCCTGTTCAACGCCCGCGAGGTGAAATCATGCCTGCTCGCCCCGGGTCCGGCCAGTGAGGGTACCGGCACCGGGCTGGCAGGATGGCGGGGTGACCCAGGTGTGGACCGTAGTGGTGCCGGTGAAGCGGCTGGACGCGGCGAAGAGCCGGCTCCGCGGCGCGCTGCCGGGCCGGCCCCACGAGGCGTTGGCGCTGGCGTTGGCGGTCGACACCGTCGAGGCGGTACGGGCCTGTTCGGTGGTCGCCGAGGTGCTGGTGGTTACGGACGATCAGGCCGTGGCGGCGGCGACCGGGGCGGCCGGCGCCCGGGTGGTGCCGGACCGCCCCGCCGCCGGTCTCAACCCCGCTTTCCGGTACGGCGCGGCGGTCGCCGGAGACGGCTGGGTCGCGGGCCTCACGGCGGACCTGCCCGCGCTACGCCCAGTCGAGCTGGCGGCCGCCCTGTCGGCGGCGCGGTCCGGTCCCACCAACCGCCGGTACGTGCCCGACGCCCCCGGCACCGGCACCGTGCTGCTGGCCGCACCACCCGGTATGCCCCTGGATCCACGCTTCGGTGGCAACTCGGCGGCCGCCCACGCGGCCAGCGGTGCGCTCCCCCTGCTCGGTGACTGGCCGAGCCTGCGTCGAGATGTCGACACCGCCGCCGACCTGGCCGCGGCCACCCGGCTCGGGCTGGGCGCGCACACCGCGCCGCTGTGTGGCACGACCACCCCAACAGCCAGTCGGCCGGTGTAGCGTGCCGGTCATGCAGGGCACGGTGGCCACCTTCGACGCGACGACCCGCAGCGGCGTACTCCTTCTCGACGACGGCACCGAACTGGCGTTCCCGGCTCCGGCCTTCGACGCCTCCGGCCTGCGGCTGCTCCGCCTCGGCCAACGGTTGCGGGTGGAGACCGACGGGGCGGGAACGGTGATTCGCGTGACGTTGCCGACGATGAGCTGAGCAACCCGGCCAAGTTCATTTGGCGTTAACCGGGCTCAGGTCAAGATGGGCGGGTGAGCACCCCTGGCGAGCACCCCACCGACTCCGTCGCCGACCAACCGACGGTTCCGCCCCACAACGGCTCCCGCCCCCGCGGGGCCGACGGCCGCTTCCTGTCCGCCCGGGCCACCGACACCGCCGACCCGACCGACGGCGCAGCCGGTCTGGAGGAGGTGCTCGATCCAGTTTCTGACCAGCCGGCGCCGCCCGCCGAACCACCCGCCACGCAACCGCTGCCGGAGGACCGATTCCTCAACCGGGAGCTCTCCTGGCTGGACTTCAACGCGCGGGTCCTCGCGCTCGCCGAGGACCCGCGCACCCCGCTGCTGGAACGGGCGAAGTTTCTCGCCATCTTCGCCAGCAACCTCGACGAGTTCTACATGGTGCGGGTCGCCGGGCTGAAGCGACGGCTCTCCGCGGGACTGCCCGTCCGCGGAGGCGACCGGATGCCACTGCGCACCCAGCTCGAGCTGATCGCGGAGAAGACCGCCACCCTGGTTTCCCGGCAGGCCGCCTGCTTCGTCGACGACCTCCTGCCGAAGCTGGCCGCCACCGGCCTGCGCATCCTCAGTTGGGGTGACCTGACCGACGCCGAGCACACCCGGTTGCGCACCTACTTCGGTGAGCACATCTTCCCCGTGCTCACCCCCCTCGCGGTTGACCCGGCGCACCCGTTCCCGTACATCTCCGGGCGCTCCCTCAACCTGGCGGTCTCCGTCTGCGCCCCGGACGGCGGATCGGAGCTGTTCGCGCGGGTCAAGGTGCCCAACAACGTGCCCCGCTTCGTCCGCGTCCACCGCGATCAGCCCGGCGTCCAGGTACTGCCGGTGGAGGATCTGATCTCGGTGCACCTGGGCCAGCTCTTCTCCGGGATGCAGGTGGTGGAGTGCCACCTGTTCCGGGTGACCCGCAACGCCGAAGTGGAGGTTGACGAGGACCGGGACGAGGACCTGCTGCAGGCCCTCGAACGAGAACTCGCCCGGCGTCGATTCGGCCCGTCGGTACGCCTGGAGGTGGCCGCCTCGATCTCCGAACACATGCTGGAACTCCTCGTCCGCGAACTGGACATGGACGCCCAGGATGTCCAACGGGTCAACGGCCTGCTCGACCTGTCGGCGCTGTGGCAGCTCTACGGCGAGGCAGATCGGCCGGACCTGAAGGATCCACCGTTCGTGCCGGCCACCCACCCACGGCTCGCCGAGGGCGAGGTGCCGCGCAGCGTCTTCGCCACCCTGCGCGACGGTGACGTGCTGGTACACCATCCGTACCGCTCCTTCGCCACCAGCGTGCAGCGCTTCATCGAGCAGGCCGCTGCGGACCCGAACGTACTGGCCATCAAGCAGACCCTCTACCGCACCAGCGGCGACTCCCCCATCGTGGACGCCCTGGTAGACGCGGCAGAGGCCGGCAAACAGGTGGTGGTGCTGGTCGAGTTGAAGGCCCGGTTCGACGAGATCGCCAACATCGGCTGGGCGCGGACGCTCGAACGCGCCGGGTGCCATGTCGTCTACGGCCTGGTGGGCCTCAAGACGCACTGCAAGACGGCGCTGGTGGTCCGGCAGGAGGGCAACCAGATCCGCCGCTACTGCCACATCGGCACCGGCAACTACCACCCCAAGACCGCCCGGCTCTACGAGGACTTCGGCCTACTCACCGCCGATCGGGAGATCGGCGCCGACCTGACCGACCTGTTCAACGTGCTGACCGGCTACAGCCGGCAGACGGCGTACCGACAGCTGCTCGTGGCTCCGCAGGGAATCCGCAGCGGTCTGATCGAGCGGATCGAGCGGGAGATCTCGAACGTCCGGCTCGGCCTGTCCGGGCTGGTCCAGTTCAAGGTGAACTCGCTGGTCGACGAGGAGATCACCGACGCGCTCTACCGTGCCTCCCAGGCCGGTGTCCACGTGGACCTGCTGATTCGGGGCATGTGCACACTCCGCCCCGGGGTACCGGGCCTGTCGGAGAACATCCGCGTCCGGTCGGTCCTCGGCCGGTTCCTGGAGCATTCGCGGATCTTCCGGTTCGGCAACGACGGGAACGCCGAGTTCTGGATGGGCTCGGCCGACCTGATGCATCGCAACCTGGACCGGCGGGTCGAGGCGCTGGTACGGGTCAACGACCCGGTAGCCCGAGCCGAGCTGGATCACGTGCTGACCGCCGCGTTCAGCCCCGACGTGGAGGCGTTCGAGCTGGACGCGGAGGGTAGCTGGCACCGGCGCTCGGGCACCGGGGACGATCCCCGGGGGCACCTTCAGGAGTTACTGCTGCGCCGGGTTGGCGGTACGGCCGTACGCTAAGCGGATGGCGAGCGGGATCCGGGCGGCCGGTGGTGTCCTCTGGCGGTCGGGCCGGGGCGGCATCGAGGTCTGCCTGGTGCACCGCCCCCGCTACGGCGACTGGTCGCTGCCGAAGGGAAAGCTTGAGCCGGGTGAGCACCCGCTCCGCGCCGCCCTTCGGGAGGTCGCCGAGGAGACCGACGTGCAGGCGGTGCCGCAGGCCCGGCTGCCGAGCGTGCACTACCGCAGCCAGGGCCGGCCGAAGGTGGTGGACTACTGGGCGATGCGGGCGGTCGCGACCGGTGGTTTTCAGCCCGACACCGAGGTTGACGAGGTGCGCTGGCTCAGCGTGGACGAAGCGGTGCGGTTGGTCAGCTATCCGCACGACGTGGAGGTGGTCAGCGCGTTCGCGGCCCTGCCACCGGTGACCGCGACGGTCATGCTGGTGCGGCACGCGGATGTGGATGGGCGGAGCACCTGGGCCGGGCCCCAGAACGGCCGGCCGCTCTCCGTCGACGGCTGGGCGCAGGCACAACGACTGGCGCCGCTGGTGGCTGTGGTCCAGCCGGTACGCCTGCTCGCCGCGTCGGCCCGGCGCTGCGTCCAGACCCTCAGCCCGGTGGCGGACCTGCTCGACCTACCCATTGAGGTCGCCGGCGACCTGGACGAACCGCGGGCGGGCCAGAGCCTGGACGAGTGCGCGTTGGCCGCTGCCGCCCGCCTGGCCGCCTTCGGCACGGCCGGTACGTCGGCCGTGGTGTGTAGCCAGGGTGGGATGATTTCCGGGGCGCTGGAACGCCTCTCCGGCCGCTGCGCGGACGTCACCACCCCGCACGGGGGTGGTTGGCTGCTCGCCTTCTCCGGAGCGACTCTGCTCACCCCCGACCCCTTGTAGCGTCGGGGGCGCCCACCGTGCTGGTGGACGCCCCCGACGGTGCCGGCTCAGCGCGTGGTCGCCCGCTTCGCCGGCGCCTTCCGCGCGGTGGCCTTCGTGGCCGCTGCGCTCTTCCGGGCCGTCGTGGACTTCGCGGCCGGCGCCGCCTTCTTCGTCGCGGACTTCCGCGCCGCGGTGGCCTTCGGCGCGGTGGCGCGCTTCGCCGGAGCAACCTTGGCCGCGGTGGTCTTCTTCGCCGCGGTCTTCTTCGGCGCGGCGGCCTTGGCAGCCGTGGTCTTCTTGGCAGCGGTTGTCTTCTTGGCAGCGGTTGTCTTCTTGGCGGCGGTGGTCTTCGTCGCCTTCGCCGCGGTGGTCTTCTTGGCCGCGGTGCCAGTGGTCTTGGCCCCGGCCGCCTTGGCGGCGGTGGTCTTCTTCGCCGCCGTGGCCTTCGGCGCCTTGCCGCTGGCCACCATCTCCTTGAACCCGGTGCCCGGGCGGAACGTCGGGACGGAGGTCTTCTTGACCTTCACCGCCTCGCCGGTCCGTGGATTGCGCGCTGTTCGGGCTCCCCGGACACGCTTCTCGAACGCTCCGAAGCCGGTGATCGACACCTTCTCACCCTTGGTGACCGCCGCCTGGACCTCGGTTAGGACCGCGTCGAGCGCGGCCGACGCCGTCTTCCGGTCCCCCAGGCGAACGGCGAGCGTCTCGATAAGCTCGGCCTTGTTCACGACTTCCTCCCGATTGTGCAACTGACTCGACGCGAGCCATTCTGCGCGCACGGTATGCCCTGCGCTGGCGCTACACAAACATTCGACAGAAAAAGACCCTTGTGTCGCAACAGATTCGCCCCCACCGGCGACGCCGGTGGGGGCGACTTTCCCTCGCATGGCGGGGTGGAAGGCTACGCGATGGTCGGTAGGAACGGCTGCCGAGACGCCTCGAAGGCACCGATCAGGGGTTCGTGCCGAAGCGTGAGTCCAATGTCGTCCAAGCCCTCCATCAGCCGCCAGCGGCTGAACTCGTCGAGCGGGAACCCCCAGTTCACACCCCCGACCTGAACCTGACGGGCGGCGAGGTCGACGGTGATCGACGTGCTCGGATCGGCCTCGATGCGACCCCAGATCTCTTCGATTGCTTTCAATTCCAACTCAACCGGCAGCAGTCCTCCCTTGAGCGCGTTACCCCGGAAGATGTCACCGAAGCGCGGGGCGATCACGACCCGGAACCCCCAGTCTCGCAAGGCCCAGACGGCGTGCTCTCGGGAGGAACCGGTACCGAACTCGGGGCCAGCAACAAGAATCGAGGCACCCGAATATGATTCATCGTTGAGGACAAACGCCTGATCCTCCCGCCACGAACTGAACAGGGCATCCGCGAAACCCGTTCGCGTTACCCGCTTTAGGTGCACAGCCGGGATAATCTGATCAGTATCTACATTAGAAAGACGTAGCGGCACGGCGGTACCGGTGTGGATAGTGAACTTCTCCATCAGCGGTGTCCCTTCACAGGTCGGCGGGGGCCGCCAGCCGGCCCGTCACCGCGGTGGCCGCAGCGACTGGTGGGGAGACCAGGTGGGTACGTCCCCCCCGGCCCTGGCGGCCCTCGAAGTTACGGTTCGAGGTCGAGGCGGCACGCTGGCCCGGCCGGAGCGTGTCCGGGTTCATTCCCAGACACATCGAGCAACCCGCGAAGCGCCACTCGGCGCCGGCTTCGGTGAAGACCTTGTCCAGCCCTTCCGCCTCGGCGTTCTCCCGCACCGCGGCGGAGCCCGGCACGACGAGCATCCGCACACCCGGCGCCACCCGGCGCCCGCGCAGTACGTCGGCAGCCGCCCGCAGGTCCTCAATCCGGCCGTTGGTGCAGGAGCCGACGAAGACGACGTCAACGGTGAGCTCCCGCAGCGGAGTGCCCACGGCGAGGTCCATGTACTCCAGGGCACGGCGGGCGGCGGCCCGCTCCGGCTCGGTGGCGAACTCCTCCGGGTTCGGCACCGACGCGTCCAGCGACGCGCCCTGCCCCGGGTTGGTACCCCAGGTCACGAAGGGCGTGATCTGGCTCGCATCCAGGGTCACCTCGGAGTCGAACGTTGCGCCCGCGTCGGTGGGCAGCGTCCGCCAGTACGCGACCGCCGCTTCCCAGTCGGCACCGGCGGGCGCGTTCGGCCGCCCCCTGAGGTAGCCGAACGTCGTGTCGTCAGGGGCGATCAACCCCGCCTTGGCACCCCACTCGATGGACATGTTGGCGATCGTCATCCGTCCCTCCATGGACAGCTTCCGGATCGCCTCGCCGCGATACTCCACGACATGCCCCCGACCACCACCCGTACCGACCTGGGCGATCAGCGCGAGTACCAGGTCCTTGGCGGTAACGCCCGGTGCGAGGTCACCGACGACGTTCACCGCCATCGTCCTCGGTCGGGCCTGCGGCAGCGTCTGGGTGGCGAGCACGTGCTCGACCTCGCTGGTGCCGATCCCGAAGGCCAGCGCGCCGAAGGCCCCATGCGTCGCGGTGTGCGAGTCGCCGCAGACGATCGTCATCCCGGGCTGGGTCAGGCCCAGCTGCGGGCCGATGACGTGGACGATTCCCTGGTTCTCATCACCCAGCGGATGCAGCCGCACACCGAACTCGGCGCAGTTGCGGCGCAGCGTCTCGATCTGTGTACGAGAGGTCGGGTCGGTGATGGTCAGCAGGTCCCCGCGGCGAGACTGGTACGACGGGTCCGCGTACCCGGTGGGGGTGTTGTGGTCCTCGGTCGCGATCGTCAGGTCGGTACGGCGGACCCGGCGGCCGGCGAGGCGCAGCCCGTCGAAGGCTTGCGGGCTGGTCACCTCATGGAGCAGGTGCAGGTCGATGAAGAGCAGGTCGGGCTCGCCATCGGCGGATCGGACGACGTGCGAGGCCCAGACCTTCTCGGCCAGGGTCCTCGGCTCAGGAGTGACTCCCACCATCTGGACTTCCTAAATTCTGGGAGGTATGTTTCGACTTGTGGGACACAGTATGAGTGGTGTCGGCGTTCTCGACAAGGCGGTGGTCATCCTGGCCGCCTGCGTGGACGGCGCCAGCCTGGCCGAACTCGTCGAACGCACAAAGCTGCCCCGGGCAACAGCACACCGGTTGGCGCAGGCACTGGAGATCCACCGAATGCTGGTACGCGACACACAGGGACGGTGGCGCCCCGGCCCCCGCCTGGGGGAACTGGCCAACGCCGCACCCGACGTGCTGCTGACCGCGGCCGAGCCCCTGCTCTGCGCGCTCCGGGACGCCACCGGGGAGAGCGCGCAGCTCTACCTGCGCCGGGCCGACGAGCGGGTCTGCGTAGCCGCCGCCGAGCGGGCCAGCGGCCTGCGGGACACCGTGCCGGTCGGCTCGGTGCTACCCATGACGGCCGGATCCGCGGCGCAGATCCTGCTGGCCTGGGAGCCACCGGAGGCGGTCATGCCGCTCCTGCCCCGCTCGAAGTTCACCGGCCGGGCTCTCGCCGAGGTCCGGCGCCGCGGCTGGGCGCAGAGCGTGGCGGAACGGGAAGCTGGTGTGGCGAGCGTCTCCGCACCGATCCGGGATCGCACCGGGCGAGTCATCGCCGCCGTCAGCGTCAGCGGTCCCATCGAACGAATCGGCCGCCGCCCCGGCGAGCGCCACGCGATGGCGGTCGTTCGAGCCGGCCAACGGCTCTCCGGCCTGTAGCCCACCGCCCTGGTGACGCAAACCAACAGGCCCGTCTCACCATGGTGAGACGGGCCTGTTGCGAAGGAGTAGCCCCGACCGGATTCGAACCGGCGCTACCGCCTTGAGAGGGCGGCGTCCTGGGCCGCTAGACGACGGGGCCAGGAATTTCCCAAACGACCGCCCAACTGAGCGGTACGGGGATAGTCTACCGGCACCGAACGGTAGACCCACGCCGGGGGCAGCCGTCCGGGTGTGCCGGCGAAACGTGCCGGGCAAACGGAAAAAGCCCGCCCCGGCAGACGGGACGGGCCAATACCGCTTCTGTAGCCCCGACCGGATTCGAACCGGCGCTACCGCCTTGAGAGGGCGGCGTCCTGGGCCGCTAGACGACGGGGCCAGAACCTACTACTTCCCACCGGCTGGGCGGGAAGTCTTCCACCGGAGGCGAACCTCCGTTGACATCCAGCGGTCACGACTCAACCGAGTCGAGACAGCGCTGGGGTACCAGGACTCGAACCTAGACTAACTGAACCAGAATCAGTCGGGCTGCCAATTACCCCATACCCCATCGACGCCTCGCAGCGCCGGGCACAAACATTACCCTCCTCCCGCCGCAGGGCCAAATCGCCCCCGACAGAAGGCCCTTGAGCTGCGAAAACCTCGCACCGGATCAGCTGGCCGGCAGCACCGGATTGGTCAGCTCGCCGACCCCCTCGATCCGTACGGTGACCGTATCCCCGTCCACGAGCGGACTAACCCCGGCCGGCGTGCCGGTCAGGATCACATCACCCGGGAGCAGCGTCATCACATGTGAGACGTACGACACCAGGGCCGGTACGTCGAAGACCATGTCCCGGGTCCGGCCCAGCTGGCGGACCTCCATCTCCTCCGGATCGCGACCCACCTCACACCGGATCTCCAGGTCGGCGACGTCGAGGCCGGTGGTGATCCAGGGACCGATCGGGCAGAACGAGTCGAAGCCCTTGGCCCGGGTCCACTGCCCGTCCGCCCGTTGCAGGTCCCGTGCCGTCACATCGTTGGCGCAGGTGTAGCCGAAGACCGCGCGCGCGGCGGCGGCCCGATCGGCACGCCGGGCACCGGGTGCCCCGATCACCACGGCCAGCTCGGCCTCATGCTCGACCTGCTTCGACAGCGCCGGCAGCCGGATCGCGTCCCGCGGTCCGATCACCGAGGTCGACGGCTTGAGGAAGAGCAACGGCTCCTGGGGCACCTCCGTGCCGTGCTCCGCCGCATGCTCGGCGTAGTTGCGGCCGACGCAGACAACCTTGCTCGGCAGGATCGGCGAGAGCAGGCGAACATCGGAGAGGGCCCACCGGGCGCCGGAGAAGCTGATCCGTCCGAACGGATGCCCCTCGACCTCGGCGACGGTCAGCCCCTGCGGACCCGCCTCCGGCTCCCCCTCGACGACCCCGAACGACATTCCCTTGGTATGAGCGAAACGAGCGATACGCACCGGGCCAATCTATCCCCGACCTGGTGCGCGGGCGCAGCCGCAGGTCGGATGCCGCGTGGCGAGCCGCGCAGCCTACGCCGTCACCACCCGGAGGGGACCGGCTTTCGCCACTTCCTACCGCCCGGCGTGACACCGCCCTAACGTCGGCTCCGGAGGTTCGTTCGTATGCCTGCATCGACACGACACCACAGGGCCCTCGCAGTGCTCGTCTACTGCCTCGGCATCCTCGCCGCTGTGCCGGCGCTACCCGGCCCGGCCGCCGCGCAGCAGCCGGCCGCCCGACCGCCGGCCCCGCCCGGGGCGGCCACCGCGCCGGCCGGCCAGCCGTCCGCGGAGGCCAGCGAGGAGCCGGGCCGACCATCCGCGCCGCCAGCGCTGCCGAGCCCGACCCAGGCGGCGGTCCCACCACCGAAACCGCCGATCACCGTACAGGTCGCGCCGGAGAACACACCCGCGCCGAGATACCGGATCCAGGTCCGCAACGACGGAAGCCGGCCGATCGCCACCACCGTCCGTCAGGAGCTCCCGCCGGGCACCTCGGCGACCTCGATCACCGACGGCGGCCGGCCCAGCCACAACGGCGGGAATGCCGGGACAGAGGTCACCTGGAACCTGCGGCTGCCCGCCCGGAGCACCACCACGCTCAGAACCGAGCTCACCGCGCCACCGGGTGAGCCCCTGACCGCGCCCGCCTGCGCCTTCGCCACCGGCGGCGAGCGCCCGTACGACTGCGCTACCGCGACCTGGCAATCCGAACCGGCGCCAGCGGCGGCCGAACCGGAACCGCCGGTGTGGCAGCAGCCGGCTGCCCTGCTCACCGGCCTCGGTGGACTCGCCGCACTCGCCGTCGGCGGCTGGTGGACCTGGCAGCGGCGGCGGCGCCCAGCGCAGCTCCCGCCGCCTCACCAGGGGGGTCGAGGGACCGTCTACCCGCGGCCGGCGGCACCGACCACTCCGACACGCCGCCGCCGACCCTCGACCTGGCTACTCGTCCCGGTCGCCGCGGTGGTGCTGGCCGGCACCGTGGGCACAGCGACCTGGACGGCCACCCGGAAGGCCGCTGCCGTCGACACCGACTCCCATCCCACCAGCGGCGCCTGGATCGGCACCGGAGCCGCCGGCGCGATCGGGGAACCGCTCCGCGAGGCGGCGTTCGAGTTCACCGTCTACCGGGTCAGCTGCCAACCGGCCTCGGGGGCACACACCTGCGCCGCGACCGTCGGGGTCCACAACCTCACGCCGGAACAGCAGAGCTGGCACGGCCCACTCCAACGGGCGTACCTCGCCGACGGCGACTTTGTCAGCACCGACGAGCAGGAGACCCGCCGGGCGAACCAGGGCCGGGACGTGTTCGCCAAGCCATTGGCCGGCGGCAGCCGAATGGTCCTCCCGCTGGTCTTCACCGTGCACGGCCAGCAGCCCCCGACCCAACTCGAGCTACGCAGTGGGGTGTTCTCCGCCGGGGTTCGGGTGGACGTGCCCTGACCCGCTACGCGGCAGTGGCCGCGGGTTTCCTGCGCGGGCGTGGTCCTTCTCGGTGTCATGGTGGCCCAGCAAATCCATGATTACCGACGGACCACGCCCGTCCCACCTCACCCTCGAATCAGGCCGGCGACAACGCATACGCCTTTCAGAAGACATCTCCCACAATCGGCTTCGACCTCGGTGCGAGCTGATCGTCATCAACCCGCGCTGATCGGGGTTCAGCTGGCCGCAGCCGACGGCTCCGGGAGATACGCCTCGTACTTCTTTTTGATCAACGAGTTGTAGGCTAAACCCCAGATCCGGATCCCTCGGAAGGTCCAGACCTTGCCCGCCCTGACATCCACGATGGCGGGCTGGGTCATGACCGCGAAGCCGGCCATGTTCAGCCGGTACGCCTTCTGGGTCAGCTCCGTTGCGGAAGGATCCGCCGCCTCGGTCACCAGCACAGGAAGCGCGATGATGCCCGAGTGCACGCCCCGCCACCGGCCTTTACGCTCCAAACCGAGAGCCACCACCTCGTCGACAAAGGCTCGCAGATCCCCCTCGATAACATGATTCACCCTCGCGACGACCGTAAAGAGGTGGATCATGGTCGGAAACCGGAACTGGGCCCGATAGCCGATCACGACCGACTCGGCGCCAAGACGCTCATCAGTCACCGCGCACTTGTCGGCCACCAGCCGTTGCCGAACCATTTCCACGTAATCCTCTGGCGCTACCATCTCGCATTGCCCCTCTTTCCTCGCCACCGACCGAGCATAGAAGGTTGGTACCCGGAGGACCGATATCTAGCTCACTTCAGGAACCGCAGTTCCTACCTCGCGAGTTCGGCAATGTTCCGGTGGTTCTTCGGGAACAGCGTGCCGGCGAGGAGTCGATCGAGGCCCGGCACGCGCATCGCCCTGAAGCCCCAGCGCCGGGCCAGCAGCTTGACCGACGACGTCGGCAGGAACCACTCGGTGACCCGGTCTCGGGCCGCCTGCTGCGTAGCGCGGATGACCGGCCTCCAGCGACGCTCGTAGTCGGCCAGTCCCTCCTGGACCGACCCGGCGGCATGCAGCCGCTCGGCCAGCAGGTAGGCGCCGGCGATTCCCAGTGAGGCGCCCTGCCCGGCGATCAGGGACACCGCGTACGCGGCGTCACCGACCAGCGCGACCCGCCCATCGGTCCAGCGCGAGGCGTCGATCTGGGCGACCTGGTCGTAGTAGACCGCCTCCGGTGGTGGACAGTTGGCCACGGCCCGCTCCACCAGGTCACCCATGCCGGTGAAGGTGCGATACAGCGCCTCGCGTGGGTCCTCGGGTAGGCGGGCGTCATCCGTTCGGTGCAGGGCGAACACCGCGACCCGCCCATCGGCGAGCCCGTAGAGGCCCAGCTGACGGTTGAGGGTCTCCGTGAGCACGAACTGACCCCGAACCTGTTCGAACACCACGGGGTCGTCGAAGACGTACGCCCCGGTGTGCATGCCGAGGTAACGCAGGTAGGTGCGCTCGGGGCCGAAGACGAGCGAGCGGACGTGGGAGTGGATGCCGTCCGCGCCCACGATCACGTCCGCCTCGACAGCAGTACCGTCGGAGAGTTCTACCCGATCATCGCTGATCCGGTCGATCGTGACGCCATAGCGGATGTCGACGTGGTCGGTGAGCGATTCGCGGAGCATACGTTCGAGGGCAGGCCGCATGATGCTGGCGATTTCACCGTCGAGTGCCCGGGCGAAGAACGTGTAGTCGACGCTGACAGTCGTCCGGCCACGGGAGTCGATGTAGCGGAAGGAGTCGACCGAACTGGCGAACCTCCGCAGGTTCGGCCGCAGACCCATCGCCGTCAGCGCCTCGTACCCCGGCCCGAAGAAGTCGATCATGTATCCCTGTTCGCGCGGCCCGGGAGCGTGGTCGACGACCTGAACCTCCCAACCATGGTGGTGCAGGCGGTGGGCGAGGGCCAGCCCGGC
Organism: Salinispora tropica CNB-440; assembly: GCF_000016425.1. GTDB lineage: Bacteria > Actinomycetota > Actinomycetes > Mycobacteriales > Micromonosporaceae > Micromonospora > Micromonospora tropica. Next base: position 1,414,581 of record NC_009380.1, on the reverse strand, counting down.
GATGCCGGCGCCGCAGATGAAGGCTTTCATCACTGTTCTCCGTTCTCTTCGGTGTTGGTGATTCGGCTCTCTTCGGTGTTGGTGATTCGGCGCAGCAGCGGGGCGATATGCTCCGCCGACAGGCCCTGGTCGAGGCCCTTGTGCAGGACAAAGCCGTCGAAGAACGCCAATACCATGCTCGCGGCGGCCTCCGGTCTGGGGTGCCCGGAGCGGGTGAGCGCCTCGGTCAGCGAGCGACGGAAGTCGGCGACCAGCGCACCCATCCCCTGGCGCAGCTCGTGGTCGCGGGTTGCGGCGAGATAGGTCTCGACGAACAGCAGGGAAGCCGGATCAGAGCCGTTGTACTGGTCGAGGTCGAACAACATCCGCTCGATGTCGTCGCTCGGGCTCGTGGCCCCGGCAAGGAGCGCCCTGGTGCCGTCGAGCATCCGTTGGACCTCATCGAGGGCGGCGTGGCGCAGGAGCGCCTGTAACGAGTCGAAGTGGTAGTGCACCAGCCCTGAGCGGACACCAGCCCGCTCGGCCAGCGTCCGGGTACTGACGGCGTTCCAACCGAGCTCGCCGATCAGCTCTCGGGCGGCCGCCACCAGGCGCGCTCGCGCGTTCCGGCCCCGTTCGATGCTGGTCTCACCCACGATGGCCTCCTTGGACGATCGCCTTGGACGTGCGACCAAATCCTACACGGGATGCGCAAGATCAGTACCCCTCGCCGCCCCAGCAACCGGGTGTGGGCAAGCCTGGGCCCGGTAGCGGCAGAGTGCGTCGTGGCCTCACCGCGGGTAGACACACTCGGACCCAAAAGCGGGCACGGCCGTACCCTGGGCAGGTGACGACCGCCCTCCCCGCACTCGGCACCGTGCTCGAAACGGCGACCTGGCAGGCCCGACGCCAGGCGCACCAGGAGCGGATCGACGCGTGGCTGGCCCCACACCTGGCCCGCCGCCGCCGGGGCGAGAAGCATCCGGTGCAGGACTTCCTCTTCACCTACTACTCGTACCGGCCGGCCCGGCTCCGCCGCTGGCATCCGGGCGCGGGGGTGGTGCTACGCGACGCGGACCCGGCCGACTTCGGGCCGGACTACCGCGCCAGCACCGCCGGCGCCACCCTCGACACCCCGGCGGTACGCGCCCGGCGGGCCGAATCGATCACGTGGATCCGGACCCTGTTGACGGCCACCGCGGGCCGACCGGCACAGTTCGGCTGCTTCGGCATGCACGAGTGGGCGATGGTCTACCGGCAGACCCAGGACGAGGTCCGACACAACGCCTGGCCGCTGCGGTTGAGCCCGGAGCGGGTCGCCACGGTCGTCGAAGAGCGGGGAGTGCGGTGCAGCCACTTCGACGCGTACCGCTTCTTCACCCGGCCAGCCCGGCCGCTGAACCTCCTGCACCCGACCCGGGACAGCCAGCACGACCTGGAGCAGCCCGGCTGTCTGCACGCCAACATGGATCTCTACAAGTGGGCGTACAAACTCTCCCCGCTGGTTCCATCCGAGCTGGTGGGGGATTGCTTCGAGCTGGCGGGACAGATCCGCGCCCTCGACATGCGCGCCTCGCCGTACGACCTGGCCGCGCTGGGCTACCCGCCGGTTGCGGTCGAGACCCCACCGGGGCGCACGGAGTACGCCGCCGCCCAGCGCGGCTTCGCCGAACGGGCCGCCCGGCTGCGCACCCGGCTCCTCGACGCGATTGACAGGTGCGACAGGCAACGGCGGCTGTGGTAGCTTCCCCGCAGCCGTGCATGAGCACATTTCTGAGGAGGTGAGTCCAATCAACACTGCGACAGGTCGGGACTCCCTCCCCCGCATGGTCTAGGGAGCGCCCGCACAAGGCACCCCTGAAAGGCCATCGTTGGCATGACCATTCGCAAAGAGCTCTTCTCTGCGGGCGGTGTTCCCGCGGTCCGTTGGACACCAGCGGACGACGCCACCGACCGCCCACTGATCCTCATCGGCCACGGCGGCGGTCACCACAAGACCCACCCCGCCGTCCTGCACCGCGCCCACCACTTCGTACGCAGCGGCTTCGCGGCCGTCTCGGTGGATGTCCCGAACCACGGTGACCGCCCGACCGACGACCATCTCCAGCGCATGGCCACCGAGATTCGGACCCGTGCCGACTCCGGCGAAGACCTGGCCCCGCTGCTCGCCGCGTTCCACGCCCGGGTCGCCGAGCAGACCGTCGGGGAGTGGCAGGCCGTCCTGGACCACCTTGAATACGGACCCGTCGGCTACTGGGGCGTCTCACTGGGCTGCGGGCTCGGCGTTCCGTTCGTCGCCGCCGAGCCCCGGGTCCGCGCAGCGGTCCTCGGCCTCGGCGGGGCCTCCGCCCCCGCTTCCGCGGCGGCCGCCGCACGGATCACGGTGCCGATCGAGTTCCTGATCCAGTGGGACGACGAGCGGATACCCCGCGCGCAGAGCGTGGCCCTCTTCGACGCGTTCGGCTCAGTCGACAAAACCCTGCACGCCAACCCGGGTCGGCATGGCGACCGACTCCCCGAACACGAGTTGGACAGCGCGGTCCGGTTCTTCACCCGGCACCTCACGCCGCCCTGACCGATGCCGGCTCCCGTTGCCGCCCGAGCGGGGCCGACCGGCGGTCACCCAGTCAGTCGCCGTCGACGCGGCGGTCGCGCTTGCGCTGGGACCGCCGCTTCTTCTCGGTCAGTCGACGCTCCTTGGCGGCGCGGGAGGGCCGGGTCGGGCGACGACGCTTCGGCGGCGGTGCGATCGCCGCGCGGAGCAGCGCGGCCATCCGCTCCCGGGCGGCCTCCCGGTTGGCGAGTTGGGCGCGGTGCTCGCTGGCGGTCACGGTGAGGACGCCGTTGACGATTCGCCCGGCGAGGCGGTCGAGGGCCCGGGCCCGCAGCGACTCCGGGAGGCCCGGTGAGGCAGCCAGATCGAAACTCAGCTCGACCCGCGAGTCGGTCGTGTTGACCCCCTGACCGCCGGGCCCGGACGACCGGGAGAAGCGTTCCCGCAGCTCGGCTTCGGGCACTACCCACCGATCGTGCACCCGCAGCCCACTGTCCACCCTCTGAGGCTAGCGCCTGGATCCCGGGACGCACCGGGCAGGCGGGATCGTTCCGGCTGGCCCCGGAGGTACCGCTCCGCAGACCTCAGCCCCCCTTGCCAATGATCGTGTCGGCGGTCTGCTGAACCTGCTCGATCGGGATAGCGAAGCCGATGCCGATCGACCCGTTCCCGTCGATCGTGGCGATCGCCGTGTTCACCCCGACCACCTCGCCGCGGGCGTTCACCAATGGACCCCCCGAGTTACCCGGGTTGATCGAGGCGTCGGTCTGCACCGCCGTGTGCCGGTTGTCACCGAGGCGAACCTGCCGGTCCACAGCGCTCACGATGCCGGCGGTCACGGTGCCGGCGAGGCCGAGGGGCGAACCCACAGCCAGCACCGGCTCACCAACCCGGGTCGTCCCCGGCTTCGCCAACGGCAACGCCGCCAGGCCCGCGGACGACGGCACCCGCAACACCGCGAGGTCGCTGCGGGGCTCCCGGCCCGCCACCTCGGCGGCGAACCGTCGCCCGTCCGGCAACTCCACCATTACCGAACCACTTCCCCCCTTGGCCAGGATGTGGTCGTTGGTGATGATGTGCTGCTGGTCGTCGACGGCGAAGCCGGAGCCGGTCGCGGACGCGCCGTCGGCGCCGGCGGCCAGCACCGAGACCACCCCCGCGACGGTCTGCTCGGCGGCGGTCACCAGCTCCGCCGGCACCGGCGCGGCCGAGGCGGAGGCCGCACCGGGCGCCCCGTCCTGGCTCGCCACCAGACCACCGGCCGCAGCGCCGGAGACGCTGGAGATCGCGACCAAGGCCAGCCCGACCAGCAGCCGATGGTGCCAGCGGCGAGCCCCGGCCGCCCGGGCCGAACCGGACTCGTCTGGCCGGGGCCGCCCATCCGGGCCCAGCTCGGGCGAGATGAACCAGGGGCCACGCGGTTCGCCCAGCCCGGTCTGCACTGCCATACGTACACTCCTCGTGTCGATCGGCCGCCCGCACCCAGCCACCCCGGCGGGCTCAAGGCAGGCGGGAGAACCACCGCATCGAGCCGGCCGCCGCGCCGAGCGCGAAGACCAGGCTGAGGCCGATGAACCGGGCTGAGACGTCCTGTCGCTTGGTGCGGTACCCCACCGAGCTGCCGATGTCGTCGTATACCGCGCGCAGTTCCTCGACGCTGACCGCCTCGTGGAACTGTCCGCCGGTCTCCCGGGCGACCGCGTCGAGAGTCTGCCCGTCCACCGGCACCTGGATCGGCCGACCGCCCCGGTCCACGTACCCGGAGGCGGTACCGAAGGCGATGGTGTGGACGGGAACCTCCATCTCCACCGCGTCGGCCGCCGCCTCCATCGGGTCCATACCCGAGGTGTTGGCCCCGTCGGAGAGCAGCACGATCCGGGCCGGCGGCGGGTCCTTCGCCGCCTCCCCGTCCAGCGCCTTCACCGCCCCGAGCGAGGTGTTGATCGCCTCTCCGATCGCCGTGCCCTGCACCCCGGTCGCCCCCTCGACCAGCCGATCGATCCCCTCGTCCAGCGCCTCCCGGTCGGTATCGGGCGGCACCAGGACAGCGGCGCTGCCGGCGAAGGCGACCAGGCCCACGTTGAACTCGTCGGGGAGACCGTCCACAAAGCGCCGGGCCGACTCCTTGGCGGCGGTGAGCCGGTCCGGGTCGACGTCCCCGGCGAGCATCGAGGTGGAAACGTCCACCGCCACCATCACGGTCGCCCGTTCCCGGGGAACCCGCACCTCGGCGGTGGGGCGCGCGAAGCCGACCACCAGCAACGCCAGCATCGCCAGGAAGAGCCCGGCTGGCACGTGCCGGCGCCAGGCCGGTCGCTGTGGTGCCACCCGATCCAACAGCCGCAGGTTCGTGAACCGCACCGCGTACTGACTACGGCGGCGCTGGAGCAGGGCGTAGCCGGCGGCCAGACCGAGCACGGCAAGCAGCAGCCACAGCCGGGTCGGCGAGAGCCAGATCACGCGCCACCTCCCCTTCCAGCCGGGACCGGTACGGCCGCCAGCCGGCGTTGTTGGTGCACGTGCCGCACGATGTCGGTGACCCAGTCCCGGTCGGTCCGTAGCGACAGGTGCGCCGCGCCGCCACGGCGTAGCGCCTGACGCACGTGATCCCGCTGGGCGGCAGCCGCCAGGGCGTACCGCTGGCGCAGCCGCGGGTCGCCGGTCCAGACCTCACGCCGCCGGCCGCTCTCCGGGTCCACCAGGGTGACCAGGCCGACGTCGGGCAGTTCCCACTCGCGCGGATCGGTCACCTCCACGGCGAGCACCTGATGCCGAACGGCGAGCCGCCGCAGGAGCTGTTCCCAGGGTGCGGGCTGCCCGGGCGACTCGGGCAGGCCGTCCAGGAAGTCCGAGATCACCACCACCAGCCCACGGCGGGTGGCCACCCGGCGTAAGCCGTCCAGCGCCGTGGCCAGGTCAGGTGGCGCGAGCGGTGCGGTGTCCCGGTCGTAGCCGCCGTGGCGGGGGGCCGCCAGCAGCATTCGGAGCAGCCCGAATAGATGGGTGCGGCCGCTGCCGGGTGCGTGTCGACGTAGCCCGGTCGGGGTGAGAACCGACGCGCCGAGCCGGTTTCCCACTCCGGTGGTGAGGAACCCCACCGCCGCGACGGCGGCCACCGCGAGTTCCCGCTTGTCCAGCTCGGCCGTGCCGTACTCCATGCTGACGCTGGCGTCGACGAGCAGCCAGGTGGTGAGTTCCCGGTCGGCGTCGAGCTGACGCACGTGCGGCACGGTCGTCCGCGCCGTCACTGCCCAGTCCATCCGGCGGACCTCGTCCTCGCCGGGCCGGTACTCCCGGCTGCCGGCTGGTTCACTGCCGGGCCCGGGGAGCAACCCCTGGTATCGGCCGTGCAGCAGACCGTCGAGCCGCCGGGTCACCGCCAGCTCGAGCCGGCGTAGCCGGCGGTCCCCGGCCAGGTCGGCCAGACCGGGGTCCGGCGACACCGGGCCGGCGGGCCGACCGCGCCACCTCACGCCGCCGCCAGGTTGGGCGCGGGTTCGGTTACCCCGGCGACCCGAGGCGGCGGTACCGCGTTGACCAGCCGCCGGATGACCGACTCGGCCGACACCCCGTCGGCGACCGCGTCGAAGGAAAGGACCAGCCGGTGGGCGAGCACATCGGTCGCCAACTCGCGGACGTCCTCGGGTAGGACGTACTCCCGACCCCGCAGCAGGGCCTGGGCTCGGGCGGCGGCGACCAGGCCGAGGGTGGCGCGCGGGCTCGCTCCGTAGGCGAGCAGCGGGACGACGTCGGGCAGGCCGAACCGGCCCGGGTCACGGGTGGCCAGAATCAGCCGAACCACGTACTCGGCGAGCGCGTGGTGCACGAAGACACGGCTCGCCCGGGCCTGGAGGTCGAGGAGCCGTTGCGGGTCGAGCACCGGCTGGGGGGTGGGCCGGTCGCTGCTCATCCGGTAGAGGATCGCGAGTTCGTCGGCGTCGCTCGGGTAGTCCACCACCACCTTCATCAGGAACCGGTCTCGCTGCGCCTCCGGCAGCTGGTACACCCCCTCGGACTCGATCGGGTTCTGGGTGGCCAACACCAGGAACGGCGCCGGGACCTCCCAGCTCCGCCCGCCGATCGAGACCTGCCGCTCGGCCATCGCCTCCAGCAGCGCGGACTGCACCTTCGCCGGAGCGCGGTTGATCTCGTCGGCGAGGACCAGGTTGGCCATGACCGGGCCCAGTTCGACATCGAACGCTTCCCGGGACGCGCGATAGACGCGGGTGCCGACGATGTCGGAGGGAACCAGGTCGGGGGTGAACTGGATGCGGGAGAAGCTGCCGCCGACGACGGTGGCGAGCGTCTGCGCCGCGAGCGTCTTCGCGACGCCGGGTACCCCCTCAAGGAGGCAGTGCCCGTCGGCGATGAGCGCGGTGAGCAGGCGTTCCACGAGCCGGTCCTGCCCCACTATCACGCGTCTGACCTCGGCGAGAGTCTGTCGTAGCTCGGTGCCTGCTGCGTCGGGATCGACCGGGCTGGGCCCGGGGGCCAAGGTGTCCGAGATGTCCGTCACGGTGCTTGCTTCCCGTGCCGACCGTCCGCAAACGTCGGACTTACCGCGCCGAATCGCCTAATACCGACGATGCCTCTCGAAGCAGGACAAGCTACCTCTTACACGTTAAGGCCGACCGACAGCGCCAGCGACGGACCGGTCTGGCCAGGCCTGCCCTAGGCTGCTGTCGTGGCGAAACCAGATAGCCCGCGCCGACGACCGGCGGCACGAACCCTGGCCTGTTGGCTGGCTGTCGCACCGGGTGCCGCCTGGGCGGTCGTACGCCTGCTCGGCCTCGACCGCGGGCCCCTCGTCCAGCTGCTGGCCTTCACCCCGTACGCCGCCGCGGGCAGCCTGCTGCTCCTGCTCCTGCTCCTCGCGGTGCGGCGCTGGCGGCCGGCGGCGGTGGCGGCGGTGACGACCGTGGCGCTGGTCGCCGTGGTGGCACCGCGGACGTTCGAGTCCACCCCGCCCGCCGCCACCGGCCCGGCGGTACGGCTACTGACGGCCAACCTGCTGGCCGGCTCCGCCGACGCCGAGGTACTGGTTGACCTCGTTCGCCGGCACTCGGTGGAGGTGTTGGCCGTACAGGAGTTCACCCCGGCGATCGCGGCCGAGTTGGACCGGTTGGGGCTCGAGCAGCTCCTGCCGTACCGGGAACTGCACCCCGTCGAGGGGACCCCCGGCTCCGGGCTGTACGCGCGCTACCCGATCACCGAGGGCGGTGTCCGGCACAACAGCAACGGCTGGGGTTTCCTCCAGGCATACGGGACAGTCCTCGTCCCCGAGGCGCCACCGGTCCAGGTCGAGTCGGTGCACCCCTCCGCCCCGTACGCGATCGACCAGGTCGGAAACTGGCGCCGCGACCTCGCCGCCCAACCCCCCGCCACCCCGGGCGGACAGCTGCGCATCCTCGCCGGCGACTTCAACGCCACCCTCGACCACGCCCCGCTGCGCGCCCTGCTGGACACCGGGTACGTGGACGCGGCAGACGCTGCCGGGGTCGGGCTCACCGGCACGTGGGGGCCGTACGACGGTGACCTGATTCCACCGGTGACCATCGACCACGTGCTGGTGGACCGGCGGATCGCTGTCCGGACCGCCGCGGTGTACGCGATCCCGGGCAGCGACCATCGCGCGGTCCTGACCGACCTGCGCCTCCCGCCGACCGGGTGAACCAGGACCGTCAGCCCCGAGCCCGGTCCAGCCCGTAGGTCAGGGCGTCAACCAGCGCGTCCCAACTTGCCTCCACCACGTTGGGATGCACGCCCACCGTGGTCCAGTCCCGACCAGTGTGGTCCGACGTCTCCACCAGCACCCGGGTCACCGCCCCGGTGCCGTGGCTGCCGGCCAGAATCCCCACCTTGTAGTCGGCCAACTCGAAGTCACGCAACTCGGGGTAGTGCTTGGCGAGGCCGACGCGCAGCGCCTCGTCGAGCGCGTTCACCGGGCCGTTCCCCTCCGCGGTGGCGATCACCCGCTCACCGCGTACGCGGATCTTGACGGTCGCCTCGGAGACCACCGCGCCGTCCTCGCGGTGCTCGACCAGGATGCGGTAGGACTCGAGCGTGAACGGTCGTGGCGGCGCCGCGTCGGGCAGTTCGGAACGGACCAGCAGCTCGAAGGAGGCGTCGGCCGCTTCGAACGACCAGCCCTCAGCCTCCAGCTCCTTGACCCGCTTGGTGACCCGGTTCAGGGTCTCCGGGTGGTCGGTCAGGTCGAGGCCCAGCTCCCGACTCTTGAGTTCGACGCTGGCCCGGCCGGCCATTTCGGTGACGAGGATGCGCATGCGGTTTCCCACCAGCTGCGGGTCCACGTGGTTGTAGAACAACGGATCCACCTTGATCGCACTCGCGTGCAGCCCCGCCTTGTGGGCGAAGGCCGCAGCCCCGACGTACGCCTGGTGGTCGTCAGGAGCGATGGTGGCCAGCTCGGCGATGCCGCGGGACACCCGCACCATCTGTTCCAGGCAGCCCTCGGGTACGACCGGGAATCCAAGCTTGAGTTGAAGGTTCGCCACCACGGCGAAGAGGTCGGCGTTCCCGGGTCGCTCGCCGTATCCGTTGGCCGTGCCCTGCACGTGCCGCACACCCGCCTCCACCGCGGCGATGGTGTTGGCCACCGCGCAGGCGGTGTCGTCCTGGGTGTGGATGCCGAGTTGCCCGGGCGCGACACCGAGCCGGGCGGTGAGGTCGGCGATCACGGCGGTGACCTGGGAGGGGAGCATGCCACCGTTGGTGTCGCAGAGCACGAACCGCTCAGCGCCAGCGGCGAGCGCGGTCTGCGCCACCGACGCGGTGTACCCGGGGTCGTCACGGTAGCCGTCGAAGAAGTGTTCCCCGTCGACGAAGACCCGCCGTCCCTGCGCCACCAGGTACGTCACGGTGTCGTGGACCATCGCCAGGTTCTCGTCGGCGGAGGTACGTAGGGCCCGCTGCACGTGCCGCAGGTCGGCCTTGGCGACCAACGTGACGGCGGGGGTCTCGGCGGCGAGCAGGCTGCGCACCTGCGGATCGTCGTCGACCTTTCGGCCGGCGTGACGGGTGGCGCCGAAGGCCACCAGCACCGCGTGGCGCAGGTCGAGTTCGGCGCGGGCCCGGCGGAAGAACTCGGTGTCCTTCGGTACCGCGCCCGGCCACCCTCCCTCGATGAAGCCCACACCGAACTCGTCGAGAAGCCGGGCCACCGCGAGTTTGTCGGCCACCGTATAGCTGAGCCCCTCGCGCTGGGCACCGTCGCGCAAGGTCGTGTCGTAGACCTGGAAGGTCATCAGGATCCTCTCTGCGGCAACAAAAAGACCCCCCACGGACGTGGGAGGTCTGCGCGCTCGGCGGACGAAAGGCCGGCGCGCTAGCAACGAATAATCAGTACCGTGCGGTGCACGAACCTCACTCTGCCAGCCACGAGCCCGCCAGGACGACTGAAATCCGCATTCCGGGACAGCTTTGGGCCGCTGAGCCGAACCTCTCCCGCCGGTTCCGCGGATCGGTCCCCGCGCGGTAGACCCCACACTGGTGGTGTACCCGGCGCGGCCACCGGGTAAGGCCCCGAGGTGGCCAGATCTCAGCCCGGCAGCGCCTTCGACCCGTGGCGATACCGCGCCGACACCACCGTGACCGGAATCGACCTGGCGGGCTACCAGGTCGAGGCGTGTGACGGCGGAATCGGCAAGGTGGACCAGGCCAGCCACGCGGTCAACTCCAGCTACCTCGTGGTGGACACCGGCCCGTGGTTCTTCGGTCGCAGGGTCATGCTCCCCGCCGGCACCGTCAACCACGTTGACCACAACAAACGGAAGGTCCACGTCGACCGGAGCAAGGATCAGATAAGGGCCGCGCCGGAGTACGACGAGACGGCGGACACCGACCCGGCGTACCGGGACAAGCTCGGTGGCTACTACGGCGACACGTACTCGGCTATCCCACCGGGCACCGCGCGAGAACGGTGATCGGTAGGACCACGTGCGCTCGGTCTACCGCTACCGTGTCAGAGTGGATCCGATTGAGCTAACTCAATTCGACAGCCTGTTCAACTTCCGCGACGTCGGGGGGCCCGCCGGCCAGGACGGGCGCATCGTCCGAAGTGGCCGACTCTTCCGATCGGACGCCCCACACCGGCTGGCCGGCGCCGACCGGACGGCTTTCGCCTCGTACGGCGTCCGCACCGTGCTCGACCTACGCCGGCCGTACGAGGTGGACCGGGATGGTCGGATCCCGGAATTCGCGGGGCTGACCTGGCGGCATATCCACCCAGAGCATGCCGAATGGTCCGCTACCCCGTACCAGGCCGGTGCCGATCTCGCCCGCTACCTCGCCGACCGGTACGCCGACATGGCCACGACCGGCACCGCCGGGCTGGCCGCCGCGATCGGACTGATCGCGGACGAGACCAACGCCCCACTCCTGGTGCACTGCGTCGCCGGCAAGGATCGAACCGGCATCGTCTGCGGTCTCACCCTGGCCGTGCTGGGCGTCTCCGACGACGACATCGCCACGGACTACGCGTTGAGCACCGCGGCTGGCGAGCGCTTCCGGGCCTGGTTCACCGCGACGGGCAGGGCGGTGCACCCGGCGCTGCCACCGCTGAGCTGCCCCGAGGAGGCGATGCTGCTGTTCCTCGCCGAACTGCGTGACCGCTACGGCTCGGTTGAGGGCTACCTACGCCACGCGGGTGTCACCGACGCACAGGTGGCCGCACTCCGCGACCACCTGCTGGAGTAGCCGCATCCTCAGAGCACGCGGTAGACCCAGTTCTGCGGATCCGCGGCCTTACCCCGCTGGATGTCGACGAGTTGCTGGCGTAGGGCCATGGTGACCGGGCCGGGCTCACCGCCACCGACACGGAACTCACCGTCGGCAGAGCGCACCGTCCCGACCGGATTGATCACCGCGGCCGTGCCGCAGGCGAAGACCTCGCGCAGCCGACCGCTCGCCGCGTCGGTCTGCCAGTCGGCGAACGAGATCGGATGCTCCGCCACCCGGTGGCCGGCGGCGGCAGCGAGCGTGAGCACCGACTCCCGGGTGATGCCGGGCAGGATGGTCCCGGTCAGGGGCGGGGTGACCAGGGTGCCGTCGTCGTAGACGAAGAAGAGGTTCATGCCGCCCAGTTCGTCAACGAAGCGGCGCTCCACCGCGTCCAGGAAGACGACCTGGTCGCAGCCGTGCTCGATCGCCTCTGCCTGGGCGACCAGCGAACTGGCGTAGTTGCCGCCGCACTTGGCAGCGCCGGTGCCCCCGGGCGCGGCTCGCGTGTAGTCCGGCGAGACCCAAACGGTGACCGGCTTCACCCCACCAGAAAAGTACGCACCGACCGGGGACGCGATCACCGCGTACAGGTATTCGTTGGCGGGACGCACCCCGAGGAAGACCTCGCTGGCGAACATGAACGGCCGCAGATAGAGGCTGCCGTCCTCCCCCTCGGGAATCCAGTCCCGGTCCACCTCGATCAGCCGGCGCAGCGAGTCGACGAAGGTCTGCTCGGGCAGGGTGGGCATCGCCATTCGCTGGGCGGACGCGGCGAACCGGACGGCGTTGGAGTACGGCCGGAACATCGTCACGCCACCGCTGGCGGTGCGGTACGCCTTCATGCCCTCGAAGATCTCCTGGGCGTAGTGCAGGACCGCAGCGGCCGGGTCCATCGGGATCGGCGCCCGCGCCTCGACCCGCGCGTCGTACCAGCCCTTCCCAGCGGCGTAGCGGATAGTGACCATGTGGTCGGTGAAAACCCGCCCGAAGCCCGGGTTCGCCAGCAGCGCGGCCCGGTCCGCTGCGGATACCGGCGCGGAATTCGGACGGATCTCGAACTCGAGCTTGTCACCACCGCTCATCGCGCTGACCTCCCTGGAATGGATGATGACGGCATGCGGACCCGCGTGCCGAGCTGGTGCGAGCAACTTACCCCGAACGGTCGTTCAGCGGGTAGCGGCACCCGGCGACGCCCGCTCCGGCCGGGTACCGACCGCAGGACCGCCGCGCGGATGGCTCGTCCCGGCTGTCCACCCGGCATTAGCCGGGTTTCCGGCTGCCTACACAGCGTGACTGGTCGCGGGCCGCGAAGGCGGCCAAAGGTTCAGCCGGCCGCGTGACCGGCCAGCCGATCGCCGACCTCCTCGGTACGGATCGGCACGCCCGGCACCCGCCCGGCAAGCTCCGCCGCCACGGCGGCGGTGATCCGGGATGCCGGCTCGGCGTGGCCGAGTTGGTCGAGCAGGAGCGCGGCGGAGAGTACCGCTGCCACCGGGTCGGCCAGGCCACGACCGGCGATGTCCGGCGCGGAGCCGTGCACCGGCTCGAACATCGACGGGTATGCGCGCTCCGGATTGATGCTGCCGCTGGCCGCGAGCCCGATTCCGCCGGTGACCGCGGCGGCGATATCGGTGAGGATGTCACCGAAGAGGTTGTCGGTAACCAGCACGTCGTACCGCTGGGGCTGGGTCACCAGAAACATCGCGGCCGCGTCAACGTGCTGGTATTCGGTGGTCACGTCCGGGTGCTCGGCGGCGACGTCGGCGAAGGCACGGGCCCAGAGCGAGCCGGCGTGGGTGAGCACGTTGGTCTTGTGCACGAGCGTGACCTTGCGCTGTTCCCGCCGTTCCGCCCGGTTGAACGCGTCTCGGATCACCCGCTCGACCCCGTGCCGGGTGTTCAGGCTCTCCTCGGTGGCGACCTCGGCCGCGGTACCGCGGTGTAGTGACCCGCCCGCACCGGCATACAGCCCTTCGGTGCCTTCGCGAACCACCACCAGGTCGACCTCGCCGGGCTTGACGCCACTGAGAGGACCGCTCGTACCGGCCCAGAGCCGGGCGGGACGCAGGTTGACGTACTGGTCGAAGGCGAACCGCAGCTTCAGCAGCAGGCCCCGCTCCAGCACGCCGGGCGGGACGCTCGGGTCACCGACCGCACCCAGCAGGATGGCGTCGTGCCCGGCCAGTTCTGCGAGAACCGAGTCGGGCAACACCTCGCCGGTGCGGTGGTAACGCACGGCACCCAGGTCGTACTCCGTGGCCTGCACCTTCGGGACCACCGCATCGATGACCTTGCGGGCCTGCGCGACCACCTCGGGGCCGATTCCGTCCCCAGCGACCACCGCGATCCGTGCCACGTCGACTCCTTCGCCTCGCTCTCGGCACCGACCGTACGCCCTGGTCCCGAGCATCGGTACGACCCTTCCATGATGCGGGAAAACAGATGCACAGGAGGCTTTCAGGTGACATTCATTCAGAGGTGATCTCCGCTGCCTATCCTGATCAGCAGCGGGGCCACGGGCCGCAGCCAAGGCCCAACCAGCGCCGCGACGCAACGGGACCGTCGGCCGGAAGGCGGAATGAGAATGAGGATCGACGAACAGTACCGCAGCCGCTGGCGCGGCCCGTCGCCACTCCGACCACAGCCGCGTCCGGACCTTCGCCTCGGTGGCCCCCAGCGGCAGGTCGGCGGAGCCGGCCCGACAACCGGGGAACGGATCGCCGTCACGCACACCGTCCGCACCACCATCGCCGAGTACACGTTGCTGTTCAACGCACCGGACTGGCTTGGTCGCCGGGGCGTCGGCGCGGCGCTCCGGGACGCCGTCGCGGAGCTACGCGCGATCGACCTGGCCTACGGGCCGAACCGGCCGGAGAGTCTGGTCTCACGGTTACGGCGAGGAGAGGTCAGCCCCGAGTCGTACCCGCCCCTGGCCGACCTGGTGGATCGCTGCACCGCGATGCGGGCCGCGACCGACGGCTGGTTCGACGCCTGGGCAGTTCCCGGCGGCTTCGACCCGGGAGGACTCCTGGGCGGGTGGGCGGTAGAACGGGCCGCGGCGCGGTTGCGGGCCGGGGGGATCCACGACTACGCCGTGCTCACCGGCGCCGACCTCGTCGTACGCGGGCACGCCGCGCACGGGGGACCGTGGCGCGTCTCCGTGCACCACCCCACCGACCGGCGCCAAGCACCACTGGTGTTGGAGATGACCGCTGGGGCGATCGGTACCTCCGGGGTGACCGGACGACGAGGGCACGTGGTGGACCCGCACACCGGGGAACCCGCCGACCAGTTCATCGCCGCCACCGTCGTCGGGCCGGACCTCGCCGTCGCGGACGCCTACGCCACCGCGCTCTACGCCGCCGGTCCGGCCGGGTTGGTCTGGTTCCACAGTGGGACGGACTACCGCGTCCTGCACGCCCACCGCCGCTGATCGGCGCCGCGGCGGCACCCGCCCCGCCCGGGCTCACGATCGGCCCCCACAGTCTCGGCAACTACCGTGAGGGCCGGTCAGCGACGATTGCGCGTGGCTCGCGCACCCGAGGGGTGCGGACCAGCCGGACCGGACGTCAACCTCGTCACCCGAAGACGGGCCCACATCACGGACTCAGCCAGTTACCGCATCGGTACGCTAGCGAATTGACATAACTCCACGCAAGAGGATCCACTGCGGACCCTCCTAAAGGGAGTATGGGCTGGTTGGGGTAGGGTGACTTCGACATGGCGAACGACAAATGGCACGCTGTCCGCCGTGAGTTTCGATCTAAGCGTGTGGGCTCTGGCGCCCGGGGCAACGCCCGAGGACGTACGAACAGCCGTGCGGCGGTGCCGAGCGGGGCAGCACACTGATCGCCACCCCGACCCACGGGTCGTCGAATTCTATCGGGCGATCACCGCCGCATACCCGGAGCGGCCGGGCCTGGCAGACACCCCCTGGGCGGTGACGCCGCTACACACCGCCGGCGACCACGTCGAGCTGAACCTGCATCCGACCTGCGCGGACCAGGTGCTGTTGGACATCGAGCGGCTGGCCGGCGAACACCGGCTGATGCTCTTCGACGTCCAAGACGGTTCGGTCTATCCACCGCCCAACCACACCGACAGCTAACCGCCCCGGGAGCTACCACGGCCACGGAGGGCCCGACGCGGGCCGAGCCCTCCGTGGCTCGCGATCACTCGTCGCGCAGGTCGGCAGCGCTGACCGAGGTCGCACCGACCGAATCGGCGACGGAGGTGAGGAGGTCGGCTCCGAGGGCCTGGTCAACGGTGAGGGTCATCAGCGTTTCCCCACCGGCCTCCCGACGGGCCACCTGCATCGCCGCGATGTTGACGCCGGCCTCGCCAAGCAGGGTGCCGACCGCGCCGACAACACCCGGCCGGTCGGCGTAACGGAGGAAGACGAGGATGCCCTCCGCCCCGATCTCCACGTCGAAGCCGTCCACCTCGGTCAGTTTGTTGACGTCCCGGGCACCGGTGACGCTGGTGCCGGAGACGCTCACCGTCCGGCCGTCGGGCAGGGCGCCCCGGATGGTGACCAGCACCGGTCCGTCGGCCGTCTCGGGCCTGGTAGCCAGCGACACCTCGACCCCCCGCTCGGCCGCCAGATGCGGGGCGTTGACGTAGGTGACCTGTTCCTCCACCACCGAGCTGAACAGCCCCTTGGTCGCCGCGAGCTTGAGCACCGAGACATCGTTGCTGACCACCTCGCCCCGCACCTCAACGGTCACGCTCGCGGCGATCCCGCCGGCCACCGCGGTGAAGGCCCGGCCGAGCTTCTCGGCCAGCGGCAGCAGCGGCCGGACATCCTCGGCGACCACGCCACCGGTCTGCACGTTCACCGCGTCCGGCACGAACTCACCCTGCAACGCCAGCTTCACGCTGCGGGCCACGGCGAGGCCCGCCTTGTCCTGCGCCTCGTGCGTGGAGGCGCCCAGGTGCGGGGTCGCCACCACGTTGTCGAAGGCGAACAGCGGCGATGAGGTGCAGGGCTCCTTGGCGTACACGTCAACGCCGGCCCCAGCGACCCGCCCCTCAGCGATCGCGTCCGCGAGGGCCTGCTCGTCCACGAGGCCGCCCCGGGCGGCGTTGACGATCCGCACCCCGGGCTTGACGATCGCCAGCTCCTTCTCCCCGATCAGACCCACCGTCTCCGACGTCTTCGGCAGGTGGATGGAGATGAAGTCGCTCTGGCGCAGCAGCTCCTCCAGGCCGACGAGGCGGACGCCGAGCTGCGCGGCCCGCGCCGGTTGGATGTACGGGTCATAGGCGATCAACCGGGTACCGAACGCGGCGATCCGCTGCGCGAAGAGGACACCAATACGCCCGAGGCCGACCACCCCGACGGTCTTGCCCTGTACCTCCACGCCGGTGTACTTCGACCGCTTCCACTCCCCCACCTTCAGCGCCGTGCTGGCGCTGGCGGTGTTACGCGCGACGGCGAGCAGGAGGGCGACCGCCTGCTCGGCCGCGGAGACAATGTTGGAGGTGGGGGCGTTGACGACCATGACACCGCGGGTGGTGGCCGCCGGCACCTCGACGTTGTCCAGGCCGACACCGGCCCGGGCGACCACCTTGAGCCGCGGTGCCGCGGCGATCGCCTCGGCGTCGATTCGGGTCGCACTGCGGACGATGACAGCGTCAGCTTCGGAGAGCGCCGAAAGCAGGGTCGGGCGGTCGGTGCCGTCCACATGTCGGACGTCGAAGTCGTGGGCGAGCACCTCGATGGCGGCGGGGGCGAGTTCTTCGGCGATCAGTACGACCGGATTCATTGGTCCTCTAAGTGTCGTCTAAGCGGTCGGCCGGGCGGCGGGGGCAGCGCTGCGTCCCGCCCGCGATCCGGCCATGGCCGTCCGGTGCCGGCTGCGCACCTAACAGGGATCGTAGGGGCCAATCGGGGCCGGCGCTCCGGTGATCAGGGTGAGTGCCCTCACAGCGGCCCGCCCGTCGCGGCCGGCTGCGCACCGCCCGTCGGCGCCGCAGCGCAGCCGGACGCCCGTGACCCAACGCCGGGGAGGGAGAGCGTCAGGTCACGGGCGTCCGCGGTGCCCGGGGCCCCTCGCACCAGGGACGCCCGGGGGGCCCTTGGATCAGGCGGTTTCGGTGATAGGCCGGTCGACCCAGCTCATCATGGCGCGCAACCTGCCGCCGGTCTCCTCGATCGGATGCGCCGCGCCCTCCGCCCGCCACTTGGCGAAGTTGGGGCGGCCGGCCTCGTCCTCGGCGACCCACTCCCGGGCGAACTCACCGGACTGAATCTCGCCGAGGACCGCGCGCATCCGCTCCTTGACCTGGGAGTCGATGACGCGGGGGCCGCGGGAGAGGTCGCCGTACTCGGCGGTGTCCGAGATGCTGTACCGCATCCGAGCGATGCCGCCCTCATACATGAGGTCCACGATGAGCTTCAACTCGTGCAGGCACTCGAAGTAGGCCACCTCGGGCGCGTAGCCGGCCTCGGTGAGCACCTCGAAGCCGGTCTGCACCAGCGCCGCCGCACCACCGCAGAGCACCGCCTGCTCGCCGAAGAGGTCCGTCTCGGTCTCCTCGGTGAAGGTGGTTTTGATCACGCCGGCCCGTGTGCCACCAATGGCCTTGGCGTACGCCAGAGCCAGGCCGAGTGCGCTGCCGCTGGCGTCCTGCTCGACGGCGACCAGGCAGGGCACGCCCTTGCCGTCGACGTACTGCCGGCGGACCAGGTGGCCGGGGCCCTTCGGGGCGATCATCGCCACGTCCACGTCGACCGGCGGCGTGATCAGCCCGTACCGGATGTTGAATCCGTGCCCGAACAGGAGCGCCTTGCCGGCGGTGAGGTGCGGCGCGATCGAATCGGTGTAGAGGGCGCGCTGGGCCGTATCCGGCGCGAGGATCATGATGATGTCGGCCTCGGCCGCGGCCTCGGCCGGGGTCAGCACCCGTAGTCCCTGCTCCTCCGCCTTCGGCCGGCTCTTCGACCCGGCGGGCAGACCGATCACCACCGCAACACCGGAGTCACGCAGCGACAGCGCGTGGGCGTGGCCCTGACTGCCGTACCCGATCACGGCGACCGTGCGGCCCTGGATCAGGCCCAGGTCGGCGTCGTCGTCGTAGAAAACCTCAACGCTCATGAACTTCCCTTTCGTACGGCCGCGTCCCAGCGGCCGATCGGAGATCTGGTGGGGTACGGATCAGGCGGCCCGAAGCGCCGGACCGGCGGTGATGGAGCGGGACCCACGGCCGATCGCGACCGTGCCGGACTGCACCATCTCCTTGATTCCGAAGGCCTCGAGGTCCCGGAGCAGAGCAGCCAACTTGTCCGCAGTGCCGGTCGCTTCGACGGTCAGCGTGTCCGGTGCGACGTCGACGACCCGGGCTCGGAACAGGTTCACCGTCTCCAGCACCTGACCACGGGCGCTGCGGTCGGCGCGGACCTTGACCAGCAGCAACTCCCGGGCCACCGACACCTGGGCGTCCAGCTCAACGATCTTGATGACGTTCACCAACTTGTTGAGCTGCTTGGTGACCTGCTCCAGCGGAGACGACTCAGCGTTGACCACGATGGTGATCCGGGAGACATCTGGATTCTCGGTCTCTCCGACCGCCAGACTGCCGATGTTGAAGCCGCGCCGGGAGAACAGCCCGGACACCCGGGCCAGGACCCCGGGCTTGTTCTCCACAAGCACGGAGAGCGTATGCATGGTCACAATGCTGCCTTCCTCGTCTGGTTCTCCCGGGCCCCGCGGCACCCGGTGCGATCGGCCATGGCTAGACGTCATCCTCGTCGAAGACCGGCCGGACACCACGGGCAAACATGATCTCGTCGTTGCTGGTCCCGGCGGCGACCATCGGCCACACCATGGCGTCCTTGCCGACCACGAAGTCGATGACCACCGGGGCATCGTTGATGGACATCGCCGCCTCGATCGTCTTGTCGACGTCCTTCGCCGTCTCGCAGCGCAGCCCGACGCAGCCCAGCGCCTCGGCGAGCTTGACGAAGTCCGGAATGCGATGCTTGTGCGTACCGAGGTCGGTGTTGGAGTAGCGCTCCCCGTAGAACAGTGCCTGCCACTGTCGCACCATGCCGAGATTGCCATTGTTGATCACAGCAATCTTGACCGGGATGCCCTCCAACGCGCAGGTCGCCAGCTCCTGGCTGGTCATCTGGAAGCAGCCGTCGCCGTCGATCCCCCAGACCACCGTCTCCGGCCGGCCGACCTTGGCACCCATCGCCGCCGGCACCGCGTACCCCATGGTGCCGAGGCCGCCGGAGTTCAACCACGTGCGCGGTTTCTCGTACGAGATGAACTGGGAAGCCCACATCTGGTGCTGGCCCACGCCCGCCACATACACCGCCTCCGGGCCGACGATCTCGCCGAGCCGGCTGAGCACGTACTGCGGGGAAAGCGTGCCGTCGGCCGGCTCCTCGTACCCCACTGGGTAGCGCTTGCGCAGCTCCTGCAGTTGGGACCACCAGTCGTCGAGGTCGGGCCGGTGGCCGGCAGACTGCTCGACGGTGACCGCGCCGACCAGTTCGTCGATGACGTGCCGGGCATCCCCCACGATCGGCACGTCCGCGTGCCGGTTCTTGCCGATCTCGGCCGGGTCGATGTCGGCGTGCACCACGGTCGCGTCGGGAGCGAACGAGTCCGGCTGGCCGGTCACCCGGTCGTCGAACCTCGCCCCCAACGCGATGATCAGATCCGCCTTCTGGAGACCGTAGACCGCCGCGACCGTCCCGTGCATGCCGGGCATGCCCAGGTGCTGCGGGTGTGAGTCGGGGAACGCGCCGAGCGCCATCAAGGTGGTGACCACCGGGATCCCGGTCAGTTCGGCGAGCTGGCGCAGCCCGTCGGTCGCGCCGGCCTTGAGCACGCCACCACCGACGTAGAGCACCGGCCGGCGGGCGATGGCCATCAGCCGGGCCGCCTCCCGGATCTGCTTACCGTGCGGGTGCAGCGTCGGCCGATAGCCGGGCAGGTCGAGCGTCGGCGGCCAGGTGAAGACGGTCGACGCCTGGAGGACGTCCTTGGGGATGTCCACCAGAACGGGGCCGGGCCGGCCGGTTGCGGCGAGGTGGAACGCCTCGGCGAGCACCCGGGGCAGCTCCTCGGCGCTCTGAACCAGGAAGTTGTGCTTGGTGATCGGCAGCGTGATGCCCTGGATATCCGCCTCCTGGAAGGCGTCCGTGCCGATCGACGGCCGGGCGACCTGGCCGGTGATCGCCACCAGCGGCACTGAATCCATGTACGCGTCGGCTATCGGCGTCACCAGGTTGGTCGCACCGGGCCCGGAGGTGGCGACGCAGACGCCGACCCGCCCGGTCGCCTGCGCGTACCCGGTGGCCGCGTGCCCGGCGCCCTGCTCGTGCCGGACCAGGATGTGCCGGACCGTGGAGTCGTACAACGGGTCGTACGCCGGCAGGATCGAGCCGCCGGGAATGCCGAAGATGACATCGACGCCGAGCGCTTCAAGGCATCGCACGAGGGAGCCGGCACCGGAGACCTGGGCGGGGGCGGGGGCAGGGGTGCGTACCGCCGGAACGGTCGGGGTGGCCGCTCCGCGGGGTCGGTCGGTGTCGCGGGGCTGCTCGACGGCCGCACGGGCCCGCCGGGCGGAGTTGGCGAGGGTCTCGGGTGTGGGTCTCGTCATGGCGGTTCAGGCCTTCGGCTGGAGGGTGCGATGGGTACTGCGGTGGAACGCCGGCGGAGCGCCCGGCGGATCTGACGGCAACAAAAAAGCCCGCGTGCGGGATGCACGGGGCCAGCGCACTCTCAGTGGGAGAGTGCGCTCAGGTAAGTACTCGCAGCGACCGGTACGACGACATGGCGACAAGCATGCCGGCTCTCAAGCAATGAGTCAAACGTTCCCACATTCTGGTTAACGGATCCGTCGAAACTCCCCGTCCAGCGGATTCAGCACCGCCGGCCCGGCCCGCCGTGACCCGGGCCGGCTCCGACCCGGGCTACTCCGACACCGGCTGCCCGGGCACGGGCAGAGACGGCAGCCGTCGGGGCGGCGGCGGACCGGAGGCCAGCACGGGCGGTGCCGACGTGGCGACCGGCGGGGCTTTCGACGAGGTGGCCGCCTCCAACATCGCCTCCAGGTGCTCGGCCGGCACCCCCCAGCCGAGGAGTGCGCCCTGGCCGAAGTGGCAGCCCGCAGCTACCACTTCGGCGAGCTCGGTTGGCGTCGTCACACCCTCGGCGATAACCCCGAGACCCAACTGATGCCCCAGGCGCATGACGATGTCGACCATCGGGGCGAACGCTGGACCGTCGGCGTCCACCGGGTGAACCGGCTCGTGCCCGGCGACGAGACTGTGGTCGATCTTGAGGATGTCGAGCGGGAGCCGACGAAGCTGGCCGAGGGAGGAGTAGCCGGCGCCGAAGTCATCCAACGCGATCCGAACGCCGGTCCGGCGCAGCGCCGTCAACCGCCGGATCAGCTCGTCCAGATCGGTCGCGACGGCGTGCTCGGTGACCTCCAGCACCAGACGCTGCGGCGGAACCCGGTGTACGCGCAACGCGTCAGTGACCTGGCCGACGTACGCCGGCGCGTGTAGCTCTCGAGGCGACACATTGACCGACACCCAGACGTCATGTCCGTCGGCGAGCCAACGAGAGAGTTGATAGCAGGCCTGGTCCAGCACCCACGCCCCCAGCTTGGCGATCATGCCGCACTCTTCGGCGAGCGGGATGAACTCATCCGGCCGGACCGCGCCCAGCTCCGGATGACGCCACCGGAGCAGGGCCTCGGCGCCGACCGGGCGCACGGAGGGCAGCGACGCCACCGGCTGGAACACCAGCCGCAGCTCGTCGCGTTCGATCGCACCCCGCAGCTCGTGCTCCAGCGTGGCCCGCCGGCTCAACAGCTGGTCATAGGCGACGTCGTACCGCTCGAACCGATTCTTGCCGCGCTGCTTGGCGTAGCGCAGGGCCAGGTCGGCGTGGCGCAGCAACAGCTCAACATCGGGTTGGCCAGCCCAGCCGGCGATGCCGATGCTCGCCGAGAGGAAGACCGGCCCCTCGGGCAGTTCGTACGCGGCTCCCAGCGCCGCGAGGAGTCGCTCCCCCACCTGGTCGGTGGTGGGCGGGGGGCCGGGCAACAGCACAGCGAACTCGTCCCCACCGAGCCGGGCCGCCACGTCGCCGGAGCGCAGGGGACCGCGTAGCCGCCGGCCCACCTCGGCCAGGACAGCGTCCCCGGCGTCGTGTCCACGCACGTCGTTGACGTTCTTGAAACCATCCAGATCGAGCAGGAACAGGACGCACCCGGTGCCCCGTTCCGCGCAGCGATGCAGGTCCCGCAGCAGTCCCCGCCGGTTCGCCAGGCCGGTCAGCGCGTCGGTGTGTGCCAACTCCCGGAAGTGCGCCTCCCCCTCGACCAGCCGACGCGCGTACCGGCGGACATCGTGCAGGGTCAGGTACTGCCGGGCGACCAGGGCGAAGCCCCCGACGCTGAAAGCAGCCACGCCGTACGGACCGAAGCGGCCATCCTGAAGATGGTGGTACACCGCCGAGACGGCCATCGCGAGTATCGGCAGGACCGCATGCTCCCCCTCGCGCCGGGTCGGGTCGATGTCCGACTCGCAGGGGCGATCGAACCCGCGAAGCACCAGCGCCACGGTCAGCAGGCCGGCGACAGCCACCGCCGCTCCGCCCACCGCCAGCCCCTCGTCGGCCTGGAACAGCCCGGTGGCGACGCCGAGCCCACCGACGGTCGTCGCGGCGGAGCCGCCGGCGAGCGCGCCGAGCCGGCGCCGCGGCGACGAGACCCGAAACACCACGACGGTGGCGAGGCCCACGATCAGTGCCGCGCTGGCGGTCGCGAGCAGGATCGGCGCGCCGACCACCGGGGCAGAACCGAGCAGCCGGGTCGGCTCGGCGACGAGCACCCAGCCGACGAACCAGACCGCGACGGCGATGATCAGCCCGTCCAGCGACAGCCGGGTGGCCGCGCCGACGGTGGGGGCCATGCCGGGGAGGCAGAGCAGCCCCGTCCCGAAAAGCAGCCCGCTGGTCGCGGCGGCCAGGGAGACCACCTCGGCCCAGCCGACCGAAGGGACCGGCTTCGGCTGCCCGGCAGCGGTCACCATCACCGCCACGCCGGCTACGACCGCAACCAGACCGATGACGGCGGCCACGGCAAGGAGGAGGAGCGCTGCGGGCCGGGGCACCGACAACCGACGGGCACCGCCCACCACCGAGGTGGCGACCGGACTGAGGGTTAGCCCGCTCCGCACCGCGCTGCGAAACCGGCCCGGAGGCGACAACACAGCACAACTCTGCCGGATCAACACCCGGTTTGGGGGGCCGGGTGTGCATCTGTTGGGACACGTCCTGCGCGGGCTCGGGTCGAACTCGCGACGGTGTCAGACTGGTATGCATGCCTGAGCTGCGGTCGAGGACCTCCACCCACGGTCGGACGATGGCGGGCGCCCGAGCCCTGTGGCGGGCCACCGGGATGACCGACGACGACTTCGGCAAGCCGATCGTCGCCATCGCCAACAGCTTCACCCAGTTCGTTCCGGGGCATGTCCACCTCAAGGAGCTCGGTGGCCTGGTGGCCGAGGCGGTAGCCGATTCCGGCGGGGTGGGTCGGGAGTTCAACACCATCGCCGTGGACGACGGCATCGCGATGGGCCACGGCGGCATGCTCTACTCGCTGCCAAGCCGGGAACTGATCGCCGACGCCGTGGAGTACATGGTCAATGCCCACTGCGCCGACGCCCTGGTCTGCATCTCCAACTGCGACAAGATCACTCCCGGGATGCTGCTGGCCGCGCTGCGGCTGAACATCCCAACTGTCTTCGTCTCCGGCGGCCCGATGGAGGCCGGCAAGACCGTCGCGATCGAGGGGGTCGTACACTCCAAGATCGACCTGATCGATGCGATGATCGCTGCGTCCAACGAGGCGGTCACCGACGACCAGCTCGGCCAGATCGAACGCTCGGCCTGCCCCACCTGCGGCTCCTGCTCCGGCATGTTCACCGCCAACTCGATGAACTGCCTCACCGAGGCGATCGGCCTGGCCCTTCCCGGCAACGGGTCAACGCTGGCGACCCACGCCGCCCGCCGGTCACTCTTCGTCGAGGCCGGCCGCACCGTCGTCGAGATCGCCAAGCGTTGGTACGACGGGGACGACGCCACGGTGCTGCCCCGTGCGGTAGCCAACCGCGCCGCCTTCGACAACGCGGTCGCCCTCGACGTCGCGATGGGCGGTTCGACGAACACCATCCTGCACCTGCTGGCCGCCGCCCGCGAGGCCGAGCTGGACTTCGGGGTGGTGGACATCGACGCCATCTCCCGGCGGGTGCCCTGCCTGGCGAAGGTCGCACCGAACTCTCCCCACTACCACATGGAGGACGTCCACCGGGCCGGTGGCATCCCGGCCATCCTCGGTGAGCTGGACCGCGCCGGCCTACTCAACCGGGAGGTCCACGCGGTGCACTCCCCCTCGCTGGAGCGCTGGCTCGCCGACTGGGACGTTCGGGGTGGCACCGCGACACCGACGGCGGTCGAGCTGTTCCATGCCGCACCGGGCGGGGTCCGCACCGTCGAGCCGTTCTCCACCACCAACCGCTGGTCGACACTGGACACAGATGCGGCCGACGGCTGCGTACGGGAGCGGGCCCACGCGTACACCGCGGACGGAGGGCTGGCCATCCTGCACGGCAACCTGGCACCGGAGGGCTGCGTGGTGAAGACCGCCGGGGTACCCGAGGAGTGCCTGACCTTCCGCGGCCCCGCCAAGGTCTACGAGTCCCAGGACGACGCGGTCACCGCCATCCTGGCCAAGGAGGTCGTCGCCGGCGACGTGGTGGTGATCCGCTACGAGGGCCCCCGGGGTGGGCCCGGGATGCAGGAGATGCTCTACCCCACCTCGTTCCTCAAGGGCCGAGGGCTGGGGCGGGCCTGCGCGCTACTGACCGACGGCCGCTTCTCCGGCGGCACCTCCGGACTGTCCGTCGGGCACGTCTCCCCGGAGGCCGCCGCCGGTGGGCTGATCGCCCTGGTCGAACCGGGCGACGAGATCGTCATCGACATCCCG
Organism: Salinispora tropica CNB-440; assembly: GCF_000016425.1. GTDB lineage: Bacteria > Actinomycetota > Actinomycetes > Mycobacteriales > Micromonosporaceae > Micromonospora > Micromonospora tropica. The sequence goes on along the minus strand of NC_009380.1, from coordinate 1,389,287 downwards.
AACCGGGCCATCGAATTGGCCGTACCGGCCGAGGTGTTGGACGCCCGCCGGGTCGCACAGGAGAAGCGAGACCGCCCGTACACGCCGGCGGAGCGGCAGCGCCCCGTCTCCGCAGCGCTGCGCGCGTACGCCGCCATGACCACCTCGGCCAGCGACGGCGCCTACCGCCGCGTCCCCGAGTGAACGGCCAGCTCCCGGTCATCGCCGCCGACCGGGCCGGCCCGCTCGCTGCGCTCCTCGCACTGGCCACAGCCCCGGCAGCAGATCCTGCCGGATAACCGATGTCGATGCCGTGGCGTTGCCGCGTGCGCGGCCTCACCGGCCAACCCCATTGATCCGTTGTGCCACTTCGCTCTGGTGGGGATGTCGTAGAAGTCGCTGCCCACGATGTCGCCCCGGCCGCCGCCGCGATCTCCGCTGCCGGTCCAGTACCAGAACATACCTCGTGAGCGGTTTTCACCGATTTGCCCCATAAAGGGCTCGCATCATGGTTGTATCCGTTTTGTGGCTTTGATTCGTCACGTGGAAAGTCCCTGTCAGACCAGACGGACGAGGAGCGTGAAGCGTGTCCGCAAGGAGATTCACCAACCGCGGGTGGTGGGCACAGGGCCCGGTACGCGCCGCCGCCCTGACCGGAGTTGTCGGGTTGTCCGGGGTCGCGGTCACCGGGACCGGCGCACCGCCGGTGCTGGCCGGTGACACGAAGGCCGAGCAGAGGCCCGGGGCTGTCGCCGACAACCACCCAGGGCGCTCCGCACAGTGGGGGGAGACAGGAGGTGGCGAGTGGGGCGGCGAGTGGGGCACCGCGGGTGCCCCGGAGTGGAAACCGACAACGGAAGCGCACAGCTCCGACCACCGCGAACGTCAGGTCCCCTGCGACGCAGACAGCCTGATCGCGGCGATCACCGCGGCCAACACGAACGGCGGCGGGGTGCTCTCGCTGACCAAGAAGTGCACCTACACACTGACCACTGGCGACGGTGGCAACGGCCTGCCACCGGTGGTCCAGCCGATTACGATCAACGGGAACGGAGCTCGGATCACGCGGGCGGCGAGCGCCGAGGCATTCCGTATCCTCGACGTTGCCAGCGGCGGGAAGCTGGCGCTGCGGGATCTGGCCGTAACGAACGGTCGGGCTCCCGATGACGAGAGCGGCGGCGGAATCCGCGTACAGGAGGGCGCCTCGCTGCGGGTCACGCGGACGACCATCGCCGGCAACGTCACGAACGGCCAGAACGCCGACGGTGCCGGCATCTCCAACCAGGGTGCGACCCACGTCGAGCGCAGCACCATCACCGACAACACCGCCGCTCAGGACGGTGCCGGCCTGTACAACCTCGGCGGTCTGGTCACAGTGGAAAAATCCAAGATCACCCGAAATATCGCTAGCGATACCGGCGGTGGCCTCGAGAACGACGGCGGAGTAACGACGATCTCGCACACCCTGATCCGAGACAACCGCGCGACCGCAAGCGGTGGCGGGCTCATCAATCAGGGCAACACGGTGAAGATCTTCCACAGCACGGTTGCGGGGAACACTGCCGCGATCGGCGGGGGCATCGCGGACAACAGCGGTGACACCCTGCTGGCCACCGCGGTCACCGTCCGGGGGAACACGGCACAGACCGCAGGCGGCGGGGTAGCGGTCACCGCGTTCAGTGGTGTGACGATCGACGACAGCGCGATCACCGACAACGTCACCACGGCTGGTGACGGTGCCGGAGTATGGATCGAGGACGATTTCTCCGGCAACAACATCTCGATCCGCCGGAGTCTGGTCGCCTGGAACCAGGCCGCTGGTGCGGGCGCCCAGGGCGGTGGACTCTATGTCGGCATCGATGGCACGGTCGCCCTGACCGACACTCGGATTGTCGAAAACATCGCCGTTGACCCACCCGGAGGTGTCTACAACGCGGGGGTGGTCACGACCACGGGGAAGGTCATCATCACCGACAACCGGCCCACAAACTGTACTGGCAGCCCGCAACCGGTCCCAGGCTGCTTCGGCTGACTCGTGCGGATGCGCTCCGACGGTACACCTGGACCGTCGGAGCGCACCCTCGTGGTTGTTGTCGAAACCCCGGTCACCGCCATCCTGGCCAAGGAGGTCGTCGCCGGCGACGTGGTGGTGATCCGCTACGAGGGCCCCTGGGGTGGGCCCGGGATGCAGGAGATGCTCTACCCCCAGGAACGCCAGCCGACACTCCACCTACCCAGCTAACGGGGCCGTCCTGGTCGTCGGCACGGACACGACTCACATCGGACATGGACACGACTCGGCAAACGAGACCCGCGATTCACCGTTGGTGGCGGATGTCTTGTCTTGCTGCTCGGCCCCTGGATCGTTTGGATTCGCGAACCCCGTCACGGCGATTACAACAACAGCGACCAGTCTCACGACCTTCTGAATCGTCACGTCGTCCTCCTCGTATGCCGATCGGATATGCCGCGGCGGAGGAGCCGGAACCCGTATCCGCCGCACCGGTGGCTGACTCTACATAGGTAGGCACCCATCCGGCCACCGGAACGCAATTCCGTTTCTTGTCAACGAATATTTTCAACAGTGGTGGACAGAATCCTGCCCGACTCCTTGACATTCAGATGGATCTACTGACAGACGCTTCCTTAGAATTACCTTAGTAACTCTTAAATTCAATCGCTCGGCAGTCGATCAAACACTTTACGTAACGCCACCACCATCGCCTTTCTCGAATGGTTTCAAGTCGCACGTGGCCTCGAACCCAATTTCACCCCGACCGCGCCTCCGTTCGACGCCAACAGCCAGGAGACTTGTCTATTTTGTAGATATTTCTCGATTTTGCCCCTTTGCCCCTTTTTGTCAGGTCAGCGTCGGGGATGGCTGCTACCGCCCGCTCGGTAGCCGAGGAACCCCACCCGGTCGGCCACCCGGGCCGTTGGCTCGCCAATGCCCGCGGTGCCGACGTCCTCGATCTCGCCAGTACGTGCGCCCACACCCTCACCGCCACCATCGACGACGCCGGCCTGCGGCCACTACCACCCCCATCGCCCTCAACGGCCGCAAACACACCACCATCAAACCCCGCCGCCGCCGTCGAACAGTTCCGCATCATCAACGTCGACGCCGGTGACGACCTCACCCTCAACCACCTCACCATCACCAGCGGACACACCGACGGCGACGGCATTTACCGCGCCGGCGTCACCACCGTGCGACACACCACCGTGAGTCGTCATTCCGCCACCGCCAGGGACGGCGGGTATCGATACCTCCGGGGGGAGGCAGGTGACCCTGGAGAAAACAGCGGTGAAGGCGAACACCGCAGGCAGCACCGGCGGTGTGGCAAGCAGCGGCAACTCCGCCGTCGTGGTAGTAAGGCATAGTCTTCTCACCGACAACAGCTCCGGGAGAACCGGCGGCCTACTGATCCTTAACGATGGCATCGGCACAGTCTCGGACACCGCCATCACCGGAAACAGCTCGATCCAATTTACTGGAATCTATGTTGACGGGCAACTCACCCCGAAGAGGCCCATGGTGGAGGATGGACTTATCCAGAGCAACACCTCCCGCTCGAACGTCGGCGGCGGCGTGTACCGGCCCAACAACTGCGCTGGCAACGTGCCCGACGGCCCAGCCTGACCCGGCACCCACGAGGGGTTCGACCCGCCGCCCACGGACGCGGGGGTCAGAACCCCTCACCACTGGCGGTGACCGACGTGCCGCCACCTGCGTCGAACGGGCCGCCCCGTCCCGACACCGCTTCGGAGCAGGTGGGATCATCGGAGGGTGAGCAGCTCCGACACCCTCCGGTTCCGGCACAACCAGGCCCTACTGGTCGCCGCGGTGGTCGCCTTCCTCGGCGCCCTGCCCCTGGCCGCCGCCCGGTGGTACCTGTTGCCGGTGCTCCTCGTGCCGCTCGCCCTCGGCGGGTGGGCGTGGCGGGCCGGCACCGACGCCAACTCTCAGGGACTGCGCCTGCGGGCTCTCGCCGGGCAGCACCGGATCCGCTGGGACCAGATCGCCGAGCTGGGCGCGGACGCCGACGGCCGGGCGGTCGCCCGGCTCACCGACGGTCGGGCGGTCACGCTACCCGCCGTCCGCCATGATGACCTGCCCCGGCTCGTCGCGGTCACCGGCCAGGCCCGGCAAGGCCCAACGACTCAGTAGCCCTCCACCACCACGTTGGTCGGCGGCTCGCCCGCGGCGTAGCGACGGATCTGATCGCCCACAAGCCGGTAGGCCCGCGCGAGCAGGCCCTGCACCGAGCCCGCGACATGCGGGGTGAGCAGCACGTTCGGCATCGCCCACAACGGGTTGTCGGCGGGCAGCGGTTCGGGGTCGGTGACGTCCAGCACGGCCGAGATCCGGCCGGTTCCCAGCTCGGCGACGAGCGCCTTGGTCTGTGCGACCGGCCCCCGCGCCGCGTTGACCAGCAGGGCGCCGTCGCGCATCGCCGCCAGGAAGTCCTCGTCCACCAGCCCCCGGGTGTGCTCGGTCAACGGCACCAGCAACACCACCACGTCAGCCTCGGGCAGCAGCCGGGGCAGCTCCGTGACGGCGTGCACGCCGGGCCGCGCGGTCCGGGCCACCAGGGTGAGACCCACCTCGAACGGAGCGAGGCGTGCCTTGAGCGCCGTGCCGATCGAGCCGGCACCGACGATCAGCACCCGCTTGCCGGCCAGCTCGTCGGTAGGGGCCACCTCGCGGTACGCCCACTCCCGACGGTCCTGCGCCCGAACATGCGCGGGAAAGGACCGCAGGTGCGCGAGGATCGCAGCGACAACCCACTCCGACGTGCCCGAGTCGTGCACCCCGCGCGCGTCACAGAGCGTCACGCCCGGCGGTATCCGGCCGACCCAGGCGTCCGCACCAGCGGTCAGGAGTTGCACCACCTCCAGGTCTGGCAGCTCCCGCAGCAGGTCGGCGGTCTTCGCCTCGGCCAGGAACGGCGGCACCCAGAACCGGACATCGGCCACCGGGGACGGGAGCCGGTCCGGCTCCGCCGCCACCTCCACCGTCGCCCCTGCCGGCAGGTCACCGAGCAGAGACTGGCCGTGCTCATGCGGAATCCACACCTTCACGCCAGCCGACGATAGGGCCTCGGTGCGGCCCTCCGACGAGCGGGGCGGACACCGTACTCGAACGGGGCAGCCGCCACGGCCGAGCCGCCCGCCCCGGTCCGCCACACTCGGCTACCCGCGATGGCCTGTCGGCCGGCTACGCTGGTCCGGGTGAGCGCCCGTCCCGCGCACCCGCGCACCCTCCGCTTTCGGACCACCGTCGCGGCGTCGTGCGCGGCGCTGCTGGTCGTCACCGGTTGCAGCTTCGGCGAGCCCGCGCCCGACCCGGCCGGCGAGCCCCCCACGTTCCCCACCCCGACCAGCACCGAGCCGGGGAGTACCGGGCCGGAGGTCGTCGCCACCGTGCTGGCGAAGGACCTACGAGCCCCGTGGGGCATCGCCTTCCTGCCGGATGGGGGCGCGCTGGTGACCGAGCGGGACACCGGCCGAATTCTCCAGGTCGGGCCCGAGTCCGACCCCGACGGGCTACGGGTGACCGTCGTCCAGACCCTCGCCGAGGTGACGGCAGGCGGCGAGGGCGGGCTGATGGGGATCGCCGTCTCCCCGGACTACCAGCGGGACCAGACGGTCTTCGTCTACTACACCGCCGAGCAGGACAACCGCATTGCCCGGCTCACCCTCGGCGAGCCGCCACGCCCGATCCTGACCGGCATCCCGAAGGCACGCACCCACAATGGCGGCGGCCTCGCCTTCGGCCCGGACGGGCAGCTCTACGCCAGCACCGGCGACGCCGGCGACCGGGAACAGGCGCAGGATGGCAACCGACTCGGTGGAAAGATTCTGCGGATCACCACCGACGGTGAGCCGGCACCGGACAACCCCTTCCCCGACTCGCCCGTCTGGTCGCTGGGGCACCGGAACGTGCAGGGCCTCACCTGGGCCGCCGACGGCCGGATGTACGCCGTCGAGTTCGGCCAGAACACCTGGGACGAGATCAACGAAATCGAGCCGGGAGGCAACTACGGGTGGCCGGAGGTCGAGGGCCGCTCCGACGACAGCCGATACGTCAACCCGATCGTCTGGTGGCCGCCGGCGGACGCCTCCTGCTCCGGGCTGGCCCGGACCGAGCATCTCCTCGCCACGGCCTGCCTGCGCGGACAGCGGCTCTGGCTGGTCGAGTTGACCGACGCCGGAACGCTCGGCCAACCACGCGACCTACTCACCAACCAGTACGGCCGATTGCGGGCAGTCGCCACGGCACCGGACGGCTCGCTCTGGGTGAGCACCTCGAACCACGACGGGCGCGGAGATCCGGTGGCGGAGGACGACCGTCTCCTACGCCTGGTGTTCGCGGACGGCGAAGCCGGACGAAGCTGACCGCGCGACCCGGACAACGCTGACCGCGAAGCTGGTCAAAACTGACAGTGCAGCCGGATAAAGACGACAATGAGCAACACCGGCCCGGATTCTTCCAAGCCTTTCGACAGAGCGAGTCAGAATTTCAGCATGGACGGTCAGGAGAACGAGCAACAGCACAGCCGAGGCGGCCCGCCGCCGGAGACGGGCTGGAGACGGCGGGTCCGGCTGCGTCGCCAGCCGTCCGACGGCCGTTCGGCCCGCTGGCGGAGGCTGCGAGCAGTCGGGGTGACATTGGCCGTACTCACCGTGACCCTGGCCGGGGTGTTGATCGGCACGCTGGCCGGAGGCCGGGTCAGCACCGAGGTAGGGCCCTTTCAGGCGAACCTGACGGTGACCCCGGCGTTGCACGGCGGCACCACCATCGACGTACCGCCGCTCGGCGCGCTGCTGCTTGACAGCCACGACGGACCGACCCAGCTGACCCTGCAGTTCGGCGCCCTGGACCAGGACCGCACCGAGGCGCTGCTGCACGACCCGGAGAGCCTCAACCGGGCGAGCCAGACCGCCGTGGACGACATCCGCGAGGGCGTCCTGCGCCTCGGTGCCCGTACGGTCGCCGCCACGGTGCTGGTCACCCTGCTACTGGCCCTGCTGGTGTTCCGCGACACCCGCCGTACGGCCTGGGCGGGGGCGCTCGCGCTCGTGATCGCCACGGGCAGCCTGGGCACGGCGGTGGCCACCCTGCGACCTCAGGCGATCGAAGAACCACGCTACGAGGGACTCCTGGTCAACGCGCCGGCACTCATCGGCGACGCCCGCCAGATCGCCAACGACTACACCCGCTACGCCGAGCAGCTCCAGCAGATCGTCGGCAACGTCAGCCAGCTCTACACCACCGTCTCGGAGCTGCCGGTGTTCGAGCCGCAGCCCGGCACGACACGGGTGCTGCACATCTCCGACCTGCACCTGAACCCGGCTGCCTGGCCGGTCGTCCAGGCCGTGGTGGAGCAGTTCGGGATCGACGTCGTGATCGACACCGGCGACATCACCGACTGGGGCAGCGAGCCGGAGGCGAACTACGTCGCCTCGATCGGGCTCCTCCGTAAGCCCTACGTCTACATCCGCGGCAACCACGACTCGGGGGGTACGACCGCGGCCGTGGCCCAGCAGCGCAACGCCATCGTGTTGGACAACACGACCACCGTCGTCGCCGGGCTGACCATCGCCGGGATCGGTGACCCGCGCTTCACACCGGACAAGAGCACCTCCCCGGCGGGCAGCGGCCTGACCGGGGAAACCGCCGACCAGCTCATCGACAGCGGCGACCAGTTGGCCGAAACCGCCCGCAGCGCGCCCCAGCCGGTGGACGTGGCGCTGGTGCACGACCCGGCGTCGGCGGGGCCGCTGTCCGGTGCCACCCCGCTGGTACTCGCCGGGCACACCCACAACCGCGAGGTGTACCGGCTGCCCCAGCAGCCGGACCAGTCCCCCACGCTGCTGATGGTGCAGGGTTCGACCGGCGGCGCCGGCCTACGCGGCTTGGAGGGCGAGGAGCCCACCCCGTTGTCGATGACCGTGCTCTACTTCGACGAGGAGAAGCTGCTCCAGGCGTATGACGACATCACGGTCGGCGGCACCGGCCAGGCCCAGGTGAACCTCGAACGACACATCGTGGAGAACCCGGAGGCCGGGGCACCAGCCCCGGTCACCCCCACCCCGACCCGCTGACGCTGACCGCCGGGTGAGTCGGCGGTCAGCGATCGGGGTCAGCGCAGAGAGAGCGCGGCGAGGGCCGCGTTGACAATGCTGCCCGGCAGCAGGTCGTGCAGCTCGTACAGCTCGGTGACGCTGCCGGACTGACCGAACTCGTCCACACCCAGGGGTACCGCCGGGGCGCCGACCGCCGAGCCGAGCCACGCCATCGCGTGCGACGCGGCGTCATGCACGGTGACCACCGGCACCCGGTCGACGAAGGCCGAACGCAGCGCGCCAGGAACGCTCGGCACGGTGGCGGTGCGGACCCCCTGGCGCAGGGTACGCTGCCAGGCCCGGTAGAGGCGGTCCAGGCTGGTCACATCCACGACGTGCGCGGCGATCCCCTCCTCGGCCAGCTCGGCCGCGGCGGCGAGAACCTCGGGCAGGACCGCGCCGGAGGCGGCGAGCTGCACGACCGGGGCGTCGACGAGCTGCGGGTACGCCTGGTGGGCATCGACCAGCCGGTAGCCGCCGGCGAGCACCTGCCGACGCAGCACGGCGTCGCCGAGCCGGCTCCGGGCAGCCGCGAACGGAGCCTGGTCAACCGGACGGGTGCTGAGCCGGAAGTAGTATCCCCCGTCCTCTCCGGGCGCGGCGGTCGCGGCCGGCGCCGCTCCCCCGGCGATCTGCCCCAACGCGTCGCAGAGCAGCCAGTCCAGGGTGGTGGCGTAGGCGGGCTCGACAAAGGTGACCCCCGGCAGTTCCAGGCCGACGCTGGCGGTGAGCGTCGACTGGTGCGCGCCCCCCTCCGGCGCGAGGGTGACGCCCGAGGGGGTGCCCGCGACCACGAACCGGGCACCGGAGTAGGTGCCGTGGAGGAAGGCGTCCAGGCCCCGCAGTACGAACGGGTCGTACACGGTGCCCACCGGCAGCAGCGGCTGCCCGGACAGGTCCCAGGCCAGGCCGAGCTGCCCGAGTAGCAGGAACAGGTTCATCTCCGAGATGCCCAGCTCGATGTGCTGGCCGGCCGGGCTCTCCGTCCACCGCAACATCCGATCCTCGGACCACGCGCGCTGCGAGGTGGGCGCGAACACCCCGGATCGGTTGATGAACCCGGCCAGGTTGGTCGAGGTCGCCACATCTGGTGCGGTGGTGACGAGGTAACGCCCGACCTGCGGGTCACGAGCCAGGTCAACCAGCACCCGGCCGAAGACCTCCTGGGTGGAGACCGGCTTGTTCGCGCGTACCCGGGTCGCCTCCGGAACGCTGACACCCAGCGCACGCGTGCGTGGCGCGCGGGACAGCGCCTCCCGGCGCTCCCCGGCCCGGACACCGGCCGCCGACGCCGGATCGAGCCGGTCCCACTCGGTGTCCCGGTTGAGGCCGTGCGCAGCCCGCAAAGCGTCCACCTGCGCGGTGGTGAGCAGCGCCGAGTGGTTCCGCGGGTTACCGGCCATCGGTAGCCCCCAGCCCTTCACCGTGTACGCGAAGACCACGCTGGGGCGGTCGGTGACCGCGTCGCACTGGGCGTACGCCTCCAGCATCGCCGCCAGGTCGTGCCCACCGAGATCGGTGACGAGCGGGCCCAACTCGTCATCGGGGATGTCCGCGATGAGCTCCGCGATTCCGGCCGGCGCACCGTCGAGAAACTGCTTGCGCAGCAGCGGCCCGGCGAGGCCGAAGAGGGACTGGTACTGCTCGTTCGGCATGGCGTCGATCCAGTCTCGCAGCGCCGCCCCGCCAGGGCGGGCGTATGCGGCGGCGAGCCGGCGACCGTACTTGACCTCCACGACGTGCCAGCCGGCGGCCTCGAACTGGCCCCGCCACTGGTCGATCCGGACACCCGGAACGACCCGATCCAGCGACTGGCGGTTGAAGTCGACCAGCCACATCACGTTGCCCAGCCCGGTGGTGGCCGGGTCGGCGACCGCCTCCCAGATGTTGCCCTCGTCCAGTTCGGCGTCGCCGAGGAGGGCGACGAACCGGGACCGGGGACGAACACCGAAGTGCGCGTCCACGTAGCGGCGGGTGACCGCCGCGAAGAGCGGCGCCGCCGCACCCAGGCCCACCGAACCGGTGGAGAAGTCGACCTCGTCCGGGTCCTTCGTCCGGGACGGGTACGACTGGAGACCACCCCGGGCCCGCAGCCGCGTCAGGTACGACCGGTCCAGGTTGCCGAGCAGGTACTGGATGGCGTGGAACACCGGGGAGGCGTGCGGCTTCACCGCGACCCGGTCCTCGGCACCGAGGTGCGCGAACCACAGCGCCGTCATCGCGGTGACCAGCGACGCGCTCGACGCCTGGTGCCCGCCGACCTTCACGCCGTCGCCGGTGTCCCGTTCGTGGTTGGCCGCGTCCACGATGCGGGTGGCGAGCCACAGCACCCGGCGTTGGATCTCGTCGAGGACATCGAGGTCATGCTGGTTCACGGGGGACTCCATCCGGGCGCCGCCGTTGGCGCCCTCCGAGGGGTGGGCACGGGGTCAGGCCCTCCGGCCTACCCGCCGGAGGGCCTGCCTCGCACGTCAGCCCTGGACGCCGAGGCGCTCCAGGATCAGCTCACGCACGGTCTTTGCGTCAGCCTGGCCACGGGTGGTCTTCATGACCGCGCCGACCAGGGCGCCGGCCGCGGCCACCTTGCCGCCGCGGACCTTGTCGGCGATGGCCGGGTTGGCAGCGATAGCCTCGTCCACCGCCGCGGTCAGCGCGCCGGTGTCGGAGACCACCTCCAGATTACGGTCGGCCATGATCTTGGCTGGCGAGCCCTCTCCCGCAACCACGTGTTCCAGCACCGTACGGGCCAGCTTGTCGGTGAGCTTGCCGGCGTCGACCAGGCCCTGCAACTCGGCGACCTGCTCCGGCGTGGCGCCGATGTCGGCCAGCTCCACACCGGCCTCGTTGGCCCGCCGGGACAGCTCGCCCAGCCACCACTTGCGGGCGGCGGTCGGGGTGGCGCCCGCCGCGATGGTCGCCTCGATCAGCTCGACCGCGCCAGCGTTCAGGATCGACTGCATGTCCAGGTCGGACAGGCCCCACTCCTGCTGGAGCCGACGCCGGTGCAGCCGCGGCAACTCCGGCAGGGCGGCCTTCAACTCGGCCACCCAGGTCGGGTCCGGTGCGACCGGCACCAGGTCCGGCTCCGGGAAGTACCGGTAGTCGGTCGCGGTCTCCTTCGAGCGGCCGGAGGTGGTGTCCCCGGTGTCCTCGTGGAAGTGCCGGGTCTCCTGGGTGATCCGGCCGCCTCCCTCGAGCACCGACGCCTGCCGGATCATCTCCGAGCGCACCGCGCGCTCCACCGACCGCAGCGAGTTGACGTTCTTCGTCTCGGTACGGGTGCCCCACTGCTCACCCGGGAGGTTGAGGGAGGTGTTGACGTCGCAGCGCAACGACCCCTCCTCCATCCGTACGTCGGAGACGCCGAGCGAGCGGAGCACGTCGCGCAGCTCGGTGACGTACGCACGGGCCACCTCCGGTGCCATCGCGCCGGCGCCGGGAATCGGCTTGGTGACGATCTCGACCAGCGGAATGCCGGCCCGGTTGTAGTCGACCAGCGACTCCGTCGCACCGTGGATGCGGCCGGTGGCCCCGCCCACGTGCAGGGTCTTGCCGGTGTCCTCCTCCATGTGCACTCGTTCGATGCTGATCCGCACCGGTTCGCCGTCCACCTCGACATCCAGGTAGCCGTCCACGCAGAGCGGCTCGTCGTACTGGCTGATCTGGTAGTTCTTCGGCATGTCCGGGTAGTAGTAGTTCTTCCGGGCGAACCGGCACCACTCGGCGATCGAGCAGTTCAGCGCGAGGCCGATCCGAATCGTCGCCTCCACGGCCGCCCGGTTGGCCACCGGGAGCGAGCCGGGCAGCCCCAGGCAGACCGGGCAGACCCGGGTGTTCGGCGCTCCACCGAAGTCGGTCGGGCAGCCACAGAACATCTTGGTGTTCGTGCCCAACTCGACGTGGGTCTCCAGACCGATCACCGGTTCGTAGCGCGCGACGACCTCGTCGTACGCGGGCAGTGTCGTCGTCATCGGTGCTCCTGCCTCACAGTGCCGGTGGGGTGAACGGGCCGACGACGCTCTCCAGCGCGGCCGCGACCCGGTACATCCGGTCGTCGGCCATCGTCGGTGCCATGACCTGCAGGCCGACCGGGAGCCCGTCGGCGAGGCCACAGGGCACCGAGATGCCCGGCCCGCCGTACAGGTTGCTCGGAATGGTGAACAGGTCGGCCAGATACATCTGGTACGGGTCGGCGGTGCGCGCCCCGACTGGGAACGCGACGAACGGCGTCGTCGGCGAGATCAGGGCGTCAACCTGCTCGAAGGCGGTGGTGAAGTCCCGGCTGATCAGGGTACGGACCTTCTGCGCCTGACCGTAGTACGCGTCGTAGTAGCCCGACGAGAGGGCGTACGTGCCGAGCATGACCCGGCGCTTGACCTCCGGGCCGAAACCGGCCTCCCGGGTCGCCGACATGACCTCTTCCAGCGACCGGATGCCGTCGTCACCGACCCGCAGGCCGAACCGGACACCGTCGAAGCGGGCCAGGTTCGACGAGCACTCACTCGGGGCGATCAGGTAGTAGGCCGGCAGCGCGTACTGGAAGTGCGGGCAGGAGACCTCGACGACCTCGGCGCCCAGTTTGGTGAGCGTCTCCACCGCCGCGTGGAACGCCGCCAGCACGCCCGGCTCGGCTCCCTCCCCGGCGAACTCCCGGACCACGCCCAGCCGAACCCCGGTCAGGTCACCACTGGCACCGAGCCGGGCGGCGGCGACCACGTCCGGCACCGGCGCGGGAATCGAGGTCGAGTCGAGCGGGTCGTGGCCGCCGATCACCTCGTGCAGCAGCGCGGCATCCAGGACGGTACGGGCGCAGGGGCCGGGGGTGTCCAGCGAGGACGAGAAGGCCACCAGGCCGTACCGCGAGGTCCCCCCGTAGGTGGGCTTCACGCCGACGGTGCCGGTGACCGCCCCGGGCTGACGGATCGAGCCGCCGGTGTCCGAGCCGATCGACAGTGGCGTCTCGTACGCGGCCAGGGCGGCCGAGCTGCCGCCACCGGAGCCGCCCGGAATCCGACTCAGGTCCCACGGATTGTGTGTCGGCCCGAAGGCCGAGTACTCGGTGGACGAGCCCATCGCGAACTCGTCCATGTTGGTCTTGCCCAACATCACCGTGCCGGCCGCCCGCAGCCGCCGCACGATCGTGGAGTCGTAGGGCGGGCGCCAGTCGGCCAGGATCTTCGACCCGGCGGTGGTCGGTACGCCCTTCGTGGTGAGCACATCCTTGACTGCCACCGGCACACCGGCCAGCGGGCCGAGCGGCTCGCCGGCGGCACGGCGGGAATCCACGTCGCGGGCGGCATCGAGGGCGCCCTCCGTGTCAACGTGCAGGAAGGCGTGCACCCGGTCGTCAACGGCCGAGATCCGGTCCAGGTGCGCCTGGGTGACCTCGACCGCCGAGGACTCGCCCCGCGCCACCAGGCCGGCGAGTTCGGCGGCGGAGAAACTGGTCAGGTCGGTCATGAAGCCACATCCTCGTCCAGAATCCGCGGTACGCGGAACCGCTGTTCGGCGGCGTCGGGCGCGCCCGACAGCGCCTCCTCGGGGGTCAGGCACGACGCCACCACGTCATCGCGCAGCACGTTGGTCAGCGGCACGGAGTGCGACGTCGGCGGGATGTCCGCCGCGGTGACCTCGCCGACCTGGGCGACCGCCTGGAGGATCACGTCGAGTTGGCCGGCGAGGGTGTCCAACTCCTCCTCGGTCACGGCGAGCCGCGACAGTCGCGCCAGGTGCGCGACCTCCTCGCGGGAGATGGCGGCCATCGGTGCCCCCTTCGTGGCTGTTCTGCTGATCTGTCCGTGCCGACCGCGGGCGGTGCTGCATGACCCGCGGTGACCGCAGCGAGTCTATTGCTCCCACCCGGCGCCGATACCTCGACTCCCCCGTCCCCGGGCGGGGTCATTCGGATCGGCGGTCAACGGGCGGGGCGCTGCCGGACGGCGGCCTCCGGGCCCGCTGTCGGGCGCACCGGGCGATGCCGGGCCAGCCAGGCGACGAGTTCCTCGGCCGGCATCGGCCGGGCATAGAACCAGCCCTGCGCGGCGTCGCAGCCGATCGCGTGCAGCATCCGCCAGGTCCGCTCGTCCTCCACCCCCTCGGCCACCGCTCGCAGCCCAAGGGCCCGGGCCAGCTCAACCACCGAGGTGACGATCGCCGCGTCATCGGCGTCCTCGGTCATCCCCAGCACGAAGGAGCGGTCCACCTTCACCTCGGACAGCGGTAGCCGCCGCAGGTGTTGCAGGGAGGAGAAGCCGGTGCCGAAGTCGTCCAGGGCGATCCCGACGCCGAGCCGGTGCAGCCGGGTGATGGTGGCGAGTACCCGCCGTGGGTCGGCCATCAGCGCCCCCTCGGTGATCTCCAGCTGGAGGCGCTGCGGCGGTACGCCGTGCCGGGCGAGCCGCTCCGCGATCCGGTCGGCGATCTCCCCGGTGTGCAGGTCCCGGACGCTGACGTTCAAGGCGGCCCGCAGGACCACACCCGCCGCCTGCCACCGCGCCAGCTGCGCCACCACGTCGTCGACGACCCGGAAGGTGAGCAAGCGCATCACCGCGCTCTGCTCGGCCACCCGGATCAGCTCCTCCGGGTCGACCATCCCACGACGGGGATGGCGCCAGCGCAGCAGCGCCTCGACCCCGACCACCTCCCCGGTCGCGATGGCGACCTGCGGCTGGTAGTACATGGTGATCTCACCCGCGCCGGACGGGTCAGCCAGACCGCCGGCGCGCCCCACCACCGCACTGAGCTCCGACCCCCCGGCTCCGTCGGTGGGCTCGGCGAGTTGATCGATGTTCCCGCCGCTGGCCGGCGGACCGGCCGGGCTGACGGTGGTGCGGCGGCGGATCGGGTCGGCCGCGGTGACAATCCGCTGGATCAGCGCGTCGGAGTGGACCAGGTGTGCGCGCTGCCGTCGGCCCCACAGCGACCACCGGCCCGGGCTGGGCCCGCCCGTCCGGGGCAGCACCGCGCCGTCACCACCAATCACCGGAAGCGCCGAACCGTTGCGCTCCGGGTCTGCCCCGCCGCCGTCCGCATCCGGACACAGCCCGGATGCCAGGACCCGACGCAGGTCGGCGAGGAGACCGAGCCGCTCGGCCGAGTTGTGGTCGGACTCGGCCACATAGACGGCGACCGTGTCGTTGCGCTGCTTCGCGTCGTACATCGCGACATCGGCGTGCCGCATCAGGGTGGTGAAGTCCTCGCCGTGGTCGGGGAAGAGCGCGACACCGATCGACCCGCCGACATCCAGGGGCAGCCCGTCCAGCGTGACCGGCTCGGCCAACGCGGCCACCACCCGGTCGGCCCGGTCACGTGCCTCGGCGACATCGGTCAGCCCGGTCAGTACGATGGCGAACTCGTCCCCGCCGAGCCGGGCCACCAGGTCCGCGCCGGCGACCTCCGTCAGCCGGGCACTCACCTCGACCAACAGGCGATCGCCGACGGCGTGCCCGAGCGCGTCGTTGACGTGCTTGAACCGGTCCAGATCGAGCAACAGCAGCGCCAGCCGGGCCGGCACCGAACCATCCGCCGCCCGCTCCGCGTGCCGGTGGAGTTGCTCGCCGACCTCGGCGACGAGTGCCTTCCGGTTGGCCAGGCCGGTGAGGGGGTCGAGGGAGGCGAGCTGCTCCTGCTCGGCGCTGAGCCGAGCCATCTGATAGACCGCGAACAGCGGCGCCAACACCAGTGGGACCAGCGCCGCGCTCGCGTGGGCCGCGGTGACCAGCACCGGCGCGAGCAGCAGGAGCGAACCGGTGGAGAGCAACTCGAAGCCCACCCCCTGCCGCCACCGCGCTCCGAAACGCAGCCACACCGCCGAGCTGACCAGCCCGTAGCTGACCGCGAACCAGGTGAGCATCGCGCCGCTGACCGCGGCCACGTCGGTCCAGCTCAGCTGCCCGCCACCGAAGAGGTCACCCGGGCCGAGGCCGATGAGAACATGGGCGGCAGCGAGGGCGCAGGCGTACTGGCCGGCGTTGAAGGCGATTCTCCAGCTGGCATGCCCCATTCGGACCCCGGACACCACGACCGCCACCGCCTGCACGGCGACCGCCGGACCAAGCCCCCAGCCGAGCAGGATGGCGAAGGTGAAGCAGATCGACGGAAACACCGCCGACGACTGCCGCCGCCCCGACGGGACGAACGGCCGGGCGTCTCCGGCCACCGCCAGCACCGCCATGGTCCAGAAAGCGGCGGGCAGCCGGAACACCTGGTCGGGAAGCGCCAGCAACGGACCCGCCGACGTCAGCGCGGCCACGGCGAGGACCACCGCCACGAAGGCGAAGAACGGCGCGCTCCGTCCTGGTGGGACGAAGTTGCGCGGGTCGGCCATCGCCATCACACCTCCCGCGGGTCAGAGTCGGCGCACCCATGCGTACGCCGTGTCCCCCATGTAACGCCCCAGGAGCCGGAATTCCCCGTACGACAGCCACGAATCGGTCGTAGTCGTAATTAAGTTGGTATACGGCCACGGCCTCCGGTCAGCCCTCGACCCGGGCCACCGCCCGCGCCGCCTCGGGGCCCGCGTCGAGCAGCACCTGGAAACCCTCCTCGTCCAGCACCGGCACCTTCAGGCCCGCCGCCTTCTCCGCCTTCGTCCCCGGGTTGTCACCGACCACCACAAAGGCGGTCTTCTTCGAGACCGAGCCGGTGACCTTGCCGCCGCGCGACTGGATCGCCTCGGCCGCCTGGTCCCGGGAGTAGCCGGCGAGCGTCCCGGTCACCACCACGGTCACCCCCTCCAGCGGGCGCGGCCCCTGCGCGACGGCCTCCTCCGCCATCCGCACCCCGGCCTCGGCCCACTTGCGCACCACCTCGCGGTGCCAGGCCACGGCGAACCACTCCCGAACGCTCGCCGCGATGGTCGGCCCGACCCCGTCAACAGCCGACAGCTCCTCCTCCCCGGCCTGGTCAATCGCTTCGACCGACCGGAAGTGCCGGGCCAGGGCCTGCGCCGCGGTGGGGCCGACGTGCCGGATGGAGAGCGCCACCAGCACCCGCCAGAGCTCGCGCTCCTTGGCCACGGTCAGGTTCTCCAGCAGCTTGACCGCATTGCTGCCGAGGCTGCCGTCCTTGTTGACGAAGAACGGGGACCGCGCCAGCTGCGCGGTGTCGAGGGTGAACAGATCGCCCTCGTCGGTGATGATCTCGGCGTCGAGTAACGCGGCGGCCCCCTTGTAGCCCAGGACCTCGATGTCAAAGGCCCCCCGCCCGGCGAGGTGGAAGACCCGCTCCCGGAGCTGGGCCGGGCAGCTCCGCGTGTTGGGGCAGCGGATGTCGATATCGCCCTCCTTCGCGGGAGCCAGCGGTGTGCCGCAGCACGGACACCTGCTCGGCATCACGAACGACCGGGCCTCCGGCGGACGCAGCTCGACCACCGGGCCAAGCACCTCGGGGATCACGTCACCGGCTTTACGGATCACCACCGTGTCGCCGATCAGCACCCCCTTGCGCTCCACCTCGCGGGCGTTGTGCAGGGTGGCCAGCGCGACCGTCGACCCGGCCACCCGGACCGGCTCCAAGACCGCGAAGGGAGTGACCCGGCCGGTGCGCCCGACGTTCACGTCGATATCGAGCAGCCGGGTGTTGACCTCCTCCGGCGGGTACTTGAACGCGATCGCCCAACGCGGTGCCCGACTCGTCGAACCCAGTCGGCCCTGGATCGCCACCGGGTCGACCTTCACCACCACGCCATCGATCTCGTGCTCGACGTCGTGCCGGTGCGCAGCGTAGTGCGCGACGTACTCCGCGACACCGGCCAGGCCCGGCACCACCCGCCACCGATCGCTGGTCGGCAGGCCCCAGGTCCGCAACGCCGCGTACGACTCGGACTGGGTGCTCGGCGCCCAACCCCGGCGGGCCCCGAAGCCGTGCACCACCAGCCGCAGCGGGCGGGAGGCGGTGATCCGTGGATCCTTCTGCCGCAGGCTACCGGCGGCCGCGTTACGCGGGTTGGCGAAGGGGGCCCTCCCCTGCTCGACCAGCCCGGCGTTCAGATCCGCGAAGCCGGCGACCGGGAAGTAGATCTCACCGCGTACCTCGAGGAGGTCGGGGATCTCCGGGAACTCGGCCGACGGTGTCAGCTCCCCCGGCACGTCCTGAATGCTACGGACATTCGCCGTCACGTCCTCGCCGGTGCGGCCGTCCCCGCGGGTGGCCGCCCGCACCAGACGCCCCCGCTCGTAGGTCAGGTTGATCGCGAGGCCGTCCACCTTCAGCTCGCAGAGGTAGGGAACCGGGCCCCCGGCATCCCGCTCGACCCGCTCGGCCCAGGCTGCCAGCTCCTCGTCGGAGAAGGCGTTGTCGAGCGACATCATCCGCTCGGCGTGCGCCACCGGGGTGAAGTCGGTGGAGAAGGCGCCCCCCACCCGCTGCGTCGGAGAGTCGGGCGTGCGCAGCGCCGGGAACTCCGCTTCCAGCGCCGCCAGCTCCCGCAGCTGCTCATCGAAGGCCGCGTCGGAGATGGTCGGCGCGTCGAGCACGTAGTAACGGTATTGGTGCTCGGTCAGCTCCCGGCTGAGCGTCGCATGCCGCTCGCGCGCCGCCGAGTTCGGCTCCGCGCCGGCCGCCGCCTCCTGCGCCGCAGGAACCTGCTGGCCGATGGCATCCTCAGACATCGCCCTGACCTCCCATTCTTTCCCACTACCCCGGGAACCGTATCGGGGCGGTGAGACATGGCGCCGCCCACCGCCCCGCCCGACTGGCAGGGTCGTGTACTTGAACTGTCTGGAATTCGGAGCGGCCGTGCCGGGAAGAGATCCAGGATAGGCCGGTGAACGGGTTGTTCATGCCGGTCAGCAGCTCGGCCAGCGGTGCCGGTTCGGGACGGATGCGGCCGGTGTCGTCGTCGAGGAGTTCGGTGACGCGTCGAGTGAACGTGCAGCGGATGCTCCGGCGGCCGGCGTGCAGCTTGCCCTCCCGCCTGCACTCGATGCAGGCATACGAGATCGAGAAGCCGGCGCAGAGCGGAATCTGGTCCTCGGTGCGGACTCCGGCTAGGATCCGGTCGTCGTCGCCGCAGCCAGGGCAGCGGCCCTGGGTGCGGAACGACCGGTCCTGGCACCTGCGGCAGACCTGCCCATCGGACCACCGGGTAGTGGAGTTGCTGCGGCGGCCGCGGCGGCCGCAGTCGCGGACGAACCAGCGTTCGTACTGCTCGGCGGGGTAGGTGCGGCCCATCAGTCCGGTCGCACGCGGGCTCGCCGGGGGCGGATCGTAGCCAGGTCCACCGGCGCCGGGGCGTCGCCGACCACGGCTTTGCGCGGCGCGATGGTGGCCGCCGTCGCGACGACCAGGTCGGCGGGGGTGACCTCGGCCGGGTGGGGTTGGTGTTGGGCGGGAGACTACGGCCAGACCCCCCGCCCAGGCCAACAGCGGTGAGGCCGCACTGGGCCGCCGGACTACCGGCAGTGGCGGTTGCCCGAATCAGACGCACCCGCGGACAGCGTCGCTCACCCCTGCTCGCTCAACCGCCGTCCCGCGTCCCGGCAGGCGGCGAGGACCGCTCGAGTGTGCCCTCCAGAGGCGTTCGCCAACCCGCAGGTCGGCGTGATGACAACCTGCTCGGCGAGCTGCCGACGGGGAAACCCGAGGCGGTCCCAGAGCCGGCGGACCCGCTCGGCGACCTGCGCCGACGTCGGTGGGTCGCCGGCCACCGCCGGTCGTGTGGGCGCGACGCCGGCCAGTAGGCCCAGCCCGGCGTCGATCGCCTCGCCCAGCGGATCCAGGTCGGTGACCAGGTCGAGGTCGAGGGCCACACCGACCGCGTCGACCTCCCGGATCATCTCCAGCGGGACGTCCTGGGCACAGCAGTGCACCACAACCGGTACTCCGGCCGCGGCGATGACCTCGCGCAGCAGGGTCCTGGCCCGGCCCGGCTCCACCGGCTGATACGTCCCGAACCCACTCTCGGTCGGCACCCGCCCGGCGAGCACCGCCGGCAACGACGGCTCGTCCAGCTGCAGCAGCACCGAGGCTCGCGGTAGCCGACGCGCGACGGCAGCGACGTGCTCGCGCACCCCTTCGGCCAGGGATTCGGCCAGGTCCCGCACCGCGCCGGGATCGCGTACCAACCGGCCACCCACCGGCAGCTCCACCCCCGCGGCGAGGGTCAGCGGCCCGGCGACCTGGACCTTGACCGGCCCGGCGTACGCCTCGGCCTGCGCGGCGAGTTGGTCCAGATCCCGCTCCATCAGGTCCCGGGCCCGGCGCCGGTCCCGACCGGGGCGCGAGGCGACGCGCCACCGGGCGGCGTAGAGCTCGACCGGTAGCTCCACCAGCAACCCGGCGGTCCGGCCGATCAGCTCCGCGCCCGGACCACGGGCGGGCAACTCGGGCAGGTGCGGGAGGAGGGGCAGCTCACCGAGGGCGATCCGCTGAGCCTCCGCGATGTCGGTGCCGGGGAGCGACCCGACACCGGTCGCCGCACCCGCGGGCCACGGCCACGGCTGATCACTCACGGTCGAAGACTATCCGATTCCTGGACGACCGCCGCCGGGCCACCCGGGTGGGTCAGGCCGCGATGGTGGCGGAGCCGAGCACGATGTCGCCCGCCGGGTCCGGGCGGTACGCCACGATCGCCTGGCCGGCCGCCACCCCGCGTAGCGGCTGATGCAGCTCGGCCCGGAGCCCGTCGTCGGTCACCGCCACGGTCGCGGGCACCACGTCACCGTGCGCGCGCAGCTGCACCTCACACTCGACCGGATCAGCCGGCCGGGGCCCGCCGATCCACACCGGACGCCGCGCCTGCACCTGGGACACCGCCAGCGCCTCGGCCGGGCCCACCGTCACCGTGTTGGTCTTCGGCGTGATCGACAGGACGTAGCGGGGGCGACCGTCCGGGGCCGGGCGGTCCAGGTGCAGCCCGCGCCGCTGCCCGACGGTGTAGGCGTATGCCCCGGTGTGCCGGCCCACCACCTCGCCGGTGTCGCCGTCAACGACATCGCCGGGCGTCGTACCGAGCCGCCGGGCGAGGAAGCCACGGGTGTCCCCGTCGGCGACGAAGCAGATGTCGTGCGAGTCCGGCTTGTCGGCCACCGCCAAACCGCGGCGGGTTGCCTCTGCGCGGACCTGCGTCTTCGTCGAATCCCCCAGCGGGAACATCGACCGGCTTAGCTGCTCGCGGGTGAGCACGCCGAGCACGTAGGACTGGTCCTTGGCGAGATCGACGCTCCGGCGCAGCAATCCGTCGGCGCCGAGCCGCGCGTGGTGGCCGGTGACCACGGCGTCGAAGCCCAGGGCCACGGCGCGGTCCAGCACCGCGGCAAACTTGATCTTTTCGTTGCAGCGAAGGCAGGGATTCGGGGTACGGCCGGCCGCGTACTCGGCGACGAAGTCGTCCACCACGTCGGCCTGGAACCGGTCAGCCATGTCCCACACATAGAACGGGATACTCAGAACGTCGGCGGCCCGGCGGGCATCCCGGGAGTCCTCCAGCGTGCAGCAGCCCCGGGCGCCGGTGCGATAGGTCTGTGGGTTGCGGGCCAGAGCCAGGTGCACCCCGGTCACGTCATGCCCCGCCTCGGCGGCCCGCGCCGCCGCGACCGCGGAGTCCACGCCGCCCGACATCGCCGCCAGCACCCGCACCCCGACCACCCTTCCACACCGTCGGGCGCCGCTGCGACGCCCTGACGAGCGTAACCACCCCGGCGTCCGCCCCCAAACCCAGCGCGCCCCCGCTCTCCCGGGCCGTGACACGGCGTGAACAGCCCCGCGGTGCGGCGACGACATCAGTGCGAAGCGCGCAGGCTCCCGGCCCGCCGAGCCCGGCCGACCGCCTCCGGTAGGGCCGCGATCAGCGCATCGACCTCCTGCGACGTGCTGGTGTGGCCGAGCGTGAAGCGCAGCGAGGAGCGGGCACGGGCACTGTCGGCGCCCATCGCGAGCAACACATGGCTCGGCTGGGCGACCCCCGCCGAGCATGCCGAACCGGTGGAGCAGGCGATGCCCTGTGCGTCGAGCAGGAGCAGCAGCGCATCGCCCTCACAGCCGGGGAAGGAGAAGTGGGCGTTGCCCGGCAGCCGATCGGTCGGGTCACCGTTGAGCACCGCCTCCGGCACCGCGTGCCGCACCCGCGCCACGAGGTCGTCTCGGAGGGCGGCGATGCGGGCCGCGTAACCTTGCTGGTGCCGGACCGCCGTCTCCAGGGCGACCGCGAAAGCCACGATTCCGGCGGTGTCCAAGGTCCCCGAGCGGACGTCCCGCTCCTGGCCGCCGCCGTGCAGCAGCGGGGTCGCGGCGACGTCCCGGGCGAGCACCAGGGCACCCACCCCAGCCGGCCCGCCGAGCTTGTGCCCGGTCACGGTGAGCGCCGAAACGCCGCTGGCGGCGAAGTCCACCGCCACCTGGCCGACCGCCTGGATCGCGTCGGTGTGCAGCGGCACCCCGTGCTCGGCGGCCACCGCGGCCAACTCGGCGACCGGCTGGACCGTACCCACCTCGTTACTGGCCCACATCGTCGTGACCACGGCCACCCGGTCGGCGGACGCGGCCAACTCCGCGCGAAGCCGCTGCGGGGTGACTCGGCCGAGGGCGTCGACCGGGAGCCAGCCCACCTCGGCGCCCTCCTGCGCGGCCAGCCAATCGACGCCGTCGAGCACCGCGTGATGCTCCACGGCACTGGATACCACCCGCGTCCGCCGGCGGTCGGCGGACCGGCGGGCCCAGAAGATGCCCTTGACCGCGAGATTGTCGCTCTCCGTGCCGCCCCCAGTGAAGATCACCTCGGCAGGACGGGCGCCCAGCGCGGCCGCCACCCGCTCGCGCGACTCCTCCACTCGGCGACGGGCCTGACGGCCCGCGGCGTGCAGAGCGGAGGCGTTGCCGACCTCACGGGCGGTGGCGACATACGCCTCCAACGCCACGTCGAGCATCGGAGTAGTCGCCGCATGATCCAGATAAGCCATCGGGTTCAGCCTAGCGACCGGGTAGGCGTCAGCCGGAAGCCGGAGGTCTCCCGGGAGAAGAGCCGCGCCGCACCGCACCGGCAGACCGGCGCAGCTCAACCGAGTCGGCGGCCAAACCAGCCGAACCGCTTGTCGAGCGCCACGACGGCGCCGGCCACGAGAGCGACACCCAGGATCCGCCCCCACGTCCCGGGGCCGATGGGCGCCGTCCGGAACAACGTGTTCATCACCGGCAGGTAGGTGAGCGCCACCTGGCCGAGAACCTGAAGCAGCACCCCACCGATCAGCCAGCGATTGGTGAACAGCCCCAGGCGCCACGCGGAGTGGCGCAACGAGCGACAACTGAACAGGTAGAAGATCTGCACGGTGACGACGAGGTTCACCGCCGCCGTACGGGCCTGCGCCAACTCCGCCCCGCCGCCCAGTTCCCACTCGAACACCCACCAGGCGCCAGCCACGACCAGTGCGGACACGAGCAGAATCCGCACCACCAGCGCGCTGGTCAGCAGTGGCTGAGCCGGATCTCGGGGCGGCCGGGACATGATCCCGTCCTCCTTCGGCTCGAACGCGAGCGTCAGGCCGAGCAACACCGCCGAGGTCATGTTGATCCAGAGGATCTGGCTGGGCAGGATGGGCAGCGCGGTGCCGAGCAGGATGGCGACGAGGACCAACATGCCCTCCGCCGTGTTGGTGGGCAATGTCCAGATGATGAATTTGGTGAGGTTGGCGAAGACGCCCCGCCCCTCCTCGACGGCCGCCTCGATCGTGGTGAAGTCATCATCGGTAAGGATGATGTCCGACGCCTCCTTGGCCACCTCTGTGCCGCTGCGTCCCATCGCCACCCCGATGTCGGCCTGCCGCAGCGCCGGCGCGTCGTTGACACCGTCCCCGGTCATGGCGACCACCTGCCCGTCGGCCTGCAACGCCTCCACCAGCCGCAGCTTCTGCTCTGGCGACACCCGGGCGAACACCGCCGCCCTTTCCACCGCCGCCGGCCTGTCGTCGGGCGAGAGCCGCGCGAGGTCCTTGCCGGAGAGCACCTCGCCGGGCCGCGGCTCCACGTCCAGCAGTCCGAGGCGACCGGCGATGGCGCTCGCGGTGGTCTGATGGTCACCGGTGATCATCTTCACCGAGATTCCGGCTCGTTGGCTGGCGGCGATCGCATCGGCGACCGCAGCCCGTGGCGGATCAAGCATGGCGTGTAGGCCGGTGAAGACCAGGCTGCCGGGCAGCTCCTGCTCCGCCAGCACCGCGTCGCCGTCCACCCGCGCCTGCGCCGTGGCCAGCACCCGTAGCCCCTCGCCAGCGAGCGCACCGGCGGCGGCCAGCACCTCGTCCCGGTCGAGTGGCACCGTTTGCCCCTGCGCGTCCAGCGCCGCGACGCTCCACTCCACCAGCCGCTCGACCGCGCCCTTGACCAGCACCACCCGCCCGTCGTCCCGGGTGTCGTGCAGGGTCGCCATGAACTGCCGCTCCGAGGTGAACGGGATCGACGCGACCCGAGGCAACTCGTCGGCCACAGCCGCGGCCCGCAGCCCTCCCTTGGCCGCCACCACCAGCATCGCGCCCTCGGTCGGGTCGCCGAGCACCACGTACCCTTCGTCCCGCTCGGCCAGCCGGGCGTCGTTGCAGCCGACCCCGGCGAGCAGCGACCAGCGCAGCGCCCCGTCATCCTCAACCCGGGCGGCCTCGCCGTCGGGACCCTGGATCTCACCGGCTGGCTGGTATCCGCTGCCGGTGACCTCGTGCCGGCCGGCGACTGTCCAGAGCGTCCGCACCGTCATCTGGTTCTCGGTCAGGGTGCCGGTCTTGTCCGTGCAGATCACCGTCGTGCTGCCCAGCGTCTCCACCGCCGGCAGCCGCCGGATCACCGCCTGCCGGCGGGCCATCCGCCCAACCCCGATCGCCAGCGTGATCGTCACCGCCGCCGGCAGCCCCTCCGGGATGGCCCCCACCGCCAACGCCACGGCGGCGGTGAACATCTCGCCGCCGCTCTCCCCCCGGAGGATGCCGATTCCGAAGGTCACCCCGGCGAGCACCAGGATCACGACGGTGAGCAGCCGGCTGAATCGGGCCAGCTTGGTCGTCAGCGGGGTGTCCAGCACCTGGGCGCTGCCGACCAGGCGATGGATCCGGCCCAGCTCCGTCTCGGCCCCGGTGGCCATGACCAGACCAGCCGCCGAGCCGCCGGTGACAAGCGTGCCGGAGTAGAGCACGTTGCGGCGATCGGCCACCGGCGTCTCGTCCGGGACGACGACCTCGTCCTTGCGGACGGGCTGCGACTCACCGGTCAGGGTCGACTCGTCGACCCTGACCTCGTCGGCGCGGGCCAGGCGCAGATCGGCGGGGACCTTGTCCCCCGCCTCGACCAGCACCAGGTCACCGGGAACCACCTCCTCCGACGGCACCGGCCGTGGCTGGCCATCCCGAACCACCCGGGTCTCGGTCCGTACCATCGACCGCAACGCGTCCAGCGCGGCCTCGGCCTTGGACTCCTGGAGGAACCCGACCACGGCGTTGACGATGACCACACCGAAGATCACGACCGAGTCGACGTACTCGGCGAGCAGCGAGGTGACCACGCCGGCGCCCACCAACACGTACACGAGGGGGTTCTGGAACTGGCGGAGCAGCCGGCGGAGCAAGCCACCGCTGGTGGCGGCCGGCAGAACGTTGGCCCCGAAGCGCTCCCGGCGGTCAGCCGCCTCCGCGTCACTCAGGCCGCGCTGGGTGTCGGACTCCAGCAGCAGCACGACCTCGTGCAGGGCCAACGCGTGGTGGGCCCGGTCGGGCGTCCTCGGCATCCTCGCTCCTCGTTCCCTGCCTCGGCGGGGGTGCGAACGGGCACGCAGGCCATCCTCGCAGGTTGACGCGGCGACCGTGTGGTTGTGGGCGGACGCCCACACCGACCAGCGCCGGGAACCTGAGGGGTTCCCGGCGCTGGTCGTGTCTGGCGAGTCAGCTCACCGGCGCTTGCGAATCTCCTCAGCGGTCTGCGGTACGACCTTGAACAGGTCGCCCACCACGCCGAAGTCGGCGAGCTCGAAGATCGGTGCCTCACCGTCCTTGTTGACAGCGACGATCGTCTTCGAGGTCTGCATGCCGGCCCGGTGCTGGATCGCGCCGGAGATGCCGAGCGCGATGTAGAGCTGCGGAGAGACCGTCTTACCGGTCTGCCCCACCTGGAACTGGTGTGGGTAGTAGCCCGAGTCGACGGCGGCGCGGGATGCGCCGACGGCGCCACCGAGCAGGTCCGCCAGCTCCTCGACGAACTTGAAGTTGTCGGCGTTGCCAACCCCACGCCCCCCGGATACGACGACCGACGCCTCGGTCAACTCCGGACGGCTGCCCTTCTGCTCGGCGACCCGGTTGACGACCCGGGCCAGCTTGTCGGCGGCCGGGACCGAAACGGTGAGCTGCTCGACGGCCGGAGTGGCGGCGGCCGGTTCCGGGGTGATCGAGTTCGGCCGAACGGTGACCAGCGGCAGGCCACGGGTGACCTTGGACTTCACGATGGTGGAGCCGGCGAAGACGACCTGCGTCGCGGTCCCGTCGGCGTCCAGCGCGACCACGTCGGTCAGGATGCCGTTGTCGAGCTTGACCGCGAGGCGAGCAGCGATCTCCTTGCCCTCCTGGGCCGAGGCGAGCAGCACGGCGGCGGGCTGCACCCGCGCCACCAGCTCGGCCAGGACGGTGGCCTTGGGCGAGACCAGGTAGCCGTCGATCTCCTCACTCTCGGCGGCGTAGATCTTCGCTGCCCCGTACTCACCCAGCTTCGCGCTCAGCGCCTCGGCGGCACCGGGTCCGCCAAGCACGACCGCGCTGGGCGTACCCAGGCCACGGGCGAGGGTGAGCATCTCCAGGGTGACCTTCTTGACGCCGAACTCCCGGGTGGCTTCGACGACGACGAGAACCTCAGACATCTCCAGACCTGCTCTCACACGAACTTCTCGGTGGCGAGGAACTCGACCAGCTGCGTGCCGCCGGCGCCCTCGTCGGTGACCTTCGTGCCGCTGGAGCGCGGCGGGCGCTTGCTGTGCTCCAGCACGGCGCTGGTCGCGCCGGCACGGCCCACCTCGGCCGGGGCGACACCGAGGTCGCCCAGGGGCAGGGTCTGCACCGGCTTCTTCTTGGCGGCCATGATGCCCTTGAAGGAGGGGTAGCGCGGCTCGTTGATGGTGTCCCAGACGGAGACCACGGCGGGGGTCTCGGCGGTGATCACCTCGTAGCCCTCCTCGGTCTGCCGCTCGATGGTGAGCGTGCTGCCATCGACGGTGAGCTTGCGAGCGCCGGTCAGCGCGGCGACGCCGAGCCGCTCGGCGAGCATGTGCGGCAGAACCTGGACCCGGCCGTCGGTGGACTCCGCGCCGCAGAGCACCAGATCGGCGTTCAGCTGACCGAGCGCGGCGCTGAGCACCTTGGAGGTGGTCACCGCGCAGGACCCGGCCAGGGCGTCGTCGAGGACGTGTACGGCCTTGTCCGGGCCCATGGAGAGCGCCTTACGGATCGACTCGGTCGCCTGGTCGGGCCCCATGGTCAGGATGGTGACCTCGCCGCCGTGCGCCTCCTTGATCTTCAACGCCTCCTCGATGGCGTACTCGTCCATCTCGTTGATGACGTTGTTCGCCGAACCGCGGTCGACGGTGTTGTCGTCAGTACGCAGGTTGCGGTCCACGCCCGAATCGGGCACCTGCTTGACGAGTACGACGATGTTCATCGCGCTTCGACGACCCTCCTGTGGTTGATGCGATTCGCTCGCCCGGTCTGGGGCGCAGCCTCCCGCGTAACTCAACGCCCGGTCAACCGCGGACGCTGTGCGGTTGCCCACGACGCCATGTTACCCACAAGTAGCTTCTACCTCTGGAGCCCGTATGGTGACACAGCTCACCGGACCGGGCTCAGGCCGGCTCCACCAGCGCACCCCGGAGGCGCTCGATCATCGCTGTCTCCTGCGGGGTGACCCCCCGGTGCGCCCCGGCCGCCTGGTCGGCAGCGGCCAACACCACCTCCCGGTACGTCCGCACGTCCCGCGGAGACTTCTTCCGCAGGATTGCCATCGCCTGGGTCAGCGCCGGAAGCACCACAGATTCGAGCTCGAGCTCCGAGTCGCGCGGCAGCCTGGGCAGCGGACCACTGGTCAACGCCGCCTTGACCACCCCACTGGAGTCAGCCAGCGCAGCGGAGGCGGCGAAGCTCTCCCGAACCAGCGCCAGCACACCGGGCTCCACATTCGATACGAGGGCGACCGCGCCGAAGGCGCCCGTCTTGAGAGTCAGCCGCTCCTCGGCCGTCAACCGCTGCTCCATGATCACGGAGTGTAGAGGTCACGCCCTCCTTGGGGTGTGGCAACGACCACGGGTACGTCATGATGGTGTCATGGCTCGGCTGTACCTTCTCCTCTTCCTCGCGCAGGTCGTCCTCGCCGTCGTCGCGCTAATCAGCTGCCTCTCGGCCGAGGAGGGCGACATCCGCGCCCTGCCCCGAATCGCCTGGGTGCTGGTCATCCTCTTCTTCCCGCTGGTCGGCGCGATCGCCTGGTTCGTCGCCGGACGCGAGTCCAGAGTCGGTCAACCCGGGGCTGGACGACCCCTCGGCAATGGTCTCGCCGGGCGCCGACGCCGCCCGGTGGCCCCGGACGACGACCCCGAGTTTCTCCGTTCGGTGGAGGAGCGCTCCCAGAACCAGGCCGACCAGGAGCTCTTCCGCCGCTGGGAGGAGGACCTGCGCCGCCGCGAGGACGATCTTCGCCGCCGGGACGGCGAGCAGAAGCGACCCGAGGCCTGACCCGCCTCAGGCGAGATTCGACGACCGGGGGTACGCGTCAGCCGGGTCGGTCACCACGTTGACCAGGTACGGCACCCCGGCCTCGAAGGCCCGCCGGAGCGCCGCCCCCAGGTCGGCGGCCTTCGCCACCGTCTCACCAGCGCCGCCCAGCGCCTGGACCACCTGGTCGTAACGGAGCTCCGGCTGGAGGTCAGCGGCCACGTCGTAGCCGTACAGCGCCCGCATCGGATGCTTCTCCAGCCCCCAGATGCCGTTGTTCCCGACGACGATCACCACCGGCAACCGCTGCCGGACCAGCGACTCCACGTCCAGCAGGGAGAAGCCGGCCGCACCGTCCCCCATCAGAACGCAGATCTGTCGGTCGGGGTGGGTCACCCGAGCGCCCATGGCGTAGCCCATCCCGGTGCCGAGGCAGCCATACGGACCGGGGTCGAGCCAGGTGCCGGGCTGGGCGGGCTCCAGGAACCGACCCGCATACGAGACGAAGTCGCCACCGTCGCCGATGGTGATCGCGTCCTGGGCCAGTACCCGGCGCAGCTCGCCGTAGACGCGGGCGGGCCGGATCGGGTCGGTCTCCGCGGCCATCTCCGCGGCGTCGCGGGTACGGGCAGCGTCCTCGGCGGCCCGCAACTCGGCGACCCACTCCGCGTGGTCGACGCGTTCGCCGGGGTACTCGGCGAACGCGGACAGGATCAGTCGCAGGTCACCGGCGGGCGCGGCGGCCGGTTGGAGGTGCCCGGCGCGCTGACCCGGCGCATCCACCACGTGCACCACCGCCGCGGCGCCGAAGTCGCCAAAGTTGAGCCGGAAGTCCAGCGGCGTGCCAACGACCACCACCACGTCGGCGTCGCGCAACGCCGCCCGGCGGGACTTGGCAAAGGCAAGCGGGTGCTCCGGCGGCAGCGCGCCCCGGCCCATGCCGTTGGTGAAGACCGGCACCGCAAGGGCCTCAGCCGCCGCGCGCAGGGCGTCAACGGCGTCGCCGGCGTAGACGTCGGAGCCGGCGATGAGCACGGGTCGCTGCCCCTGAGCGATGAGGACGGCGGCCTTCGCCACCTCCGCCGGGTCCGCCTCGATCGGGGCGATCGGAGCAACGGCGGGCAGGTCGGCGTCGGCCACCGAGAAGGCCACCTCCAGTGGGAGATCCACAAAGACCGGGCCACGATGCGGGGTGAGCGCCGTGGTCAACGCGGCGCCCACCGCGCGGGGGATCTCCTCGGGGCGCAGCACCGTCTCGGCGTGCTTCGTCACCGGCGTGACCAACGGCAGGTGATCCAACTCCTGGAGGCTGCCCGCCCCCCACCGGAACTGCGGCGCTCGCCCACCGAGCACCAGAATCGGTGACGCGTTGAAGAAGGAGCTGGTCAACCCGGAGATGCCGTTGGTGACGCCCGGTCCGGCGGTCAGCACGGCGAGGCCGGGGCGGCGCTGTAGCTTTGCGACCGCCTCGGCCGCGAAGACCGCCGACTGCTCGTGCCGGACGTCATAGATCGGAAACCCGAGCTGATGTGCGGCGTCGTAGAGCGGGAAGATGTGCCCACCGGAGAGGGTGAACATCTCGCGCACTCCGTGTGCCCGCAGCACCGCAAGCGCGAGCGCCCCGCCGTGCCCCTCGATCCGCTCCGACATGACCAGCTCCCCTGCCCGCGGAAGATCAGGGCATACGCTACCCAGCGGTAGCCGGAATGGGAACGCCCCGGATCAACGTCCGGTGAAGTCCGGCTTGCGTTTCTCCACGAAGGCCGCCATGCCCTCCCGCCGGTCGTCGGTGGCGAACAGCGCCGCGAAGAGCTGGCTCTCCCAGGCCAGGCCGGAGGTCAGATCCATCTCCAGGCCACCGTCGACCGCCAGCTTCGCCGCGCGCAGGGCCTGCACCGGCCCGGTCAGGTACGGCTGCACCAGGGCCACCGCGGTGGCGTAGACCTCGGCGGAGGGAACCACCCGGTCGGCCAGCCCGATCCGGAGCGCCTCCGGCGCGTCCACCATCCGACCCGACATGATCAGGTCCTTGGCGCGGGCCGGACCAACCAGTCGGGCCAACCGCTGGGTGCCACCCGCACCGGGAATGACACCGAGCTTGATCTCTGGCTGGCCGAGCTTGGTGTCCTCGGCAACCACCCGCCAGTCACAGGCGAGGGCCAACTCGCAGCCGCCGCCGAGGGCGTACCCGGTGATCGCGGCGACCACCGGCTTGGGGATCTGGGCGATCGCCCCCAGCGCGCTGGAGAGCTCGGCGGCCCGCTCGGCCATATCCACGTAGGACATGTCGGCCATCTCCTTGATGTCCGCGCCCGCGGCGAAGACGCGGTCCCCGCCGTACACGATGACCGCGCGGACGGCCGGATCGCCAGCCGCCTGGGTCGCCGCGGCGCGCAGCTCCTCCTGCACCTGGGTATTCAGCGCATTCATCGGCGGTCGCTCCAACCGGATGGTGCCGATTCCGTCCTTGGTCTCCAGCCGCACGAACTCGCCCACGCTGTCCCTCACTTCCTCGTCGAAGTCGCGTGCCAACCTTACGGCGCGACCGCCAGGGCCGTAGTCTGGCGCCAGCCCCGTCACCGGGAGTTCGACAATGGTCACGTATTATCACGACAAATCGATACAGGTCACCTCCACTGCTGTCCGAGTGATGGACCAGACGGTCCCGCTAGCCGAGATCAGCGCCGTGTGGCACCACCGCGGCAGCCGCTCCTGGCGAGTGTTGGCAGGCCGCGGCGCGATCGGCGCGGCCCTGGCCGGTCCGCTGGTCGCCGCCGCGGCGGGCATCGCACTCGCGCTCTGGCTGGGCCGCTCCCCCACCGTCACCATCGCCGTCATCGGCGCCTCGGTGCTGGTCGGGCTGGCGGCCGGGCCGGTCGCCGACTTCCTCTTTGAGTACCTGGACCGCTCGTACGCCCGGGGCAGCCGCCGGCTGGAGATCTGGGTCCGGTGGCAGGATCGGCCACTGCTGCTGCTGGCGACCGCCGACGCGCTGCGGTTCGGGCAGATCTACCGAGCCATACAACGCGCCGTCGAAGCCAGTCAGCCGACCCCCCAAACACCACACCCGGGTCCGGCGGCGAGAGCGAACCGCTCCCGGGCCACCAGCCCGTAGCGGCCCCGGTGTCGGCGAGGGGACAATGCCTCTCGACCGGGCCGACCAGCACCGAACGATCCCCGGTTAGAGTTGGTGATGGCCATCTATTACCGGGACGACGCGGTGCAGGTGACCTCCGAGGCGATCCGGTCGGGCGGGCTCCGGGTGCCGATCGCCGAGATCAGGTACGTCTGGCACGCGAAAGGGCGGACCACCCTCGCCGTCCGCGGACGGGTGCTCAGCCGTGGTGTCCTGGTGCTGCTGTTGTCGCTGCCGCCACTGGCGGCAGTGGTCTGCACACTCGCACTGGTCTGGTCAGCACCGGAGCGGGGTTGGCTGCCAGTGCTCCTCACCCTCGCCGGGTGCCTGCTGCTAGCGCTGGCCGTGGCGCCTTTCCTGGAGATCCCGCTCGGCTGGCTGGACCGCTCCTACGAGCGGGGAAACCGCGTGCAGGAGTTGTGGGTACAAGCACACGGCCGCGAGCTACTGCTGCTGCGCACGCCGGACGCGCTCCGGTTCGGTCAGATCTACCGGGCGGTGCAGCGCGCGGTAGAAAATCACACCGACGACCGGTGACAGGTCGGCCCGGAACCCCGCCGGGAGTGCCCCGCTCATGCCATCGCTGACCGCCTGGCGCGGCGAGCAGCGCAGGCCTGCAGGTACACCTCGGTGAGCGCCGCAACATGGTCGGGCTCCCGGTAGTGCGCGACGTACGCGGCGCGGCAGGCGGTACGCAGCGAGGGAAACAGCTCGTGCGCGGCGCGTATCGCGTCGCTGGTGACCTCGTCGACGGCAACGCCGGTGCCCTGCTGGCGCACGAACTGGGCGGCCGCCGCGGGACGGCGCGCCAGCACCGGTGTCCCGGCGACCATGGCCTCTGCATAGGCCAGGCCGAACGGGTCCGGCCACCGGCTCGGAAACACCACTCCCCGGGCGTTCCGCACGGCGCCGGTCACGGCCGCGCGCGGCAGGTGCCCGGAGAAGGTGATGTCCTTGCCTCGGGCGAGTTCCCTGGCGTTCGCCAGCAGCGGGCCGGTGCCGAAGACGGTCAGT
Source organism: Salinispora tropica CNB-440 (assembly GCF_000016425.1). GTDB lineage: Bacteria > Actinomycetota > Actinomycetes > Mycobacteriales > Micromonosporaceae > Micromonospora > Micromonospora tropica. The sequence goes on along the minus strand of NC_009380.1, from coordinate 1,356,365 downwards.
CGCAGCTCGCGCGGCCAGTGGGTGATGAGTTCGATGATGCCCTTGGCGTCGTCCAGGCGGCCGGAGTAGACCCAGTCCACTCCGCCGGGCCCCGGGCCTCGGTCCATGTCATCCGGCACGAAGTTCGGGACGACAACGAGCTTGCGCTCGTCCACGCCGGCCCGCACGTAGAAGTCCCGCTGCACCTCGGACAGTACGATCAACCGGTCCGCCCGACCCAACAGGTCGCGGCGCAGCGTCCGCTGACCCAACGTCAGCGGCAGAGTGGCCATCCGGCTGCCGCGGTAGCAGCCGTGGCGCAGCCCGGGCAGCGAACCCCGCAGGCAGGCCGTGCAGGTGGCACCGCCGCGAAACAGGGTCGCTGCCGCGCACAACGGACGGTAGTTGTGCAGGGTGACGACGAGGGGCTTGGACAGCGTACGGAGCCAGCCACGGCCGAAGTTCGGGAACAGGTTGTGCACGTGAACCACGTCAACGTCCGTGGGCCAAAACTCACCGACGGGCGACGGACCAACGCCGGTAACGGTACTGAGCGCGGCCACAGCGGCGTAGCCCGTACGTCCGCTGAGCTCATCCGTTCGCCGTCCGACCAGGTCCACCGCATGTCCCGCGCGCCGCAGCGCTTCGGCTGCGGCGTCCACCATGACGTTCTCGCCGCTGGGCTTCCCGTCGCTGTAGTAGCTGTGCACGAAAGCAACGTTCCACCCTATGCTATCCACTTCAGCAATGTAACGCCCGAATTGGGTCAAAAAACTGACATTACCGAGGTGGAAGTCCGGTCAGCCCGGCCGGTACAGCTCGTCGATCTCGTCCCGGCGGGGCAACGCCACCGAAGTGCCGAGTCGCCGGGCACACGCCGCGCCAGCGGCCGTCGCCCACCGCACCGCGTCCACCAGCTCGCGCCCCTCGCCCCAGCCGACCGCAAGCGCTGCCGAGAACGCGTCGCCGGCCGCCGTCGAGTCGACCGCCTCGACCGGCACCGCCGGGACGTGCACCTGGACGCCCTCCCGGTCGCCGTACCAGGCGCCGGAGACGCCGAGGGTGAGCACCGCCCGGGGGGTCAGCTCCAGTAGCGCCTGCGGCTTGTCCCGACCGTGACCGGTGAACGTCTGTGCCTCGCTCTCATTGACCACAAGCACGTCGGTGGCGGCGAAGAGCTCCGCCGGCACGGTCCGGGCCGGCGCGGCGTTGAGCACCACGCGGGTGCCGGCGGCACGCGCCGCCACCGCCGCCTCGGTAACGGTCTCCACCGGGATCTCCAGCTGGGCGACCAGCACGTCCGCCTCGCGTACGGCCGTCAGCTCCGACTCGGTCAGCCCGGTCATCGTGGCGTTGGCGCCGGGACTGACCACGATGGCGTTCTCCCCCTCGGCGTTGACCATCACCAGGGCGACCCCGGAGGCACCGTACGCGACCCGCAGGTGTCCGGTGTCCACTCCGGCCGCGGTGATGCGGGCACGCAGAGTAACGCCGAAGGCGTCGGAGCCGATGGCACCGAGAAAGGTACAGGCCGCGCCGGCCCGCGCCGCCGCGATGGCCTGGTTGGCGCCCTTGCCGCCGGGCACCATGACGAAATCCGCGCCGAGCAGTGTCTCCCCCGGTCGGGGCAGCGTCGCGGCGGTCGCCACGAGGTCCATGTTGGCGCTGCCCAGGACGACCACCCGGGTCTGTGGCATCGCGCACCTCCGGTCTGCAGGTTGGGGGCTGCGGAATCCCGAACCAGCTGCGGCCCGACGCGGGCCTCGCCCGTGCCTCAACCGGCGCGGGCGGTGTAGCGGTCGCCGTGCCGCTCGACCACCAGGGACAGCCCAAAGGTCTTACTGAGATTGTCCCTGGTGAGGACATCGTTCAGCAGGCCCTGCGCCACCACGTCCCCGTCGCGCAGCAGCAACGCGTGGGTGAAGCCGGGCGGAATCTCCTCCACGTGGTGGGTGACCAGCACCAACGCCGGGGCATCCGGGTCCGACGCCAGCTCCGCGAGCCGAGCCACCAGCTCTTCGCGGCCTCCAAGGTCAAGCCCGGCGGCGGGCTCGTCGAGCAGCAACAGCTCCGGGTCGGTCATCAACGCACGGGCGATCTGCACCCGCTTACGCTCTCCCTCGGAGAGGGTGCCGTACCGGCGTTCGGCGAGTTCACCGACGCCGAGCTGGCCGAGCAGCGCTCGGGCCCGGATCTCGTCGCCGCTGTCGTACTCCTCCCGAAAGCGGCCCACCACGGACCAGGACGCGGTCACCACCACGTCCACGACCCGCTCCTCGGTGGGGATCCGCTCGGCGAGGGCCGCGGTGGAGAGCCCGATCCGCGTCCGCAGCTCGGTCAGGTCGGTGCGACCGAGCTGCTCACCTAACACGTGTGCGACGCCGACGGTCGGGTGCAGTCGACCACCAGCCAGGTTGAGCAGCGTGGTCTTACCAGCACCATTGGGGCCGAGCACGACCCAGCGCTCGTCCAGCTCGACCTGCCAGTCAACGTCGCACAGCAGAGCCGCACCAGCGCGGCGCACGGTCACGCCCTCGACGTTGACCACCAGATCAGCGTCCACGGAGGCGGGGGTGGGGGTGGCATCGGAGGGGCCAGAGATCAGGGCACCAGTCACGAGTCCATCCAACCACGCACCGGTGGGCCACACCCGAGCCCCCGAAGTCGAGGCTGCCGTGTGAGGCAGTCGTCCCCCACCACGAGGCACCCGGAGAGAACCGCTGTCGACCGCCGGTCAGCTCGTCGTGGAGCCGAACACCTCGTCCCGGACGGCCTCCAGGGCGGTGTGCAGCGCGCCGCGCAGAATCGGCTCCTCGGTCAGCCCGGTCGGCACCACCCGCGGCCGAACCAGGGCGATCGCCGCCACCTCTCGCTGTACCCTTTCGGCCAACGCCGCCCCGCCAGCCCGGCCAACCGCACCAGCCAGGACCACCAGCGGTGGATCCAACACCACAGCGGTGCTCGCCACGCCAAGCGCGAGCCGACGGGCCAACTCGTCAAGCATCGGGTCACCGGCCGGACCGTCGGCGATCGCCGCGGCGACCCCGCCGGCCACCGAATCGTCCGGATACCCGTGCTCCCGAGCGAGCGCGCGAACCGCCTCCCCGCCGACGAGCTGCTGGAAAGCGGGCTTCGTGCGAAGGGCAGCGGCATGGGGGATCGGCACGCCGGGCACCGGCAGCCAGCCGATCTCTCCCGCGGCGCCGGTGCTGCCGTGGTGCAGCCGCCCGCCGAAGACGATCGCCAGACCGATACCGGCGTCCACCCAGACCAGGACGAAGTCAGCCACGCCCTGCGCCGCTCCCGACCGCGCCTCGGCCATCGCCACCAGGTTGACGTCATTCTCGAACGCCACGGGCGCGCGCAGATCGTCCCGAAGCGCGCCGAGCAGGCCGGCATGCCACCGAGGCAGGTTGAACGCGAAGGTGATGTCACCACTGGTCGGATCGACAAGACCGGGGGCGCCCAGGACGACCCGGCGTACGGTCGCCAGCGGCGCCCCGGCGCTGCTCGCGGCCTGAACGACGGTGTGGTGCACCACGCCGACCGGGTCATCGGTATCGCCCGTTGGGTGCTCTGCCCGGCCGACCACCGCCCCGGTGATGTCCGCGCAGGCAGCGACGACCCGTTCGGCCCCGAAATCCACCCCGACCACGTGGGCGCTGCCCGGGCGGACGGCGTAGAGCTGGGCGTTCGGACCCCGCCCGCCCGCCTGCTCGCCGACCCGGGTGACCAACCCTCGTTCCTCGAGCCGCTCGACCAGCTGGGACGCGGTGACCTTGGACAGACCGGTCAGCTCACCCAACCGCGCCCGGGTCAGCGGGCCCTGCTCCAGCAGCAACTCCAGCGCCGCGCGGTCGTTGAGCGCCCGCAACAGGCGGGGGGTTCCGGGGAGCCGGGTCATAGTCATGCCAGTCCTCGAGGTTCCACAAACCTAGCCATACGCAACGACGAAAGAGGTAACCGTAGCGTAACGGCCGGCGACGGAGCCGGGTAGTCGGCCGTATCGACAGGGAGACAAGGGGAGCAGATGGGGCCGGATCCAGGAATTCGCCGCCTTGCGCTGGGCACCCTACTCGCCGCGTACCCAGGCCCGGTCCCACCGCAGTGGGCCGTTGACCTCATCGGCGAGGGCCTCGCCGGACACACGCTCTTCGGTACCAACGTGCACGACCCCGAGCAGGTCGCGGCGAGCACCGCCGCCCTGCGTGCGGCCCGGTCCGACGTACTGATCGCGATCGACGAGGAGGGCGGAGACATCACTCGCCTCGCACACGCGACCGGAAGCCCGTACCCCGGCAACGCCGCACTCGGCGCGATCGGCGACGTGGCGCTGACCCGACGTGTCCACCAGGCCATCGGGGCGGAGCTGGCCGCTCTCGGCATCACCGTCAACCTGGCCCCGGCCGTTGATGTCAACAGCGCCGACGAGAACCCGGTGATCGGCACCCGCTCCTTCGGGCACAACCCGGACCGGGTGGCCGCGCACGCCGCCGCCGCGGTGGCCGGGCTCCAACACGGCGGCGTCGCCGCCTGCGCCAAGCACTTCCCCGGCCACGGCGCCACAGTCGCCGACTCCCACCACGAACTACCCACGGTCGACGCCCCCCTGACGCTCCTCCGTCAGCGAGACCTTCCGCCGTTCGCGGCGGTGGTCGCCGCCGGGACCCGGGCCGTGATGACGGCGCACATCCGGATCCCGGCGCTGACCGGGGATGACCCGGCTACCTTCAGCCGCGCCGCCCTGGTTGAGCTCCTGCGCCAGGAGTACGGCTTCGCCGGGGCGATCGTCACCGACGCTCTCGAGATGAGGGGCGCCGCGTCGGCCGCGGGCGGGGTGGGCCCCGCCGCCGTCGCGGCGCTTGCCGCCGGGGCGGATCTGCTCTGCATCGGCGCGAGGGTCGATGCTGGCTTGGTCGAGCAGGTCGCCGCCGAGATCGGGACGGCGCTGACCGACGGCCGGCTGGAGCGGGCACGGGTCGAGGAGGCGGCCGGCCGTACCGCCGAACTCGCCACCTGGCCCCGGAGCACCGGCGCAGCCGACACTCCGCCCGCCGAGCTCGGCTACGCCGCCGCGCGCCGGGCGGTCCGGGTGGAGGGCACGCTGACCGGGCTCGGCCGTCCCCTCGTGGTGCAGCTGCACGCCAGCTCGACGATCGCCGAGGCACGGGTTCCGTGGGGCCTCGGCCCGCACCTCACCGGCGTCGAGCAGCTGCGGATCGTCGCTACCGCCACGAACCCGGTGACCCTGTGCCGGATCGCCGGCCATCGGACGATCGTCCTGGTCGGCCGGCGTCTACACCTGCTGCCCGGCGCCGCCGACCTGGTGGCGGCGCTCGCCGCGCAGCACGCGGTGGTGGTGGTCGAGATGGGCTGGCCCGGGTCGTGGCGGCCGGCGGGGGTACACGCCTTCGTCACCACGTACGGCGCCAGCCACGCCAACGGCCGCGCCGCCGCCGAAGTCCTCGGGCTGGCCAGCTGACACCTCGTACGCTCCGTCACCTTTCGCTTCAGCCGGTCGCACACGCTTTACTTGCAGGTCAGAGTCCAGTTTTCGACACACCAACACCTCCAAGCACCCCTTGCCTGCACGCCGTCAGATACGTAGCGTCACAACCACATCCGGCGGTCCGCCCCGGGGGCCAGCGGAGGGACCTGGGGGGAGGACGCGGACCGGGGTTCCGGCCCGGGAACTCCGGTCCGCGCCCTGCCCACATCCCGGGGCGCAAGCCGGCCGGTTCAGCCGGGGTAGACCCCGAACGACCGCCAGCCCCGGTCGGGAAACCCGGCCGCCTCGGCCACCCGAGCCGACGCCGCGTTCCGCCGACTGTGCAGGTACGTCGGCACCGCCCCCTCGGCGAGGACCCGGCGCGCCGCCTGGGCGACCAGCCGGCGGGCCAGCCCCCGTCCCCGGGCTGCCGGAACGGTGCCCACCGCCAGCTCCCGGCCGTACACGTCGTGCCACTTGACGCCGACGCCGGCCCGGTACCGACCGTGGTCGTCGCGCACCACCAGCACCGGCCGGTCAAACAGGCGGAGCCAGGGCGGCAGACCGGGCGAGGTCGGCGGGATCCACTCACCGACATCCGGCAGCGGTGCGGGGTCCTCGGTCCACCGAAACACGTCGTCGTGCACCACCCAGTCGGGGTGACCGACCGCTGTCGGCAGGCCGGCGAGGAGCCGCCGGGACGAACCCAGCGCCAGTTCCCGGACGGCGGCAACCCGCTCCGGCGCCACGGAGAGCACCTGATGCTCCCCGGCGGAGACGGCAATCGCCGGCCGGAGCCGACCGTCCCAGGCGGGCTGGGCCCGCCGCCGGGCGGCGACCACGTGTAGACCCGGGCCAGCTGGCCACTGCCCCAGCCAGGTGGTCAGGTGCAGGTGAAGCTGCCGGCCGCCCATCGCCGCCTCCTCCGGGGTCTGCTCGTTGCGCACCGTACGCCACGTCCGGAGACCCCACGGGTCGCGAACCACCGCCGCTGGCGACGGCCGTAACCGCCTCGCAAGATCTTAAGCTGACCGTCGCGGCTACGCTGGGCAACGACAAGGGGAGGCCCGGTGACGCAACGGGTGCTGGTCGTGGACGACGACCGAACAGTCAGTGATGTGGTCTGTCGCTACCTGGTACACGCCGGCTACCAGGTGCGGCACGTCGGCGACGGCGACTCGGCGCTCGCCGCGGTCGCTGCCGAACCGCCGGACCTCGTCGTGCTGGATCTGATGCTGCCCGGGCTCGACGGCCTGGAGGTGTGCCGGCGGCTGCGGACCAAGCCGGGTGGGGTGCCCATCATCATGCTCACCGCACGCGGCGACGAGGCCGATCGCGTCCTCGGCCTCCAGCTGGGTGCCGATGACTATCTCAGCAAACCGTTCTCGCCCCGGGAACTCGTGCTACGGGTCGGGTCGGTGCTGCGGCGCAGCGGTGAGCCCCGGACGGCACCGGCCACCGTGCTCCGCGACGGTGCGCTCGTGGTCGAGACAGGCCCTCGGGTGGCCCGGCTGCACGGCCACGAACTCACCCTCACCGTACGTGAGTTCGACCTGCTGGCGTACCTGATGCGACACCCCGCGCGGGCGTTGGGCCGGGCCGAGTTGCTGGAGCGGGTGTGGGGCTGGAACTTCGGCGACCAGTCGACGGTGACTGTCCATGTCCGACGGCTACGGGAGAAGGTGGAGGCCGATCCCGCCAACCCGCACCGGATCGTGACGGTCTGGGGCATCGGCTACCGGTACGAGCCGACCGATGGGTGAACTGGCGCTGATCTTCGCATTCGCGCTCGGTCCGGCGCTCTGCGTCGGCGCGGCCGGCGCGCTCGCCCTGCGCCTGCTGCGCGGGCGTTCGGTGACGGTACACATCGTCACCCTGCTGGTAGTCGCGGTGACCGCAATGGTGGCCGCGGTAGCCGCGGTAGCCGAGGCAATGTTCCTCTCCGCACACGACCGCGACGTGGTGCTGATCACGGTGGCAGCGGCGGCCATGGTGAGCCTCACGGTCGGCTGGCTCTTCGGGCGTCGCCTGGCTGCCGCCGCGGTCTGGGCGGACCAGGCCCGGCAGCGGGAGCGTCAGATCGAACAGGGTCGGCGGGACCTCGTCGCCTGGGTCTCCCACGACCTGCGAACCCCGCTGGCCGGGCTGCGGGCGATGGCCGAGGCGTTGGAGGACCGGGTGGTCGACGATCCCGCGACGGTGAGCGAGTACCACCACCGGATTCGGGTGGAGACCGATCGGATGACCCGCCTGGTGGACGACCTCTTCGAGCTCTCCCGAATCAACGCTGGCGCCTTGCGCCTGACCATGTCGGCGGTGCCCCTGGGCGATGTCGTGTCCGACGCCGTCGCCAGCACCGCACCGCTGGCGACCGCCTGCCGGGTCCACCTGCTGGCACCCGACTCGGGTTGGCCCACCGTACTGGCCAGTGAGCCCGAGCTGGCCCGGGTGGTGGGGAATCTGCTGATCAACGCCGTCCGTTACACACCGTCGGAGGGAACCGTACGGGTCGAGGCCGGGGCGGAGACCGACTGGGCTTGGCTGGCCGTGGCGGACACCTGCGGCGGCATCCCGGAGGATGATCTGCCCCGCGTCTTCGATGTCGCCTTCCGCGGCGAGCGGGCCCGCACCCCCCGCCCCAGCACCGGGGAGGTGGCCAGCTCCGGGGGGCTGGGACTGGCGATCGTGCGGGGACTGGTCGAGGCGCACGGCGGCCGGGTACAGGTCCGCAACACCACCACCGGGTGTCGGTTCGAGGTCCGACTGCCACGTCCGAGAACCATCTGACCCAATCGACTGTTATATCTATCGTCGATAGACGTACACCATTGTTTGAAATGGTGGGGTCATGCCGAACCAGCCGCAGGACCGCTGCCGCCACAACCCCAGGACACTCTGGCCAACCGCCTGGTTCACCCCGGACTGCCTGCCGGCCCAGCCACCGCACCGCGGCAACCGCGCCTCGCCACTGCTCACCTGGGTTGAGCTGAACCGTCTTCCCGCCAGCGCCACCATCGACAACCTCAACTCCCACTGACCGGCGTCGGGCCCGCCCGGTGCGCCGCCTGGGGTCAGCCCGACCACAGCCCGGCACCGATCGGCGAGCCGACGCCGACATTCGCACACCTGTCGGGTAACGTCTGCTGGTCCTCCAGACCGGCCTACGACAGGAGAAGTTCCGCGCATGGGCAAGAAGACGATCCGCGTCTCCGACTTCAGTGGCCGGGTACTCCAGCCCGACGACGAGGCCACCCGGGTGGTCGTCCTGGAGCACCCCGACCTGGTGGCCGGGCCCGTACAGTTGGATGCCACCCCGGCCGAGGTGGAGAGCATCGACGACGCGGCCCTGGACGTCGCGATCGTTGAGATCCACGACAGCCACGGCGGGGGCGATCCGCGCCGGGTCGTACTGACCGCGAGCGAGTTTGACGCCATGGCCACCGACACACCGATGGCGCAGCTGCTGCGGACCGCTGATCGGGTTCGCCCCCCGAAGACGCGCCGCGCCGCCGAGAAGATCGACTACGGCAGCATCGAGCATGCGGGCCGGCCACACCGGGGACGGGTCACCGAGGAGGAGGCCCGGCTGGTACGCGAGCGGTTGGATGAGGTCAACAAGCGCCTCGCCGACTCCGGCGTACGCCAGATCGACCCGGCCGATCCGGAGCACGCCGCTCGGTACGGCTTCCCCACCCCTGACTGACCGCTCACGTCCGGAGGTCGGGGTCGCGGCGGTGGACGCCGCCACAACCCGGGGCCCCGCCCGACCGCCCCGACTGGCGCGGCGACCGGCGCTGGTGCGCCGACCTCGCGGGCCAGCGGGGCCGAGCCTGGCTGTCGACGCTTCGGCGAAGGGATACCACGTGCGGCTACAGGTGGGATGCGCGATGTGGACCCACAAGGCGTGGCAGGGGCGCCTGGTGGCCCACCCGCTACCGGCAGCCGAACGCCTGCGGCACTACACCGGGTGGTGCACGGCAGTGGAGGGGAACACCACCTTCTACGCAACCCCCTCCCGGGAGACGGTGTCCTCCTGGGCCCAGCAGACCGACCCGGACTTCGGGTTCGTGCTCAAGCTGCCCCGGGTCGTCACGCACGAGCGCCGCCTCCATGATGTCGACGAACCGCTGCGCGCCTTCCTGGACGTGATCGAGCCCCTGGGCCCTCGGGCGCAGGCTCTCTGGATCCAGGTGCCGGGTTCTTTCGCTCCCACCGACGTGGCCACCCTCGCCCGTTTCCTGCGCCGCCTTCCCCCGACCCACCGGTACGCGGTCGAGGTGCGCCACCCCGCGTTCTTCCTCGACCCACGAGCGGCCCAGTTGCTGGTCCGGACGCTGGCCGCCACCGGCACCGAGTGGATCCCCTTCGACACCACCACGTTCTTCGCCCGCCCACCGACCAGTGACGCGGAACGGGATGCCTGGACGAAGAAGCCACGGATGCCGCTCCGGTCGGAGGCGCTGACCGACCGGCCGATCGTCCGCTACCTCGGCCGGGACGATCCCGACCAGAGCAGTGCGGGCTGGCAGCGGTGGGTCGACAGGGTCGCCGGCTGGCTCCAGGAGGGCCGTTCGCCCGTTTTCTTCGTCCACACTCCAGACAACGCCGACGCCCCGGTGCTCGCCCGCCGCTTCCACGACGAGGTGCGGGCCCGCGTCCCCGCGCTCGAGCCGCTGCCCCAGCCGGCTCCGGTGCAACCGCTGACCCTCTTCTGAACGCCGCCGTTTCCTGCCGCCACCACCGGCGCTGGCCCACGTCGCGGAAGCCGAGTCAATCGTCCTTTTGCCCAGACCGACACCCTCAACGCCCGATCCGCGTTGATCCTGGCGGTAGAGGTATTTCTACCGACACAGGGGGATAGGTGGCTGATAATGGCTGCTGCCCTATTAGTAGTCATTTGTCGGCTCGGAGGTATGCACGATGCAAGGAATCGGTCAACGGCTCGGCCGAGGCGTTGGAGGGCGGCAGGCGGGACGCACCGCCGCCGGATGGTTCTCCCTCGCGCTGGCCGTGACGGTCGCGCAGGCGGTCGTCGTGTCGCCCGCGTTCGCGCAGAACAAGCCACCAACGACCGCCGCCGTGACGGACACCGCCCTCACCTGGGGTCAGAACGACAGGGGCCAGTTGGGCAACGGGACCACCACCAACAGCACCGATCCCGTCGAGGTCAGCCTGCCTGCGGGCACCCTGCTCACCGACATCGCCGGCGGCGGCAAGCACAGCCTGGCCCTGACCTCCACCGGCAGCCTGCTCGCCTGGGGCAACAACGCCAACGGTCAACTCGGCGACGGGACCACCACCAGCAGCAACACTCCCGTCGCGGTAGACCTACCCGCGGGAACCGAGGTGGTCGCCATCGCCGCCGGCAACGACCACAGCCTGGCGTTGACCTCCACCGGTGCCGTCCTCGCCTGGGGCGACAACTCCTCCGGGCAACTCGGCGACGGGACCAACGACGACCGCAGCACACCCGTCACCGTCGACCTGCCCACGACCAGCACGACCACCGCCATCGCCGCCGGCTCCGTCCACAGCCTGTCCCTGACCTCCACCGGCAGCGCCTTCGCCTGGGGAAACAACGACGAGGGCCAACTGGGCGACGAGTCCACCACCAGCACCAACAAACCCGTCAACGTCGCCCTGACAACGGGCACGACGCTCACCGCCATCGCTGGCGGATCGGCCCACAGCCTCGGGATTACTTCTGACAACACCGCCGTCGCCTGGGGAAGCAACTCCCAGGGTCAGCTCGGTGACGGCACCAACACCAACGCCCTCGCACCCGTCAACGTCGCCCTGACAACGGGCACCACGGTCACTGCCATCGCCGCCGGCCTCCTCCACAGTGTCGCGCTGCTGACCAACGGCACCGCCGCCACCTGGGGCAACAACGCCACGGGCCAGCTGGGCAACGGGAACAACGTCACCAGCAACACACCCGTCGAGGTCAGCCTCCCCAGCGGCACCACGCTCACCGCCATCGCCGCCAACAGCAGCAACCACACCGTGGCGATCACCAACACCGAAACCGCTCTCGCCTGGGGCGACAACTCCTTCGGTCAGCTCGGCACCGAGGTCACCACCAGCGGCGACGTCAGCATCGCCAGCAGCAGCAACACGCCCGTCGCGGTCAACCTGTCCACCGGCACCACCCTGACCAACACCGCCGTCGGCACCAACCACAGCCTGGCCCTGCCCACTCTGATAGCGAGCTCCACCACCACCCTGGATGTCTCGCCGCAGGACCCGACCGCGGATCAGGACGTCACGCTCACCGCCACCGTCACCTGTAACACCGGCGATCCCAGTGGGAGTGTCACCTTCCGCAACAACAACACCGACCTCGCCACCGTGCCCCTGGACACCACCAACACCGCCACCTACACCACGACGCTCCCCGTCGGCACCAACAATCTCACCGCCGACTTCACCAGCGTCGACACCATCTGCCCCAACAGTCAGTCCGAAGCCGTCACCATCACCGTCACCGACCCGTCCGACCCCACTGACCCGACGGATCCGACCGATCCCGACCTACCCATCACCGGGGCCAGCCTGCCCAGCCTGCTCGGCACCGCCACCCTGCTCATCCTCATCGGCGCCAGCTTCATCGTCCTCACCCGCCGAAGCCGGTCCACCCACCACCAGAAGTAGCGAGTAGCACGTAGCCCGGCCGGGGCTGCTCGTCGCCGATGGCGACGAGCAGCCCCGGCCGGAGCGTCAGTGCCGGTGGTAGTTGTCCGGCTGGTTCGGGTCGCCCGGATGCTCCAGCCCCGGCACCAGCCGGAGCCGGTGCGCGCGAGCGTGGTCAAGCCACCGGACAAACTCGACCCGACGTGCGGAGTCGTTGATCCGATCAGTCGGATCAAGAGCCGGATCGACCGGCTCCCGGCGGCCCCGAAGCACCACCGTCCACGAGCCGACGGTGACCGTCTCCCCCGGCGTGGCCGAGCGCAGCGCCTCCGCCAACCCGGCCGGCAACGAGTCCGGAGTCGCTTCGAAGTCGCCGTCCGCGGAGGACAACTGCCACACGACTCCGGCAGGCCGCTGAGCGGTCGCCGCACGATAGGCAGCGACCTGCGCCGCTGGCGCGGTGACCTCCGCGGTCAGCTCCGCATACAGAGCACGGACAGCGGCGCAGCCTTCAAACGCCGCGGCGGTAATGGATCCGAACTCGACGGCGGCCAGCTGATCCAATCGAACCAGTGGCGCATCCGCCACGTCGAGACCACGGGCCTCGGCCTCCGCGACGCAGAGCTGTTCGGTCAGGATCACCTGCGCCACCCAGCGGGTCAGCTGCCGGTCCTCGGCGCTCCCGGGCACCGGCAGCGCGGAGGACCGCAGCCCGCCGCGCAGGGCGGCGAGCCGGCGGTCAAGTTCCGTACGGTCCAGTGGCCGTCCGTCGAGCCAGCCCAGCACCGACTCGTCGAGCTGCGCGGTGGTCATGGCTCCAGCACCAGTTCAACGGTGGGGGCGTACTGGCAGCGGCCGAACCACATCACCTTCACCAGCGCCCAGAACCGGCCCGGATCGGCGTCCCGCGGGGGAACGACGTCGAAGGTGACCGTGTCCGACTCGCCCGCGGGCAACGCGACGCCGCGGATCGGCTCGGCGATGGCGTCCCAGGTGCCCCAGGGCGAGACGAGCTGGAGTTCGGCCCGGATCTCTCCGCGAGTGCGGTTGTGCAGACGCACCCCGATCGTGGCCCGCCCGCCGGGGGCGACGGTGACCGAGGTGGTGGTGACATCCACCGTCAGCCCGGTGTCACGTCCCGTCTCGGCCTTCGTGCCCTGCGCCGCGTCCCAGTCCTCCGGAATGTCCCCGGGCACCGGCAGCAGAGCGGGAAGCTCGCCGACCGCGACCGTGGTGACATCCTCGATGGTCTGCCCAAGGTGCTCGGTCCGCGCCGTGATGAAGTACAGCCCGGACTCCACCCCGACCGAGGGCGTCACGGTGACGTCGAAGCGAAGCTGACCGTCGGGGTCGAGCCGGTAGGGGCGGCTGCCCAGCGAGGTCGTCCACCCCTGCGGTACGAGGATGCTGACGGTCCCCTCGACGGCCGCGTCCCTCAGGTGCGAGGCGAGCACCACGGAGACCTCGACCGGCTCGCCGACGGTCCGCAGCAGCCCCGGGGAGACACCCACGGAAACCGGCAGGTAGCCCATCGGCGCCGGGCCCCGGTTGTGCAGCCAGTATCGGGAGTGCACCGGCTGCGCGATCTCGACCTCGGGCCCGAGCGGCTCCTCGCTGCGCGGGGCCGCTGCCGGAACGCCGACGACCGTGGTGACCTGCGAACCCGTCAACTCGATCGAGTCCGCGAGCGCCGCGCCACGACGTTCCAGCAGGTCGGCCTGGTGCTTCTCGGTCAGGGCCAGCGCACCGGTCAGGGTCGCGGAGCGGCCGAGCCCGGTTGACTCGAGCAGCCGCAGACTGACCGCGTCCGCCGGGTCCGAGGAGACGGCGGCGCCGTGCGCGATCGGGTTGCCGGTGGGCTTGAGCGTCCCGAGCAGCACCTCCCGGGCGGGCTCCACCCCCAGGTACGAGTGCGTCGCCGGCTTCGTCCCCGGGTGGTTCTCGACGACCCGGCCGTACAGCGGGTGGTTGTACTCCTGGCCCTGCGCGGGCAGCGTGAGCGCCCGCCAGTCGCCGTCGCCACTGGTCACCGCGTAGTTGAACTCATGGGTCCAGTGCTGTAGCTGGAACGACGCGCCGTCGGGCAGGGTCCGCTGCGGCGGGTCGATCCACACTCCGGACGGCCAGCCGGTGCACGAACGCATCAGCGACAGGTGCAGCGCTCCGGTCGGGTCGATGGCGAAACCGGGCAGCCCGTAGGTGAGCATCGCGACGGTGTGGTCGACCAGCAGCTCCGAGGTCGGAACCGCACCCGGGCAGCAGGCCTGGATCTGGGCGTCGGCGACGTCCTCGGTGAGCGCGGCGACGTCGGTGACCACAAGCGCCGGCAGCGCCCGCAGGTCCCGTAGGTCGGCGTTGGGCTGCCACACCTCGTGCAGCGCCTTCTCCGCGGGAATCCAGACCCGGCCGTGCTGGTCCAGCGCCTCGACATACTCCGGGCCGGCCCGCTCCAACAGCTCCCGGGTGGCGTCGTTGGTCTGCGGCCCTCCGATGACAATGCGGAAGTCGGGCAGGTTCGAGTCCACATCGAGCCAGCCGTACCGCGCCCAGTCGGCGCTGGCGGTCGTCACGGTGACACCGACCGCGGCCAGCGCGACGACCAGGTCACGAGCGTCGGCCGCCTCGTCGAGCGTGGGCGTGACCACCTCGGCGACGCCGAGGGCACGGTCACCCAGCGGGGAACCGGCGGCGTCGGAGAGCGAGACCCGCGCCGTGGAGCCGAGCCCGAACCAGGTGTTGGCCGGGTTGTCCAGCGTCCAGGGTGCTTCCGCGGCATCCACGTCCGGCAACGCGAACCCACGGCCGACCACCGCGGCGGCAACCTCGGAGACCGGCAGTGCGCCGGGCAGGTCGACCGGGAACCGCACCCGAACCAGCCGGTCAGCGCCGGCGAAGTCGACGATGCGGGTACGGCAGTCCACGCGGCGCACCCCGTGCCACAGCGTGATTGTCTGCTCGTAGCCGATCTCGTCCACGACGCCGGTGACGACCAGGCGGGAACCGATCGGGCTGGTCTCGACGCGGACCGTCGCCCCCGCCGCCGCGCTACCGACGACCGGCCCCTTCGGGATCAGGTGCCACGGGCCCTCGCCGAAGTCGGGGTGGGCCGGGTACTCCTCGTAGATCCGCAGCTCGTTACCGAGGTGGTCGGCGCGGATCAACTCCCGGTTCGAGATCTTGTCGTAGACGCTGTCGAGTCCGCCACCGCGCTCGGCGTCGGCGGTGACCCGGTAGTAGGCGTTCTCGATCGCGGCACCGTCGGCGGGCGTCCAGGCCGGCTCCACGCTGGAGACGCCCGGCAGCAGCCGCCAGGTCCGCCACCCCAGGGCGGGGACATCGGCGGCGTGGAACCGCAGCGTTCCCCGATCGACGACGGCCGGCACCTCGGCACCGGTGTCGTCGATCAGCCGGCCACCGTCGTGGCCCTCGGGAAGCCGTACCGACACCAGGTCGGAGCGGACGAAGGAGAGCGTGTTCGCGACGACGATCGGTGTTCCGTCGCCGGTGGTGTCAACTGTCCCGACGAGCACGTCCAGCGCCCGGTCCCGGACGGCGGCCGCCAGGTCGTACGCCTCACGCCAGCCGGAGAGCAGGTCGATGTAGACCTGGTCGGACTCCGATCCGGTGATCGCGTCGTGGTGGGCACCGTAGGCGAGCTGCCGCCAGACCTTGTCGAGTGCGGCGTCGGGGTAGCGGCCGAGCCCTTCCAGCGCGGCCAGCGTCGCCAGCTTCTCCGCGTCCACGGCGGCGACCTCGCCGGCCCGCTGCGCCTGCTTCGTGTCGATGTAGGAGACGTCCTTGCCCGTGTAGATCGGGTTCATGTCCCGCGTCTGTGGGCTGGGACGGCGTCCGGTCGCGGCCAGCTCCGCGCGGACGGCGTCGAGGAAGTCCCGCGGGTTACCGCAGACGAAGCGGGGCCAGACGTACTTCTCGGCCCACGAACGGTGGATCTCGGTGACCCACTTGTTCGGCGGGGTGTAGTCGGTGCCGACCGGCAGCAGCAGGTTCTTCGTCGCGCCGACCGGCTTGAGGCGCTGGTACAGCTCGTAGACGGCCTTCTCGGCACTGGCCAGGTCAGGCGAGGAGTCCATCCACCAGCCGGCCGAGTAGTGGTGCGGCATGAAGTGGGTGAGGACACCGAGACCCGACGGCGAGATCCATTCGAACTCGCTCGGGAACTGCATGACCGTCGCGTCGTTCTTGGCCTCGCGGAAGTTCTTCTGGATCGGCCCCCACTGGTGGAACGGGCCGCGGGCCCAGGCCGAACCGGTCAGTCCGGCGTCGGCGAGGTAGCCCGGGAACTGCGGGTCATGCCCGAACACGTCCAGCTGCCAGGCCGTCTGCGGGTCCCCGCCGAGGATGTCCCGCTGGTAGCCGACACCGTAGATGATGTTGCGGATGGTGGTCTCGGCACCGGTGAGGTTGGTGTTGGGTTCGTTGTAGGTGCCGCCGATCAGCTCAACCTGGCCGCGCTCGATCAGCAGGCGCAGGTCCGCCCGGCGTTCGGGATGCAGATCAAAGTACGGCTTCAGGTAGTCGATCTCGGCGAGGACGAACGTGTAGACCGGGTCCCGTAGGGCGAGGTCCATGTGCGCGTCCACCAGCGCGAAGCCGTTGCGCTCCCAGAGCGGCCGGGTGGTGGCGTCGCCGGAGAGCAGCTCCCACGGCGAGGTGTACGCGGCCTGCGTGTTCCACCACACCGGGTCGTAGTGGAAGTGTGAGACGAGGAACATCGTCCAGCCCGGCTCGGCGACGACGACAGTGGCTTGCGCAGTCGCGTCGCCGGCCGTGACGGTTACCGGCACCTGCGTGCCGGGGGTTCGGTCGTCGATGTCCAGGGGGACCTCGACGACGCCCGTGCCGGTCGCGTTACCGGAGACACCCGGCCCGGTGACGGTGACCGGCCCGGGCGGGCCGTCAAGCGTCACACGGAGCACCTGACGCGGGTTGTCCTCGGTGCCGACGAACAAGTCGGTGGACTCGACGGCGGAAATCATGACCGACACGGGGTCATCCTTTCTTGTTGATACTCCCACCAGCGCGAACAGGCTCACGTTGGTGGCAGGGTGGGGAAGACTACTCGCCCCAGGCCTCGAACTCGTATATGCGGGTGGCGGGGTCGCCGTCCTGGGTCGGGGTGTCGACAACCAGCCGCACGTACCGTGCGCTGACGTTCACTGAGTGTGTTGTCAGCTCGGCGGTGTTGTCGGTGACGGTGACGGCCGTGGTCCACGGGTCCGAGGCCGCGGAGCGTACTTCGATGGTGAAGTCGCGGGTGTTCCACGAGGCGGACTCGCCGCCCGCGGCGGCGTGTGCGACGACGAACCGGTCGAGGGAACGGACCGAGCCCAGATCAACCTCGAGCCACTGGTCGGCGGTCGTCGTGCACCACTTGTCGCTGTTCCCGCCGGAGACACTGCCGTTGACGGCTTTGGCGGGTCCTTCGGCGGCGGTGCACTGCCCGGACGCCGTCGCCGGCCGGTCGAGCGCCAGGTTGGTCGTGGTCGGCGGCGTGCCGGACCAGGTGACGGTCGTGGTCGCCGCGGTGGAGCGGCCGTACTCGGTCGACACCGCCTCGACCTCGATGACCGCGCTGGTCTCGGCGCCGACCCGGTCGAGCTGCGGCACGAAGTACACGTCGTTCGGCGTGGCGCCCAGGTGGGTACGGCTACCGTCCGGGTTGCGGCGGAACACGTCGTAGTGGTGCACCGATCCGCTGGCCGACGGGGTCCAGCCCAACCTCAGCGTCTTGCGGGTCGCCGAGACGTCGGTGCTGCCCAGGACGGTCAGACCAGTCGGTGCGGCAGCGGTGTCCACGGCCCCGTCGTACACGGCGAGCTGGCCAACCTTGATGTCGTAGGACGGGACGACGGCCGACGCCGACGCCCGCAGCCCGATCTGGGCGATGGTCTTACCGGCGTACGCCGACAGGTCGAGAACGCGACGCTCCCAACCGGTGCCGGAGGTCGACCCGAGGTCGAGAGTGGTGAAGGTGTTCGGGGCGTCGGTGAAGGCCACCGCCACGCTCAGGTGGGTCGCACCGGCGGCCGGGGTCTTGACGACCGTCGACAGCTTGGTGTCCGCGGCGACCGGCAGGTCGGTCTGGTAGAGGCGCACGGTGTTCGCCGCGTCCAGCCTGCCGTTGAGCCGCAGCGTCGAGCCGCCCTCGTAGGCATCGGTGAAGTCGAGCGACGGCGTCAGCTTCGTGCCGGTCGAGGAGACCACCCACTGGTAGGTCGGCGGCACGTCCTGCATCGACAGGTTGTTCCAGCCGCCGGTGCGCACCTGCTTCCCGGCGACGTGGTATGCCGAACCCTGCCCGGCGTTGAAGCTGGTCACAAACGGCTTCTGGGTCACCGGCGTGGACTCGGCGACGTAGGTGGCGAGCCCTTTCCAGGGCGAGGAGGTCGTGGTGTTCGACGGATCGCCGTTCGCGCCGACCCAGTAGCGGGAGTCGCGGGCCCGGAAGTCGGCCGGCCCGCTCGACGACGTCCAGGTCCACTCCGGGCGGTAGATGCCCAGGGAGGTCACGTGCGACTCACCGGCGGGGAACAGTGCGTCCCAGTTGACGTTGGTCTGGTAGCCGTTGGCCTCGGTGTCGATGCCGGAGTACAGGTCGTACCCGCTCCGCCCGAGCGACTCGGCGCGGTCCCGGGACGAGGCCAGGCCGCCGGTGGACCACCAGAAGTTGAGAAACATCGAGTCCGACACCGGCGTCGGGCCGCCCAGGAACGAGTCGTTGGCGGTGGTGAGCGCGTTCTGCCAAGAGATGGCGCCGGATTCGGTCATGGCGTCATACCACATGAACTCCACGCCCTTGTTCCGGCCGTAGGTCATCAGGTTGCGGAGTTCGGTGGCGAGGGCGGCGTCGCCGCCCGTCGTCTCCTGGTTGATGAACCACCCTTCGAAGCCGTAGTACTGGGCAACCTCCGCGAGCTTGTCGGCGACCGGATAGGTCGAGCCCGACTTACGCACGAAGTCGTGCACCCATTCGAGCTTGCCGCCGTAGGCGACCGGCGGGAAGAAGACCGTGCCGTACACCTTGACGCCGTTGCGGTGCGCGGCGTCGATGACGGTCGGGTTCGGCGCGAGAATCAGGCCCTCGACGGCCGATCCGCCCCAGAACACCAGGGTGTCGATGTACTGCCAGTGGCCAAAGGCGTAGTAGTCCTCGTCGAGTGAGCCCTGCGACGGGTTGTCGGACGTCGGTGCGAACGACACCAGCGACGCCACTCGACCCTCGCCCGCTCGCGCGTTCGGGTTGGCCTTCAGCGCGGGATCGGTGGCCCGGGGCTGGAGCGGAACCATGGACCGGTTGAAGCGGGCGTCGGGATCCGCCTCCGGATCCCAGTCGAGGAGTTCGTCCGGGAACCAGTACGAGGCGTACGGCTGGCTGCCGTCGACCGCTTCGGTGGCGGCCGCCACGGTGGGAGCCGCGGTGAGGGTGCTGCCGGCCACGACTGTGGCACCGGCCAGCAGGGACAGGAGCAGGCGTCGCATCCTGGATCACCTCCGGTGGGGGTGGGTGGGGGTGGGTGGGGGGTGGGGCAGGGGTTACCCCTTGATCGCGCCCTCCTCGACACCGCGGAAGAAGAACCGTTGCAGTGTCGCGAAGACAATGACGATCGGAATGAACGCGATCATCGTGCCGGCCGCGATGACCCGCGGGTTCGCGGTAAAGGCCCCGCTGAGGTATTGCAGGCCGACGGTGAGGGTGTAGTTCTTCGGGTCGGTCAACACGATCAGTGGCCAGAGGAAGTCGTCCCACGCGCCGATGAACGCGAAGATCGTGATGACGCTGAGCATGCCCCGAACGTTGGGTAGCCCGACATGGATCAGCCGTTGCCACGCCGTCGCACCGTCGATCACCGCTGCCTCGTCCATCTCGTCGGGGATCGCCATGAACGCCGCGCGCATCAACAGCACGTTCAACATGGCGACGGCGGTGGGCAGCGCCACACCGACCAACGTGTCGGCCAGACCGAGGCTGCGGACCGTCACGTACTGCGAGACGATCGTCACCTCGCCGGGCAGCACCAGGGTGCCGAGCACCAGCGCGAGAAACAGCGTCCGACCCCGAAAGTGCAGCTTGGCGAGGGCGAACCCGGCCAGAGTCGCGCCCACGGCGTTACCGACGACCGCCATTGCCGCCACGATCAACGAGTTCTTCGCGTACGACCAGACGGGGATCGTGTCGGCCACCCGCAGGTAGTTGTCGAACGTCGGATTGGAGGGAATGAACTGCGGGGTCGTGGTGTAGATATTCTCGCCGGCGCCTTTGAGGGAGGTGGACAGCTGCCACACGAACGGCCCGATGGTTACCACCAGCGCCAGCAGCAGCAACCCGTACCGGAGCAGCTTCTCGCGCCGCCGCATGGTGCCGAAGCCCGAGCCCCGACGCCGTCGCCTCGGCGAGGAGGCCGGCGTCTTCGCCGGAGCGCCGGCGGGAGGGGTGCTGAGCTGGGTCATGGCTAGGCCGCCTTCCGGTTCAGGCGCAGGAGGAGAAGCATGGGGCCGACAGTGATCACGAACAACAACAGGCTGAGCGCCGAGGCGTAGCCGAGGTGCCCGGTGAAGCCCCGGCTGTACATCTGGATGAGCATGACCAGGGACATGGTCCGGCCGCCGGGGCCACCGGTGCCGTTGGTGAGGACGAACAACTCGGTGAAGACCCGCAGTGCGGAGACGGTGACCAGGACACTGACCAGCAACATCGTGGTGCGCACACCGGGCACGGTGACCGACCAGAACCGGCGGATCGGACCGGCGCCGTCAACCGCGGCCGCCTCGTGCAGCTGGCGCGAGACGTTCCCCAGAGCCGACAGATAGATGATCATGTAGTAACCGAGCCCCTTCCAGACGGTGAGGCTGATCGCGCTGAACAGCAGCAGCCAACGCCCGCTGAGGAAGGGCAACGGTTCGGTGATGAAGCCGAGCTGTTGGGCCAGACCGTTGACGAGGCCGCGGTCCTCCAGCAACCAGGTCCAGATCAGCGCCACGACCACCGCGGAGGCGATCACCGGGGTGTAGAAGGCGGTACGAAAGAACGTGATACCGGGCAGCTTCTTCTCGAGCAGCACCGCGAGCAGCAGCGGCAGAAAGAGCAGCAGGGGTAGGCAGACCAGCATGTAAACGATGCTGTTCACCAGCGCATAGACGAGTTGCTCGTCGTTGAGCATGCGCTCGAAGTTGGCCAGGCCAGTGAAGCTTCCACCGCCGAGTGGCTTGGCGTTGGTGAACGCGAGGACCACGGTGTTGATCGCTGGCCAGAGGTTGAACACCAGCAGCCAGACGGCCGCGGGCGCGAGCAACAACCAGGGGGTGAACCAACGCTGAGTTTTCATTACGTCCCGCTCTGCTCTCCGGTGGGTGGCGTGGCGATGCGGTGAGTCGCGCAACGACAGGTGACGGCAGGTGGTGGCGCCGTGGCATGGGGCGGCGCCGGTGCTCGGCCGGCCGGCTTCGGTCCGGCCGAGCACCGCTGGTCAACGAGGGAGCGGCCGGCCTCGACCGATCAGTCGTTGAGCAGTTCGTTGCACTTTTCGACTGCCTTGTCCAGCGCCTGCTGCGAGGTGATCTCCCCGCTGATCGCCAGGGAGAACTGCTGCTTGATGAAGTCGTCCATCGCCTGGTCGACGATGACTGGCTTCAACAACTCCGCGTCCGCCAGCGAGGTGAAGGCGATCTTCTTCGCTTCCCCGACGTTGCTGCCGTCGCTCTGGCTGAACTGCGGATCCTCTGCCGAGGCAACTGTACTCGGGAAGATGCCGGGGACGACCTCGGCGAAGGCTGCCTGGTTCTCCGCGTTGGTCACCCACCGGGCGAGGGCAACGGCCGCGGGCAGGTTGTCACTGTTCTTCGCCACTGATACCCCCTGGGTGTACAGCGACGGGGTACCGATCGACGGCGACGCGATGACCTTCTCGGCCAGCGACGGGTTGTCGACCGCGATGTCGGTGATCGAGTTACCGCCACCGGTGGTCCAGGCGACCTGCTGCTTCTTGAACAGGTCCATGTTGCCGAGGTATGCGTCGGTGAGCACGTTGCGGGGCAGGAGCCCCTCGGCGAACGCGTCCCGGTACAGGTCCAGAACCGCCACGGCCTCGGGGGTGTTGAAGACGAACTCCGTGCCGTCCTCCGAGATGATGTCGACGCCGGCCTGGGTAAGGTCCTCGACGCCGGGCTTGCGGCTCATCAGGTGCACCGCGCCGCCGGACTTCTCCTTGACGATCCGGGCCTGGGCGACCATCTCCTCCATCGTGGTCGGCAGGTTGTCCGCGTCCAGGCCGTACTTGGCCAGCAGCTCCGTGTTCCAGAAGTTCACGTCGGTGTTCAGGTACCACGGGTAGCCGAAGACCCCGGTCAGACCGGCGAACTCGTAGGAGCCGATGGCGCCCTCGACGTACTCCTCACGGAGCTTGTCGTCAGCCTGGTCGACGTCGAGCAACAGCCCCTGCTCGGCGAGGGGCAGGGCGAAGTCCGGTGGGAGATTCGTCACGTCGGGCAGCTCATTGCTGGCCGCCTGGCTGAGCACCTTCTCCGAGTAACCGTCACCGGGCTGGTCCAGCCACTTGACGGTCGTCCCCGGGTACTTCTCCTCAAAGCCGTCGATCACACCCTGCATGTAGTCGGTGAACTTGGGCTTCAGGGCCCAGGTCTGCAGGGTCACGGTGCCTTTGATCTCGCCGGTGATATCGACCTGGTCGTCACTGGAGTCCGTGCCGGACAGCCCGCATCCCGCGAGCGCTGTCAACACGGCCGACGACAGGGCAAGCCCGGCCAAACGTGTTCGCATCTCTCTCTCCGCCCCTAACTTTGGTCAGCCGGCTACCCCCGTCGGATCGGGCGTGTCCGGTGCTCACAGGCGATCCGCCGGCAATGATAAACCGGTCTAGTGAACGGACTATCCCCCCGGTTAGAATCACGTGTCAAGAGCGGCTACCGACCGTCGCTTCTCGGTAGCCGCGTGGAGGGAGAGCATCGCCAGATGCAGCGACCGACAATCGCCGACATCGCCCGGCGGGCCGGGGTCTCCAAGGGCGCCGTCTCGTTCGCGCTCAACGGCCGGCCCGGCGTCAGCGCGGCCACCCGGGCGCGCATCCTCCGCGTGGCCGAAGAAATCAACTGGCGTCCGCACAGTGCGGCGCGGGCCCTCGGCGGCGCCCGAGCCGACGCCGTCGGGCTGGTGATCGCGCGCCCTGCCCGCACCCTTGGGGTGGAGCCCTTCTTCGCTCGCCTGCTCTCCGGCCTGCAGGCGGAGTTCTCCAGTCAGTCGATCGCGCTGCACCTGATGATCGTCGAGGACACCCAGGCAGAGATCGAGATCTACCGGCGCTGGGTCTCCGAACGCCGGGTCGACGGCCTGGTGCTGATCGACCTGAAGGTTCGTGACCCACGCATCGCCGTCGTGGAGCAACTCGGGATCCCGGCCGTGGTGGTCGGCGGGCCGGGCCGGCACGGGCGCGTCTCCTCGGTCTGGGCCGACGACCGGACGGCGATGCTCTCGGCGGTGGAGTACCTCGCCGTACTCGGCCACACCCGGATCGCCCACGTGTCGGGGCTGCCCGAGTTCCAACACACCCAGCGCCGCTCCCGCGCACTGCGCGACGCCGCCACCCGGCTGACGCTGCCCCGCGCCCGGTCATTGCACACCGATTTCAGCGACGCCCAGGGCGCGGCGGCGACCCGCAAGCTGCTTGCCGGGGCCAACCGCCCATCGGCGATCATTTTCGACAGCGACCTGATGGCGGTCGCCGGGCTGGGCGTCGCGCTGGAAATGGGGGTCGCCGTCCCACACGAGCTGTCGATCATCTCCTTCGACGACTCGGTGTTGGCCCAGCTCACCCACCCCTCCCTCACCGCGCTGTCCCGCGACACCTACCGGTTCGGCGTGCAGGCCGCCCAGGCCATGATGGCGGTCCTGGCCGATCCCACGAAGACGAAGAACCACAAGACCGAGACGCCGCGGCTGATCGCGCGGGAGAGCACCTCACCGACCCGCAACTAGTACTCGCGGACCGCGCAGATGCTCGGGCGTCGATAAATCGGTTTAGCATCCCATCTGTGCCTGGCTATCCACATGGAGGACCCTTTGATCACTAATGCCCGTACGCAGAGCACCCGAAGGTTCCGCCTCGGCGCCAACTACGTACCGTCCGACGGCTGGTTCTACAGCTGGCTCGACTTCTCGGCTGACGCGGCCCGCCGCGACCTCGAAGACCTGGCGAGCATCGGCCTGGACCACGTACGCGTCTTCCCGGTATGGCCATGGATCCAACCCAACCGCGCGCTCCTGCGTCAACGACCAATCGACGACCTGCTCACGTTGATCGACGTGGCGGCGGAGTTCGATCTCGGTGTCGCGGTCGACCTGCTCCAGGGGCATCTGTCCAGCTTCGACTTCCTTCCCTCCTGGATACTCACCTGGCACCAGAGCAGCATCTTCACCGACCGGACTGCACGCGACGGCATCAGTGAGTACGTCCGGCGGATCAGCACCGAGGTCGCGACGCGCCCCAACGTCTTCGCCATCACCCTCGGCAACGAGGTCAACAACCTCTGGCCCGCGAACCCCACGACACCCGCCGCCTCCCACCAGTGGGCGACGGAGCTACTCGATGTGGTCCGCGCCGCAGCGCCCGACGCGCTCCACCTACACTCCGTCTTCGACGACGCGTGGTACGCCCCCGATCACCCCTTCCACCCCGCCGAGGCGGTCGAGCTGGGCGACCTGACCACGGTGCACTCCTGGGTGTTCAACGGCACCTCGCGCATCGACGGGCCGCTCGGTCCGGCCACCACCTCCCACGCCGACTACCTGCTGGAGCTCGCCGCCTCGAGCGCCCCGGACGCGAACCGCCCGGTGTGGCTGCAGGAGGTCGGGGTGCCCCGACCGGACGTACCTGCGGAGCAGGCCGGCGAATTCGTCGCGCGCACCCTGGCGACGGTGGCCGGCAACCCGGCGCTGTGGGGCGTCACCTGGTGGGCATCGCACGACATCGATCGTCGCCTCACCGACTTCCCGGACCGGGAATACGATCTGGGCCTGTTCACCGTCGACCACCGACCGAAGCCGGCCGCGCTCGCCCTGGCCGAGTTCGCCCGCGACACCGCGGCCCATGCTGCGGCCCGGGTTCGGCCAGCACTGGTGGCGCCGATCAACCCGCTCCGGGAGCCCACGCGGCGGGCGGAGATCGCACCAGGGAGCGCATTCCACCAGGAGTGGGTGAAGGCCCGTCAGACCGAACCCACCGCGATCGTCACCCCAGACCGGGCGACCGACGAGGGCTACCTCGCCGCCCGGGGCCTCGGCCCGCTCCGCTGACCAGGACCGACCCAGCCAGTGTCGGGTCAGCACCAGGCCGCTGCGGCCCTCGGAGCTGACCCGGCCGGCTGCTCAGGTACGACGCCAAGCGAGAACACCTAAGAGCAACCCGGCCACGCCGGCCACCGACACCATCCGGTGCCGGGACAGCCACGCCTGCGGGCTGTGCCGCAGCGATCGGTCGGTGAACGCGCCGTGCGCGCCGAAATCATGGCCGCCGGCCCCATCGGCCGGTTGCCACAGGTTCGCCGGCTGGTCCGGGCCGACTGGTTGGTCGGTCTGCTGCGAGTCGTAACCCGTCCGGCCCAGGTAGCGATCCAGCAGCCCTGGCACCAGCCGATTACCCAGGATGGTCAGGGCGGTGGGCGTACCCACCCAGTACGCTCGCCGGCCGGGCCGTGCGGCAGCGGCGACGATGGAGCGGGCGGCGACCTCCGGCTCGTAGATGGGCGGCACCGGCTGGGCATGCCGCGGCAGCCGGGACAGCAGCCACGAGAACTGCGGGGTGTTCATCGCCGGCAGGTGCACCATGGTGACCTTGACGTTGCTCTTGTCGTGCAGCAGCTCACAACGGAGCGCCTCGGTGAACCCGACGATGGCGTGCTTGGCCCCACAGTAGGCGGCCTGTAGGGGAATTCCCCGGTACGCCAGCGCCGACCCGACCTGCACGATGGTGCCCCGGTCCCGCGGGGTCATGTGCTCCAGGGCCACCAGCGTGCCGTGTACGTAGCCGAGGTAGGCGACCTCGGTGGTCCGGCGGAACTCCTCGGGCCGAATCTGCTGGACAGGCGCGAAGACCGAGCTGAAGGCCACATTGATCCACACGTCGATCGGCCCCAGTTCGTCCTCGACTCGCTGGCCGGCGGCGGCCACCTGGTGGTAGTCGGCCATGTCGACCTCGATCGGCACGGCATGGCCGCCAGCGGCGCGGACATCCTCGGCCGCGGCGTCGAGACCGGCACGACCGCGGGCCAACAGGGCGATCGCGACCCCCGGACGCGCCAGCTGCCGTACGGTGGCCCGCCCGACCCCGCCACTGGCACCGGTGACCACCGCCACCTTGATCTCCCGCAGC
The DNA here is from genome assembly GCF_000016425.1 of Salinispora tropica CNB-440. GTDB lineage: Bacteria > Actinomycetota > Actinomycetes > Mycobacteriales > Micromonosporaceae > Micromonospora > Micromonospora tropica. The sequence goes on along the minus strand of NC_009380.1, from coordinate 1,329,866 downwards.
CCGTGCCCCATCCGTGCCACCGCCTCCCGGGTTGACCTGCTCCGGTTCTACTCGGGTCAGCACGCTGTCTACCCGGCGCAGGTCGAGATAGTCGGCTGGCTGGTGGGCTGCCGCGGGTGTGCGGCGCCGCCGATCGGGTACGGGGCGCGGGGAGGTGCTGCCGTGGCCCAGAAGAACGAACGGAAGAGCCGATCCGAGGCGCCCCACCAGCACTCCCCGAACGTGCTCCGGGAGTACGCACTACTCGCCGACGGGCAGCGGGCGGCGCTGGTCGGCCCGGACGGGAACATCGTCTGGCTCTGCGCCCCCGGGTGGGCCGACCCGCCGCTGTTCAGCAGCCTCCTCGGCGGCCGGGGCAGCTACCTGGTGACCCCGACGAACCAGCGCTTTGTCTGGGGCGGGCAGTACGAGCCCCAGTCGCTGATCTGGATCAACAGGTGGACGACCGCCGACGGAATCATCGAGACCCGGGAGGCCCTGGCGTTCCCCGGCGACGCCCAACGGGTGGTCCTGCTACGCCAGGTACGCGCGGTGGACCAGGACGCGAAGGTCCGGATCCGGCTCGACCCCCGGGCGAACTTCGGTCGAGAGCCGCTGCGCCAGGTACGACAGGACGGCGGTCTGTGGCACGCTCGCTGCGGCAACCTGCACCTCCGCCACAGCTGCGGCCACCCCCTCGAACCCAGCGCCGAGGGGTCGTGCGACGGCGAGTTGCGGGTGCCGGCCGGCGGGCAGGCTGACCTGGTGCTGGAGATCTCCACCCAGCCGCTCGAGGACGAGCCACCCGACCCCGCCGAGCTGTGGCGGATCACCGAGCAGTCCTGGCGGAAGGTGCTGGAGCCGCTGACCCGTGGCACCGCGGGACGAGACGCCGTCTTCGCCTACACGGTGCTGCGCGGGCTGACCCGGCCCGGCGGTGGGATGGTCGCCGCGGTGACCACCGGCCTGCCGGAGCGAGCGCTCGCCGGCCGCAACTACGACTACCGGTACGCCTGGATCCGCGACCAGTCGTTCGCCGGGCAGGCCGCCGCTCTGATCGGTCGGCACGACCTCCTCGACGACGCGGTGCGGTTCCTCACCGACCGGGTCCTCGCCGACGGCGATCGGCTCGCTCCCGCCTACACCGTGGACGGCACCCCCGTACCGCCGGAAGAGGAGCTGACGTTTCTGCCCGGCTATCCGGGGGCCAAGGCCCGGACCGGTAACTGGGTTCGGGGGCAGTTTCAGCTGGACGCCTACGGCGACGTGCTGATGGTCCTGGCAACCGCCGCCGACCGGGGACGGCTGGAGGCCACCTCCTGGCAGGCGCTGACCGTCGCCGCCGAGGCCATCGAGAAGTGCTGGCGGTCACCCGACTCGGGCATCTGGGAACTCCCGGCCCGGCAGTGGACCCACTCGAAGCTGAGCTGTGTGGCCGGGCTGCGCGCGGCGGCCCGGGTCGCGCCGGGCGGACTTGCCGGCCGTTGGGCCTCCCTCGCCGACACGATTCTCGCCGACACCACCGCGCACGGCCTACACCCCTCCGGGCGTTGGCAACGCGCCTACGACGACCCCCGAGTCGACTCGGCGTTGCTGTTGCCGGCAATCCGAGGCGCGCTTCCCGAGGGGGATCCTCGGACCGAGGCGACCCGTCGGGCCGTCCTGAACGAGCTCCAGCAGGACGGCTACCTGTACCGGTTTCGACCGGATCGCCGCCCGCTCGGGGACGCCGAAGGGGCCTTCCTGCTCTGTGGTTTCGCCGCGGCGCTCGCCGAGTGGCAGGCCGGCGACATCGTCGCCGCGAACCGGTGGTTCGAACGTAACCGGGCGGGGTGTGGTCCACCGGGGCTCTTCACCGAGGAGTTCGACGTGGCGCAGCGGCAGCTGCGGGGCAACCTGCCGCAGGCCTTCGTGCACGCGCTGATGCTCGAAACCGCCGTGCGCCTCGGCCACGCCGCTCCCTGTGCCGACTAGCAGGCCGCCCGCCCGCCTCACCGTCGGTCGCGGGCGCCCGCCCGACTCGCGGCGACACCGTCGTGGACGGTCCAGCCGGCGGCGATGGCGGCGTCAGTCAACGCGACGCGACGCCGTCGCCGGTCAGCGACGAGCGCCACCGCGGTCAACGCGTGCAGCCCGTCGGCGACCGCGCCGAGCCGGAACGCCTCCGGCGTCGGCCATCGGAGCAGTACCGCAGCCTGCACCAGGTGCCGGACTCCGAGTACCCGCAGGATCGCCGACGGGGTCGAGCCCGGGTGGCCGCCCATCGCCCGCAGCACCCGGCCGGGCGCGGCCAGGAGCAGTCCACCCCAGACCAACCGCGTCAACTCCCCCACCGCCGCCGTCGGGGTCAGCTCTCCCACGCCCGCGGTGAAGATCGACGTCCGTTTCGCTGCCACCGTGTCCCCCTCCATCTGGTGTCGAACTCGCCCTCACCACAGCCGCCGCGACCCGGGCCTCCCCCGCCACCGCGACTTCGATCCGACCAGGGCGACCACCGGGGCGAGCCCGGCCAGGCCGACCAACCCGACCGCGGCCAGCCGGGCCCTCCGCGAGGGCGGCTGCGGCCGGTGCCCCCACCGCTGTTCCGGCCGGGACACCACCGACTCGCCGCGCAACCCGGCGCGCAGCAGCTCGGCCAGGTGAATCGCCGAGCGGCCCCCGGCCGCGCTCTGCTCGACCTGGGTGCGGCAGCTGAACCCGTCAGCGAGAAGCACATCGGTGTCGGCGGCGTCCCGAACGGCCGGCAGGAGCACCCGCTCGGCGCAGGCCACGGAGACCTCGTAGTGCCCCTGCTCGAAGCCGAAGTTACCGGCCAGGCCGCAGCAGCCCGAGTCGAGAAAGTCGGCTCGCACCCCAGCGCTGGTGAGCACCGCCTGGTCAGCGGCGGTACCCAGGACGGCATGCTGGTGACAGTGGGTTTGGATCAGCGCGTGCGCCGGCAGCCGCGGTGGCTGCCAGCCGGGACTGTGATCATGAAGTAGCTCGGCCAGGGTGACCGTCTGCTGGCGGAGGCGGGTAACGTCCTCGTCGTCCGGGAAGAGTTCGTGGGCATCGCTCCGGAACACAGCCGTACAGCTCGGCTCCAGACCAACCACCCGGGTCCCGGCGCGCAGGTGCGGCCGAAGGATCGCAACGGTACGCCGCAGCACCCGCTTGGCGACGCCGAGCTGGCCGGTGGAAATCCAGGTCAGCCCGCAGCAGACCGGCCCCTCCGGCACCCGGACCCGCCAGCCGGCGGACTCCAGCACCTCGACGGCGGCCTGGGCCACCCCGGGATGAAGCCGATTGGTGAAGGTGTCCGGCCAGAGCAGAACCTCACCGCGGTGGCCGTCACCAGCCGGGGTTCGGTGGGCAAACCACCGCTGGAAGCTCTCCTCGGCAAAGATCGGAACGTCGCGCCGCTGGTCGATGCCGCCCGCCACCTTGGCCAGCCGGCCCAGGCCGGGCGCCCGGGTGAGGGCGTTCACCACGCCCGGCACGGCACCGGCCACCGCCGCCAGCACCGGCAGCCACCCCATCGAGTAGTGCGCGCGGGGACGGAGCCGACCGGCGTAGTGGTGGGACAGGAACTCCGCCTTGTAGGTCGCCATGTCCACGTTCACCGGGCAGTCCGCCTTGCAGCCCTTGCAGGCCAGGCAGAGGTCGAGGGCGTCCCGGACGGCGGTGGAGCGCCACCCGTCGTCGACGCTGCCACCCCGGGCTCCGCCGTCGAGCATCTCGAAGAGCAGCCGGGAGCGGCCCCGGGTGGAGTGTTCCTCCTCCCGCGTGACCATGTAGGAAGGACACATCACCTCACCGTCGTGCCGGCGGCACTTACCCACTCCGACACAGCGAAGCACGGCATTGGCGAAGCTTCCCTGGTCGTCGGGGTAGGCGAAGGTGGTCCGCACCGGGCCGTGGTCATAGTCGACGCCCAACCGCAGGTGGCTGTCGAGCGGGTAGGGCGAGACTGTCTTGCCCGGATTCATCCGGTCGCCCGGGTCGAAGATCGCCTTGAACTGGCCGAACGCGCGCATGAGCCGGCCACCGAACATCTTCGGTAGCAGCTCACCCCGGGCCTGGCCGTCCCCGTGCTCGCCGGAGAACGATCCACCGTAGGAGACGACCAGATCAGCAGCATGCTCCAGAAAGGATCGGAACCGCCGCACCCCGTCCGCGGTGGTCAGCTCGAAGGGAATGCGGGTGTGCACACACCCCTGCCCGAAGTGGCCATACAGCGATGCCCGGCCCAGGCCGTACTCGTCGAGGAGCCGGCGTAGGTCCCGCAGGTAGTCGCCGAGCTTCTCCGGGGCGACCGCCGAGTCCTCCCAGCCCGGCCAGGTGCGCTCGGAGCCGCGTACCTCTGCCGTCGCCCCCAGGGATGACTCCCGGACCTGCCACATCTGCCGTTCGTGGGCCGGGTCGGTGAACTCGTGCACGGTCCCCGCACCGCCGCCGCGGACTTCGGCGATCAACCGGTTGGCGGCGGCACGGGCCTGTCCTGGCGTCTCGCCGCCCATCTGGATCATCAACCAGGCGCCGCCTTCGGGGATCTCCCGGAGCCCCGCGGGCTGCTGGCGTTTGCGCCGCTCGTCCGCGACCAGCCGGTGGTCGACGCCCTCCAGCGTGACCGGTTGGTGCGCCAGCACGCGCATGACGTCGTCACCCGCCGCAGCGATGTCCGGATAGTTGACAAAGACCAGGGCGGACGCCTTGACCACCGGCACCAGCCGCAACCGCGCCCGGAGAATGGTGACCAGAGTGCCCTCGGAGCCGACCAGGGCCTGCGCGAGGTGGAAGCCCTTCTCCGGCAGGAGGCTGTCGAGGTTGTACCCGGAGACCCGGCGAGGGATGTCCGGGTAGCGGGTACGGATGTCGGCCAGGTACTCCTCGCGCAGCGCCCACAGTTGCCGGTAGATCTCAGCCGGCCGACCGCCGCGGAGCTGGATCTCGGCGTACTGCTCGTCGCTGGTCTCGCCGACCCAGATCCGAGTGCCGTCGTAGAGCAGGACCTCCAGCTCGACGATGTTGTCGACCACCTTGCCGGTCCGCTGGGCGGTGGCTCCGCAGGAGTTGTTGCCGAGCATCCCGCCCAGAGTGCAGCGACTGTGGGTAGCCGGGCGGGGGCCGTACTCCAGTCCGGTCGGCGCGAGTTGGGCGTTGAGTGAGTCCAGGACGATGCCGGGCTCCACCAGGCAGGTCCGCGTCTGCGGGTCCACCTCCAGCAGGAGGTGGCAGTACTTCGACCAGTCCAGCACGACCGCGGTGTTGGTGCATTGCCCGGCCAGGCTGGTACCACCGCCCCGGGAGACCAACGGCGCGCGGTGCCGACGGCACACCGCGACCGCCGCCACCCCCGCTTCGATCGTCCGGGGCAGCACCACGCCGAGCGGCACCTGCCGGTAGTTGGAGGAGTCGGTGGAGTAGGCGGCCCGGGAACCGACATCGAACCGGATCTCCCCGTCCACCTCGGCTCGTAGGTCGGCGACGAGTGCCGCCAGGTCGACCTCCGGCGCCAGCCCGGGTGCGCGTACGACGGGGTGGGGCAGCAGGACCTCACTCACGGCCGCCGCTCCCGCCGTCGTTCCAGCCTCTTCGCTACTCCCCTCACCATGCTCACCGCCTATTTCATCCGACTACGCCCGGTTCTTGCCGACCTGACGTAATTCTCGGGCCCGGGGTACCCGGGCTGGGACACCGGTAAACCCACCTCCCCCGGTGTTGTCCACCCAACCGAAAGCGCACAGGATGGCTCGTCCTGCGCTACGACGACGTGCGAGCGGCGCTCACCGACCCCCGGCTCTCCGTCGACAAGCGCTTCAGCGGCACTGGTGGGGAGCACGGGTCGTCACTGCCACCAGAGCTGGACGCTCATCTACTCAATCGCGACCCGCCCGACCACACCCGGCTCCGACGCCTGGCAGCCACCGCGTTCACGCCTCGTCGGATCGCCGAGCTCCAGCCCGCCGCCAGCCTGTTGGACCGCTTCCCCGGGATCCGGTTGGCCGCACCCACCCACGCACTACGGTGGCGGGATTCTTTCCGGGTACGCGGGCTGGCGGCCTTGCCGGTTCACCTGTAGACGACCGCCCCGGCACCAGCCCCAGGACACCGCAGGCCTCTCCACGCCGGAATGGGCCAGGCAATCAGTGTGGGTGGCAGGTTGGCCGCCGCTGACGGCTGAGGTGGATGAGGGCGGTGCCGGTGAGGAGGAACAGGGCTGCCGCGCCGAGCAGGGTGGGCAGGTTGGGTCCGGTGGTGGGCAGTTCGGGGGGCTCGGCGACGGTGATCGTGGTGGCCTCGGACTGGCTGTTGGGGCAGGTGGTGTCGATGCTGGTGAAGTCGGCGGTGAGGGTGTTGGTGCCGACGGGAAGCATCGTGGTGTGGGTGGCGGTGTTGGTGCTGCCCAGGGGCACGGTGGCGAGGTCGGTGTTGTTGCTCCGGAAGGTGACACTCCCGGTGGGGGCGCCGGTGGTGCAGAAGACGGCGGCGGTGAGGGTGACCTCCTGATCCGCGGTCGGGTTCTGCGGCGAGACCTGCAGACTCGTGGTGGAGCCGGGTTGCTGGGCAGGCAGGGCCAGGCTGTGATCGTCGCCGACGGCGATGCTGGTCAGGGCGGCGCCGGCCGGCAGGCTGACCGCCACGGGGGTGGCGCTGTCGGTGGTGGTCCCGTCGCCCAGATGTCCCTGCGAGTTGAGGCCCCAGGCGAGGGCGGCGCCCTCGGTGGTGATCGCCACGTTGTGGTCGCTGTCGCGACTGGCAATGGAGATGAGCCTGGTGCCCCCGGGCAGGCTGACGGCGACCGGTTCGCTGCTGTCGGAGGTGGAGCCGTTACCCAGTTGCCCCCAATGGTTGCCACCCCAGGCGAGGGCGGTTCCATCGGAGGTCAACGCCAGGCTGTGGAGGCGACCCGCGGCGATGGCGGTGGCCTCGGCGCCGACAGGCAGGACGACGGTGACAGGTAGGAGACTGCCCGTGGTGGTGCCGTCACCGAGCTGACCGTGAGAGTTCCCGCCCCAGGCCAGAACGGTGTCGTCGGAGGTCAACGCCAGACTGTGGTCGCGTCCACCGGCGATGGCGGTGACCGTGAGGCCGGTTGGCAGGTTGACGGGAACGGGTCTGCTGCGATCGACGACGGTTCCATCGCCCAGCTGACCTTCGCGGTTCGCCCCCCAGGCGAGCAGGGCGGCCGGGCCGGTCGCGGTCAGGACCAGATTGTGGTCGCGGCCAGCGGCGATGGCGGCGACGGTCGTGTTCGGTGGCAGGCGCACCGCGACGGGCGTGCTGCTGCTGGTGACAGACCCATCACCAAGCTGGCCGGTGTCATTACTGCCCCAGGCGAGGAGGGAGCCGGTGGAGGTCAACGCCAGACTGTGGTCGGCACCGACGGCGACAGCGACGATCCGGATACCGCTGGGCAGGCTCACCGCGACCGGCTCACCACTGCTGGTGGTCGTCCCGTTACCGAGCTGACCTTCGGTGTTTCTGCCCCAGGCAAGGACGGTGCCAGCCGAGGTCAACGCCACACTGTGGCGATCACCGGCAGCGACGGCGGCGACCGTGGTACCCGTTGGCAGGCGCACCGCGATCGGCTCGCTGCTGTCGGTCGTGGTCCCGTCACCCAACTGACCTCCGTCGTTCCCACCCCAGGCGAGGATCGCATCCGACATGACGGCGGCCGATGCGGGTTGGTGTCGTGCCGATGCGGGTGACCCGCCGATCGCCGGCGAGAGCGCCAGCGCGAGGGAGAACCAACCGGCGACAACACGTCGCACCGGCCGTGCTCCGCCGCCCCGGCCACGCCGCTGGCAGATTCCCTGCATCGCACCCACCTCCGAGCAGATAATCCTCTGCCAATAGGACATAGGCCATTATTAGCCAAACATTCCGGGATTCTTAGGCAGAAACGCCCATAGCCCGAATGCGGACTGATCCGCCGAATAAAAGTGAAAGCATGTTCCGCTATGGAGCTGACGACGCCTCGCCTGCTGTTACCTGATCGGCTCCATCCAACTCGCCAAAACCGATACCGCTCACCGGCAGGCCGAGATCGGCTACGTCCCGGCCCGGACCTGGTGGGGGCACGGGTACGCCACCGAGGCCACCCAGGCCCTGATGGGGTTCGGATTCGACCAGCTCGGCTTGCGTGAAGTCAGCGCGGGGTGCGACCCCGCCAACGTGGCCTCTGCTCGCGTCCTGACCAAAATCGGGATGCGGCCTGCCGGGTACCGGCACAACCACCTCCAGATCCGCGGGCAGTGGCGCGACCGGCTGTTGTTCGCCGCCACCTCGACCGGTTAGGCGCAGGTAGGGGCAAGGAACGTCCGGGCACCACGGAGCCGGGTGGTCAGTCTTGACTGGGTCTCGGCACAGTCGAGGCGAACCCTGACCGGACCAGGAACGGTGGTGTCAGCCCGCCGGCCGGCGGGCAGGACCGAGTCGTCGATACCGTCGCGACGGGCGATGAGCAGGCCGAGTTCGTAGCGACTGACGGCGTCGGCGCCAGCCACGTGGTGGATTCCGGCGTACGCGGAAGCGGCCAGTTCCAGGAGCGCCGCGGCCAGGTCCGTGACGTGGATCGGGCAACGCAGGTCGTCGGTGAAGAGGAAGCCGCTGGTGGGGTTGGCGGCGAGGGCGTGCACCAGCCTCTCCTGGGAGGAGCTGCCATCAGCTCCGATGATCAAAGAGGTTCGGGCGATGACCGCACCCGGATCCAGGCCCGTAGTCGCCGTCTCGACCGCGGCCTTGGCCGCACCGTATGGGCTGGTCGGGTCGGGGCTACACGTCTCGTCGTAGCGTTCCGCTGTGCCGGAGAAGACCGCATCACTGGAGACCTGCACCAGGCGGGCCCGGTTGGCGACCGCGGCGGCGGCCACGTGCATGCCGCCGTCGGCGGTGATAGCCCAGTCGTCCTGCCGGTACGCCGCGTTGATGATCGCAGCGGGTCGGAGCTGGTTGACCACTGCAGCGACCTCGTCGCGGCGTCGGATGTCGAGTTTTCGCCAGTTCACGCCGGCAACCGGCACCACCTGACGGTGGAAGGTCGCCGCCACCTGACGACCGCTCCGCCGCGCCTGGCGCACGATCTCTCGGCCCAGCAGACCACTACCACCCACCACGAGAAGGTCCATGGGCCGCAACGATGCCCGATACCGCTACTACCCGGCCACCTCAGTGTGGGTCGATCGGTGTCGGCGGGTGAGGACGATGAAGCTGGCGCCGATGAGGATGAGCAGGGTGGCGGTGCCGAGCAGGCTGGGCAGGCTGACCCCGGTGATGGGTAGGTCGGGATCGGTGGGGTCGGTCGGGTCGGTGGGATCGGCGACGGTGATGGTGGTGGCCTCGGACTGACTGTTGGGGCAGACGGTGTTGGTGCTGGTGAAGTCGGCGGTCAGGGTGTTGGTGCCGACCGGGAGCGTCGTGGTGTGGGTGGCGGTGTTGGTGGTGTCCAGGGGCACGGTGGCGAGGTCGGTGTTGTTGTTGCGGAAGGTGACGATGCCGGTCGGGCTTCCGAGGTCGCAGGTGACGGTGGCGGTGAGCGTGACGTCCTGATCCACGGTCGGGTCCTGCGGCGAGACCTGCACACTCGTGGTGGAGCGGGATTGCTGGGCAGGCAGGGCCAGCGTGTGGTCGCTGCCGGCAGCCGTGGTGAGGAGCGTGATGCCCGTAGGCAGGGCTACGGGCACCGGCGTGCTGGGGTTGGTGGTGGTTCCATCACCGAGTTGGCCAAAGATATTGCTCCCCCAGGCGAGGGCGGTGCCGTCGCCGGCTATCGCGATGGTGTGGTCGCTGTCGCGGGACGCGATGGCCGCGAGCGTGGTGCCCGTGGGCAGGCTGACCTCGACGGCTTCGCTGCTGTTGCTGCCACCCCCGTTTCCGAGCTGCCCGAAGCCGTTGTCGCCCCAGGCGAGGGCGGTGCCGGCCGTGGTCAACGCAGCACTGTGGAGGCGGCCGGCCACGACGGCGGTGACCTCGGCCCCGAGGGGCAGGGCGACAGACACCGGCGTACTCCGGTTGATGGTGGTCCCGTCCCCGAGTTGACCAGTGCCGTTGTACCCCCAGGCGAGGGCGGCACCGACGGACGTGACCGCCAGGCTGTGGAGGCGGCCGGCAGCGATGGCAGTGACCTCGGTGCCGAGGGGCAGGGCGACAGACACCGGCGTACTCCGGTTGATGGTGCTCCCGTCCCCGAGTTGACCAGTGCCGTTCAGCCCCCAGGCGAGGGCGGCACCGGCAGAGGTCACCGCCAGGCTGTGGCTTTCGGCGGCGGCGACAGCGGTGACGGTGACACCGGACGGCAGGATCGCCTCGACCGGCGTGGTACGCCTGGTCGTGCTTCCGTCCCCGAGCTGACCGACGCCGTTGCCACCCCAGGCCAGGACGGTGCCGACCGAGGTCAATGCCATGCTGTGGACGCCGCCAGCGGCGACGGCGGTGACCGTGGTGCCGGGCGGCAGACTTACCTCGACGGGCGCACTACGGTCGATCAGGGTTCCGTCACCGAGCTGACCAAAGTGGTTGGTGCCCCAGGCGAGGACCGTGCCGGCCGAGGTCAACGCCAGACTGTGAAAGCGACCGGCGGCGACAGCGGTAACCGTGGTGCCCAGCGGCAGGCTCACCGCGATCGGCACGTTACTTCCGGTAGTGCTTCCGTTACCAAGCTGCCCATTGTCGTTCTTCCCCCAGGCCAGGAGGAATTCCGACACCGCGGTCGATCCGGGCTTGTGCTGCGCCAACGCGGGCGACACACCGATCGCCTGCGTTACCGTCACCGCCAGCGCGAGGGCGAGCCATCCGACGACAGCGCGTCCCGCCCGGCGCACTCCGGCGCCCCGATCCAGCCGCTGACAGAACCCCTGCATCGCGCACGCCTCCGAGCAGTGAAGTACCGCACGAAGAGACAGCTGCTCATTCTGGCTACCTATCCCTTGATGCGAGCAGAAACACCTCTACCGCCAGGATCAACGGCCGGCGGTACGTCAAGGTTGTTGGTCACCGCAGAAAGGCGGCCGGCCTCATCCCGCTCAGCTGGAGGTGGGTTCTTGCGTGAGCCGTCCAGTCGGCTCCGGCTACGGTGCCGCTGCGCGCGGACCACCCGCAGGCCCGCCCCAAATCCCGACAGCGCCAGCACGGCAGCCACCCCGACCGCGGCCAGCGGCGCCCAGCCCTCGATGGCGGCAGCGCCGGCCGCAGCACCAACGGCTGCGCCGAGCTGAATGGCAGCCCCCGTCCATGACTGCGTCTCCGCCTCGGTGCCCGAAGGCGCCAGGTCACCCGCATCGCCGTACAGGGCAACAAAGGTGGGCCCGATGAAGAGACCGACCAGGAGGCAGCCGGCCACCAACAGCCCCAGCGGCAACCGACCGACCACCGCCAGGGCCACACACGCGAGAGCAAGACCCAGAAGCAGGACGGGCAGCCGAGGTACCCACCGCCCGCGCAGCGCCCCAACCACCAGGCCACCGACGATGCTGCCCACCGACAGGACGCTGACCAGAGCAGCACCAGCCGACCGGCCAGCCGCTGCGGGGAGCGCAATTTGCACGGCATGCAACGCTGCGGAGAAGAGACAGGCGACGAGCAGCAGCCAGCGTAGGGGCGCCAGCACAAGCGGACCGGCCCAGTGCCGCGCGCCGCCGGCGCCCCGCTCCGGCCCCCGGCTGGGGTCCCGTACCGGCCCCCGGCCGGCCTGGGCCCGAAGGAGAAGGACGGTCGCCAGCGCGCTGGAGCCGCTGGAAACCACCAACCCGGCTATCGGCGACACCGTTTCGGTCAGCAGACCGACCAGGGCGGGTCCGAAGACGAAGGCGAGATCCGTAAGCACCGCGTCGAGCGCCAGCGCGCTCCGGACATTCTGCGGCTGCGACATCCTGCGCCACATGACCCGGGACAGCACCCCGACCGGAGGCATCGACACATTCGCCACGAGCGCCGACCCGAAGGTCGCCAGTACCGGCCCGTTGAGTCCTTCGTTGACCGACAGCGCCGTCACTGAGCCCACATGCACGGTCAAGATGGGCCACAGGACACGTCTGTCGCCGAATCGGTCGAGCAGTCGCCCCCGGAAGGGCGCCGCGATGCCACCGAGGGCGGCAACCGCGACAACGAGTGCGGCGACGCCATAGGAGCGACCGGCGGAGACCGCGTAGAGCAACGCGAAGGAGAACATGCCGGCCTGAAGCTTGCTGGCCGCGGCGCCCGCCAACCGGACCCGGAAGCCGGGTTCAGCCCCGAGACTCCGGTAGCCGTACCGGGCCGACGGTCGCTGATCAGCCATCACACCGTCCATCTTGCCGCCGCCCCGCCGGCTCGTGCCGCGCCAGCCAACCATGCCGCGCACGGCTCCGTCAGGCCGGGACCGAATTCGTCAGCTGGTCTGCCCCGTGCGCTGTCTGGTATCGGGCCAGCGCCGTTGCGGGATAGGCCACCAGGACAGTAGCCACCTGCGGCCCAGTCGCAAGCGGGACGAACGGAATGTCGCGCGCCCACCCGACCGCGGCCGCGATGTGGCGTCGCCCCGAGGCTCATCGCCCGGAGCGTGGACGCCGGAGGGCCCTGGCACGTGACGTGGCACGCGCAGGGCCCTTCGCGGTACGGCCAGGGGCGGGTCAGCTGTACAGCTCGGCCACCTCGTCAGCGAAGTCAGCCATGATCACCTTGCGCCGCATCTTCAGCGACGGCGTCAGGTGACCGGACTCCACGGTGAACTCGCTGGGGAGTACGCGGAAGCGACGTACCGCCTCGGCCGTCGACACCGCCGTGTTGCCCTCGTCCACCGCGCGTTGCAGCTCCTGTAGGAGGTCAGGATCATTGATGAGATCTGCCGAGGTGGCGTCAGCAGGCTTTCCCGCGCTGGTCTTCCAGTGCTCCAGGTACTCCGAATCCACGGTGATGAGCGCGGCGATGTACTTCTGCCCGTCGCCCACCACAAGCGCCTGGGCGACCAGCGGGGAGGCGGCGATGCGATCCTCGATCAGGGCGGGGGACACGTTCTTACCCCCGCTGGTTACCAGGATCTCCTTCTTCCGGCCGGTGATCCGCAGATGGCCATGGTCATCGAACTCTCCGATGTCACCGGTACGGAACCAGCCGTCCTCGGTGAACGCGTCGGCGTTCGCCGCCTCGTTGTTCCAGTAGCCCGCGAACACCGGGTCACCAGTGCACTGCACCTCACCGTCGTCGCCGATCCGCATCTGCACGCTCGGCACGACCCGGCCCACCGTTCCCGGTCGGAAGGATTCCAGCGAGTTGACCGTGACCGCCGCACTGGTTTCGGTGAGTCCGTAACCCTCGAACACCGTGATGCCGCAGCCCCGGTAGAAGTGCGTCAGGCGTTCCCCCAGAGCTGCTCCCCCGGAGATGACGTAGCGCAGGTTCCCGCCCAGGGCAGCGCGGAACTTGCGGTACACCAGTCGATCGAAGAGGGCATGGCGCAGGCGCAGGCCCACACCGGGCTTCTGCGCTTCCGAGTAGGCGATCGCCGTCGCTGCCGCGGTATCGAAGATCTTGCCCTTGCCACCTTCGTATGCCTTGCGTCGGGCGCCGTTGTACGCCTTCTCCAACACGTAGGGAACCGAGAGCAAGAAGGTCGGCTTGTAGCTGGCCAGCTCCGCCGGAACCTGCTTCACATCGGAGCAGTGCGCCAGGGGCGTCCGCGCCACCGTGGCACCAACCTGCACCATCCGCCCGAAGACGTGGGCGAGGGGCAGAAAGAGCAGCGTCGACGCGGGAATGTCGCCCACCGGCCCGAACATGGTGCGCAGCAGGGCGACGGCGTTACCGGAGCCGGCGAGCAGGTTCGCATGGCTGAGGGTGCAGCCCTTGGGCATCCCGGTGGTGCCCGAGGTGTAGATGATCGTGGCGATGTCCTCCGGGCACACGGCCTTCCGACGCTCCTCAACCACGGCCGGTTCGACGGTGGCACCCGCATCCCGCAGCTCGTCCACCACCCCGGCGTCGAGCTGCCAGATGTGCTGCAGGGCGGGCAGACTACCCCGAATTCCCTGGATCACATCCTCGTGTGTCGCGGTCTCCACCACCACGGCCACCGCACCAGAGTCGCTGAGAATCCACTCGATCTGCTCGGCGGAGGAGGTCAGATAGATCGGGACGGGCGACGCGCCGATCGTCCAGAGGGCGAAATCCATGAGCGACCACTCGTACCGATTACTGGAGAGCAGGCCGACGCGATCCCCGTGCCCGACCCCCTTGGCGATCAGCCCGCGGGCCAGGCCGATGACCTCGGTGGAGAACTTCGCGGCACTGACCGGCTCCCAACGATCCCCGACTTTCCGGTGGAATACCGGCTCATCCGGCTCCTCGACGGCATTGTTCGCGACGAGGTCACCGAGCCCGCCCTTCTCCGGCACCACGTATAGCGGCGGCGATGTCGACTCCCGCACCCGTTCCTCCCAATATTCAGTGGCGGTGGTCGCCGCTGCTGCCATCAGGGGAACCGGCCGCCCAGCCTGTTAAGAGATTTCAGAGTTTCGACGGTGGCGCGTGGCCGGACTCAACGCAGACAGCCCGGCTTTACTGGGAAGACCACAAACAAGCTGGCGGGAGTGATCTGCTACGCCCACCAACCACGCATTCACGTTAACCGAATTCTTGGCTAACGGGAAGGTCTGTACGGCGCCGCTCTCCGCCCACCAGGTCGGTCTACGCACCCACCCTGCGGTCACCTCGGGCGGTCCATTCGGTGCGACCACCCACGCCCATCCCAGAACCCATCCGGGGCCAGGCCGTCCTCGCCCGGGGCAGTCGGATCACTAACTCACGGCCGGCTGCGTACTACGCCCCCTTGGCCAGACCTGCCAGCTATGCCCCTGATGCTGGCGAGACGCAAACCGCCGATTCGGGTATACGGCGACGCCAGCAGGGCAGGAAAGGGGCTATCCGGCAACAGGATCGTGAATGAATTTTTCCAGGGGCAAAACGCCCTGGCCCGGCCCGTCGATTGCGACCCAACGATTCATCAACGCTGCCCCGCCGCAGCGCCGCCCAGCGTTCCGCTGATCAGCGCTTGGGCAGCCTGACCGTACGAGTCAGCGTCGAGGCGGGGGTCCCAGGAGCGTTGCAGGATGAAGCCTTGAATGATTGAGATCAGGACCTGTGCCGCGGCATCCGCGTCGATGCGGACGCCGCTGTCGACACAGCTGACCTCGATGCTCTCCCGAAGCGCGGCGCGGGCACGCCGCAGGCCTTCCTGCATCCGTTCGGCGAGGGCTGGATCGCGGAGCGCCTCCCCCCACGCCTGCACCGCCAGCCGCATCCGCTCGTCGATCTGTTCGAGGGCGAGCAGCGCCCGCGGGAGCGTAGCCAGCAGGTCGGCGACGGGGCGACCGGCCTGAACACCGTCACGGACCACCGTCTCGATCACGCTGATCGCCTCCAGGGAGATCGCCATGACGATGTCGTTCTTGGTGCGGAAGTAGCGGTAGACGGCGCCAAAGGACAGGCCGGACTCATCCACCACGTCCTGCATGGAGGTGCGGTGAAAGCCGTCGCGGGCGAAGCGGGTCGCGGCGGCCGACAGGATCTGCCGGCGGCGGGCGGCACGGTGGTCTTCGGAGACTCTCGGCATCCGCTCATCGTAAAGCGAGCGCTCCCTCTTGACGTTGCCCAGGCGGAGGCGCACGCTAAAAGAGCGAGTGCTCGCTTTTTCATTAGTCGTTCGCAGAGAGGTGCACGACATGCCACACCCGCAGGTGCTGATCGTCGGAGCCGGCCCCACCGGGCTGGTCCTCGCCGCCCAACTGAACCGACTCGGTGTCGACATCCGGATCATCGACAAGCACGCCGCCCCGCTGGAGCTGACCAAATCCGCCGCGCTGCACGCCCGTACGCTGGAACATCTCCGTGATCTCGGGGTGGCCGACGGGATCCTCGCCGAAGGGCAGCGGGTCGACGTGCTCACCCTGCGCACGAGTCACCGCGACCGACTCAGCGTTGACTTCCGCGTACTCGACGACACGGCATACCCGCACATAGTCGACATTCCGCAGTACCGCACCGAACAGATTCTCATCGACCACCTGACCCGACACGGCGTTGCGCTGCACCGCAGCACCACCCTGGCCGGCCTCACGCCGACCGACAGCGGAGTCACAGCCACCCTCACCACGCCGGACGGCGGCACCGAAACCGTGACCGCCCGATGGATCGTCGGCTGCGACGGCGCGCACAGCAGGGTTCGAGACCTCCTCGGGATCGACTTCGACGGCAGCACGTACAGCGATCCGTGGGTACTCTGCGACGCGGTGGTGGACTGGCCGTTGCCCCGTAACGAGATGACCTTTTCCAGCGACGGCAGTGGGATCTACGGAGTCTTCCCCCTACCCGGGCGACGGCGGTTCCGGCTGGCGTACACCCAGACCATCGACGCCACCGGGCGGCCCGTGCCACCCACCCTCGACGACGCGCAGGCGGCCCTGTCCCGTACCGGCATCCCCGCCACCATCGAATCCACCGACCAGTTCTGGACCTTCAATCTGTCCCGCAGGCAGGCGACCACCTACCGCAAAGGGCGGCTCTTCCTGGCCGGCGACGCCGGGCATGTCCACACCCCGTTCGGTGGCCAAGGGCTCAACCTCGGCATGGCCGACGCGATCAACCTGGGCTGGAAACTCGCCGCGGTGATCGCCGGCCGCGCCCCGACCGCGCTACTCGACAGCTACCAGGCCGAACGGCATCGCATCGGTCGGCAGGTCGTCACCTTCACCCACCTCGGCGCGGAGGCGATGCTGTTGCGGGGCGACCCGCGCCGGCACCTGCGTGACATCGTGCTGACCGGGCTACAGGCCAGCGCACCGGCCCGCCGGCTGCTCGCCCACCGGCTGTCCCAGCTCGGGCACAGCTACCGCGGCACGGCCGGGGTGACCGGTCGCATGGGCGGCCTGCACGGTGGGGACCGCCTACCCGACCCGACGCTGTTCGACGGGATCACCCACCGACCGCAGCGCCTACACGACCTACTCGCCACCGACCCCCACACCCTCCTGCTGACCGCGCCGAAGCCGGACGCGACACTGACCACGCGGATCAATGGGCTGGCCGATGCGCTGGCCCGCCGATGGCCCGGTGCGGTGGAGCTGCGGTTGCTGACGCCGGCCTGGCAGGTAGCCCAGACCGCGCGCGCCCAGGTTCCGGTCCTACTGGACCGGGGCCGTAACGCCCAGAAGCTGTACGACGCCGGTGCCGCGGCCTTCGTGATCCGGCCGGACCGGCACATCGGCTACGCCGGCTCACCGGAGCCGAGTCGCATCGAGCAGTACCTGTCTACCGTGCTGACAAAAGCTTGAGCCGCGTTCCCGGACCGTGTCAGCTCGATCTATGACGCCCCGAGGTGGTCACCGCCCAGCAGACCACGGCCAGGATCGCCAGCCGTCGTACGGCGGGCCCGCAGGACCACGTCGTGGACGTGGTGGGACGCGGAGGCCGCCCCTGGGGGTCGGAGTCGCTTGTCGTGTACCTCGATGTCCCAGCCGACTGAGCCCGCGAGCGCGGTGGCGAAGTCGTCGACACGGAGGTATGCGTCCGGGTCGAACGGTGGCATGTGGGCCGAATCGAGCGACGTACGACTCGGCGCACGATCGTGGCTGACCACGAGCAACGTGCCACCGGGGGCAACGGCATTCAACAGATTGTGGATCCCCCGCCCATCGGGTGTGCGAGGGATGGAGGCGTACTGCGCAGACACGAGTTCGAACGCCGCTGACTCGAAGGCGTCCAACGCGTTCGCGTCCGCCCGATGGCACTCGACGGGGAGACCCCGGTGCCGGGCTACCGCGCTGACGTGGTCCAGCGCGCGCGGCGAGATGTCACTCGCGGTAGCCTTCCATCCCTGTTCGGCAAGCCAGAGCGCGTCGGCGCCCTCGCCAGCCCCAACATCGAGCGCGCGGCGTGGCGTGAGGCCCGTGACCTCGTGGACGAGAGTGCCGTTCGGGTTGCCGCTCCAGATCTGGTCGCTACTGTATCGATGATCCCAGTCCGCCTGGTTCGAAGGTGGTTGCGCCGTGGCCCGGCTGTCGTCGTGGGCGAGACTCCAGCTGATCGCGGCACCGACCTGGCTGCCGTGGGCGGCGGCCTGCAGTAGCTGCTGGCTCGGGTCGGTCGCGTTGCCTGCGGCATAGAGGCCGGGAACTGCAGTCGCCCCGGTCGCGTCCGTTTCCAGGAAGCGCCCGAGCCCGGTGGGGTGCGAGGCCGGTTGCAGACCGAGCGGCGCGAACGGTTCGGCGCGTACGTGGAACCGTGGCGTCACCACGACCGTGTCGGCGTCGATGTCGTCGTGGTTGGCGAGTCGGACGGCTTCGATACGACCGACGTCATTGGTGGTGAGCCCGGTCACGAACCCCGGTACGACGGCCACACCGCTGGCCCGCAGAACATCGACCTCGGCCTCCTCCACAGGGACATCGCCGTGGAGCACGACGGTGAGCTGCGCACTGAGGTGACGAAACAACTCGGTCGTGCGCAGCCCTCCCGGATGGGTAACGATCTGGACTATGCGCCCGTCTCGGACCTCAAAACCGCGACCGAACGGAGAGTGTATGACGTCACGGCCCCAGTGCTGATCAAGATCGTCGATGTCCGGAAGCTCGTCCACCAGCCCGATGGCCGCGAGGGCCCGACGAGCGATGATGGAGTGACCGCTGGCGAGTTCGGCCCGAAAGCGACCATCCGGCATGCGGGTGATGCGTTCCACGTGACCGGTCAGCACCTCGACGCCGTAGCTGCGGGCTTCCTCACGGCCGGTAGCGAGGATCTCGGCTGGCGGGACGCCTTCGCGGCCGAGGTAGCCGTGCAGGCGCTCGGCGGGAGCGTCGCGGGACGCTCCATCATCGATCACGATCACCGACCTGCGCTGGCCCGCGAGCTGAAGCGCGGCGGCGAGGCCGGCAGCCGATCCGCCGATGACGGCGACATCGCAGCGACGTTCGATCGGCGGGAAGGTTCTATCACTCATGCTGTCGAAGCTACAATCGATCGCAGAAGGTGCAACGCCTCTTGCATAATGCGCAAGACTCGGGAGGATGATGTCGAGACTCAACGAGATCGAAAAGGTGATCCGAACTCGGCTACGGGCTCTTCGCACCACACTGGGCTTCTCGCTCGATGAGCTCGCCGCTCGTACAAACCTGAGCCCCTCGACCATCAGCCGGATCGAGACCGGCAAGCGGACGATCAGCCTCGATGTCCTGCTGCCACTGGCGGCGGCGCTCCACGTCGACCTCGACTCTCTTCTCGACGTGCGCAACGACGAGGACGTCGTCATCCGTCCGATGCCGGACCGTGGCGGCGAGCGTACGACGTGGATGTTGAGCCGGCCGAACGGCCGCACCATCGCGTTGAAAGTCCGGCTCGAACCTACACGCAAGACGCTGGAGCAACGAGTTCACCCTGGTCATGACTGGTTCTTCGTCCTGGAGGGACGAGTGTGCCTATCACTCGGCGACCGCGAGATCATAGTCGAGGCCGGCGAAGCCGCCGAGTTCTCAACCATGACACCGCACGCCTTCTCCGCGATAGACGGCACGGCTGAACTGATCATGATTTTCGATCGTGACGGCGAGCACGCCCATCTCCGCGAGAGCAGCCGCCGCAGCCCGACGAGTCAGAGCTCCTGACACGATCTTTGGTTGCGCTGTTTGGTCATGCGTCTGAACTCTGAGGGACCGCCCTGTCCCCGCTGCGGGATTCACCGGCAAGCCCGGGCCGCACTCACCGCACACGTCGTCGATCGGCCCGACGACGCGGTGCGGTCGGCTCCTGACCGCGAAGGCCCGCAGATCCACGACGCCGCGGGCGGGCGTGGCCCTCGTGATCCAGCCCCGGGTGTGAGGCCTCAGGGCCGTAGGGCACGCGGGCACGGCCCTGGTAGAGGTTGACGCAGGCGGCATCAGCGGTAGACGTCGACCGACCTGCCAGGGCGGGTCCCCTGCGCTACGGCAGCGTCGTGAGCAGGCGTTGCAACGCGTTCGCGGCCCAGTCCTGCCATCGCGTGTGTTCCCAGCCCTGATGGTGCACGAGCAGGTGGTATGTCTCGGGGCTGAGAATGGCCAGGGCGGTGTCGGCGGCCACGTCGACGGTCATGCCGGCGGGCAGCGGTGTCTTGCGGGCCAGCGCGTCGGCGAAGACGCGTTGGACGGTGAGCCGCTGCTCCAGGTTGGTAGCCCACGCCTCGACCAGATCCGCGTCGGCGGTGGCCGCGCCGCGTACGACATCCAACAGTGGTGCGGCGCGCCGGTAGATGTCCGCGGCACCGGCAACCTGCCGGCGGATCTGCTCGCGCGGATCCGGGTCGGCCAGCGCGGCACGCACCCAAGGCCGCTCAAGTGTGGGAACGGGTTCGTCGTCGCCGGCGATGGCCAGGTCGAGGGCCGCGGTGAGGATGGCCCGCTTGGTGCCGAAGCTGTAGTAGACGCTCTGTTCGCTCACGCGGGCCCTGGCGGCGATGGCCGCGATGCTGGTGGCGCCGTAGCCGGCAGTGGTGAACAGCTCGGTGGCCGCCGCCATGATGCGCGCCCGGGTGGACCGGGATCGCGCGGTTCTGCCGTCCTCGTTGTGTGTCTTCGCGGGTGCCTGCCGGCCTCCGCGGCGTGGTGTCGCGCTCACCCGCACGACTATAGCGAAACTACAGAAATATTATTGTAGTGTGACTACTAAATCTTTGGACACCACACCACGAGAGGCGGTCGCCCGATGAACCGGATCCTCGTCCTCGGCGGATACGGCGCCGTCGGCCTGCACGCCGCGCCTGCGCTGGTCGCGCACCTCCCCGCGACGGACGTGGTGGTGGCCGGCCGTAACCCACACTCGACAACGCGCGGATCGCCCGCGCCTGCCTGGAGCGAGGGATCCACTACGTGGACGTCTCGGCTTCCCACCAACTGCACGTCGAGATCGAACAACTGGACGAGCTCGCCGCCCAGCGGCAGGCCACAGCGGTCCTTAGCGTCGGACTGGTCCCCGGGGTCAGCAACCTGCTCGCCCGACACTGCGTCGAACAGTCAACGACACGGCAGGTGCACATCGGCGTGCTGCTCGGTTCCGGCGAACGACACGGGCCAGCGGCACTCGCCTGGACTCTCGATGGGCTGGGCCGCCTACACGGCTCGTGGGCAATGCGTTTTCCGGCTCCGCACGGCGAGCGAACCGTCCATCGGTTCCCGTTCTCCGACCAGTACACGCTCTCCACCACCCTGAATGTCGCCGCGAGTACCGGCCTGTGCCTGGACTCCCGGCTCGCCACCGCGCTGTTGGCAGCCGCCGGGCAACCCGGCATCGCCCGGCTGCTACATCGCCCCTGGGTCCGCCGCATCATGCTGGACGCGCTGGCCAAGATCAAGGTCGGCGGTGACGGATTTGCCGTCACCGTCGACTCCGGTACCAGTCAGGCAAGCTTCAGCGGTTCCCAACAAAGCCGCGCCACCGGGCTCGCTGCCAGCGGATTCCTTCTCGACCTTCGGAGCTGACCCGAAATCCGCACCAACCCGCCGTGGCACGGAAACTCGGAGGTAGCGTATGCGGTTCGCGCACCTCGTGTGGCCACAGTCGCCGCACCCCCACGGCGTCCGCCGCACCAGGACGCGCCGGTCGTCATCGAGATTGACCCAGCGCGCAGGCACCGTTGACAAGCAACTCGATGCCCTGGGCGTAGTAGATGTCGGGGTTGGCGCACATGGTCAGCGGCGTTGCCGCGGCGACGACATGGGGATGGCGTTCGGGCGCCAGGGCCAACAGGCGAGCCCGACGGCTACGGATCAACTGTTCCTGACCCTCGATGTCGTGCGGGATACAGCTGCGCCCAGGCTCACTGGCAACCAGGGCGACGACCCCGCTCAGGAGGTAGTGGCTCGTGGCCGCGGCGAGACCGCTGGGGTGACCGAGCGCGGTGAGCTGGGCGAGGAGTTGTTCGGCAAGGTCGATGCCCGAATCGCACTCGAGGATGCGGCGGGCGGTGATGGGGGCGATGGCAGGGTGTGCCCGCAACGCCTCGACGAAGGCGGTCAACACCGCCCCCAGATTGGTCCGACTATCGCCAGCTGTCAGGTCGGGGACCTGGACGCTGTCGAGCAACGCCTCACCCAGGGCGTCCAGCAGCGCCTCCTTGTCGTCGAAGTGGGCATAGATCGCCATGGCGGTCACACCGTGCCGGTGGGCCAGCTGCCGGATCGTGACAGCCTGTAGCCCTTCGGAGTCGGCCAGTTCTGTCGCGCTGGCTATCAGGGTGGCCCGGGACAGCGGAGTCCTGGCTCTACGCGGTGAGGTTGCGGAGGTCATCGCCGTCTCCTTCACGTTCCAGCCATGTCTAGCACGTCCGGCTCCACGCGCCCGGCCAGGTCACTCCGTGCTGCCGGGGATGTATCCGGTGGTGCGTGCCGACTCGGGGCCATCGAGCCGGCACCTGTGGAAATCGTGTCGGCCGGGAACCTCGACCTTGGGTGACCAGCCGCCGAGCCAGGTCCGGGCCGCGTCCCATCGTCTGTCCGGACCTGGCCGCCGGCGGTTGGCCAACTACCTGATGGCGACGGATCAGGGCATCGCAACGATGATCTTTCCCTTGGCGTGGCCACGCTCGAGGCGGGCGAAGGCGTCCGCGATCTCCTCGAAGGGGAAGACCTGGTCCGTCACCACCTTCAGGTTCCCACCGTCGACGAGGTCGGCCAGAATTCGCAGATCGGCACCGCTAGGGTGCATGAACAGATACCGGTAGGTGACCCCGTGCGCCTTGGCCTGCCGCCGGACCTTGCCACTGAGCAGGTTGAACAGGGCACCGACCAGTGGACCGGCGCCCAGGTCCTTGGCTGAGTTCCGTTCGGGCACTCCCGCGACGGACACCACCTTGGCTCCGGGACGGACAATGGCGAAACTGTCCGCCAGATCCTGACCACCCCGGAGGTCGAGAACCGCGTCGTAGTCCCGCAAAACGTCTGCGAAGCTGGTCGTCTGGTAGTTGATGACCGTCTCAGCACCGAGTGACCGCACCAGATTCTCACCCCCGGGCGAGGCGGTCGTGGCGACCTGGGCGCCCATCCATGCCGCGAGTTGGATGGCGAGTGTGCCCACGCCACCCGCACCGCCGGAGATGAAGATCCGTTGGCCCTTTTCGATGGTGAGCTCGTCCCGCAGGGCCTGTAGCGCGGTGAGGCCGGCCAGGGGAAGCCCGGCGGCCTCGGTGAAGTCCAGCGACTGCGGCATCGGGGCGACGAGGTCCGCCGCGACAACCGCATGGGGGGCGAAGGCGCCCAGCTTCATGACGTCGACGCGGGTGAACACCCGGTCCCCGACGGCGAGGCCGGTGACGCCGGGCCCGACGGCTTCCACCACGCCCGCCAGCTCGCTGCCGGCCACCTTCGGCAGTTTCATCCGGGCGATCATCCGCATCTTGCCGTCCCGGATGTGGTAGTCCACCGGATTGAGGCCTGCTGCCCGTACCCGAATCAGCACCTCACCGTGCTCGGGCGTGGGCGTGGGCACGTCCATGAGTCGCATGACGCTCGGGTCGCCGTACTTGGTCTGTACGTATGCCTGCACTGTCGTCTCCACTTCACGTGAATGGCATGACCGGGCCCTCCCGACCAGGCTTTACACCGTACATGTACGTGATACATATACAACGTATATGTAATCGCCGTCACCAGGCGGGCGGCGCACCGAGAGCACCACCCCACGGGGGTACACCTCGGCGAGGTGGTTGAAACCCGACTGCTCGGGGGTGCACGGCGGTCACCGCGACCGGAGGTGGCGGTGACCGCATCCAGGGCGGCACCCCGCTTCCCACCCCGTAGCCGGCCCGAGCCGGTCCGTCTCGGCGACGAACGGAACCACTCGCCCGGCCTCGCGGGCTGACACCTCGACCGAACCGCGGCAGGTAGCGGCGTCAGCGGCGCTGACGGTGGTGGTGGGGGCGGCGGTACGGGCCACTCGGGATCAGGCACTCGTGGGTCGGCGGGCCCTGTTCGACGCCCTCAACGCGCCGCCCTGGCCAAACGTGCCGTTCGCCGCCAGCCGCATCGGCACCCACCACGGTCGGCCACCCGGCGCACCGTCCAGGTCCTACCCGCCCCACCACATGGGCGGATCGATGGGCCGCGTCGACGCGGCCGGCGACAACTCCACCATGGATCCTTCATCGGCCTCCTGCAGAACGTCCTCAACCGGCGATCATTGACCACTCGCCAGCAACTACGGATCGCGACCGTGACGTGGGTCGAACGGACCTACCACCGCCGCCGACGCCGACGGTCGCTGTCCCGGTTGACCCCTGCGATGGAGCGTGACGTCCTCAAGCGATCCGTGGTCCCGTAGATCGAGGAAGCGATGGGTCGGTGAGCGTAGCCGCCGTCATCGCTTCCCAGCGAACAGAAACGAGGTGCCCACGCAGTGACCTGCCGAGCCCTCGGCGTGTCGCGGTCCTGGTCCCACAAGTGGCGTGATCGGCCGCCTACACCCCGGCGGGACCGTCGGGTCCCGCCGGCCGATACGGCGCGCAGGGTCTTCGAGAACTCCGGCGGCACCTACGGCAACCCGTGTATCGGGACACCGGCCTGGTCATCGCGGCCCTGAACATGGCCGCGGTCACATGCGCCCGGTGGTAGATGCGCCAGTCCGTGGGCCGGGGTTGGGTCGTGCTTCGAACGCCTGCGACAGCCACCCGCCAATCGACTGCAAACGGTAGCGGCATGGGCCTGGAGGATCAAGCCGCATAACAGAGCCCTCCACGCTTACAGGGGAATTGACACATGTCACTCATTCGCGTGATGATCGCAGGCGCCGCGGGGGGGGGCTTGCCCAAGCCGATTTCGGCAGTTGGGTGGTCCGGCGCCGGGGTTTCGAAAGATGTCGACACACCGGCCACGTAGCGCAACCTCGAGCGAGGGAGATCGATATTTTGGGTACCATCACACGCCGGTCCCTGCTGGCCGCCGGCGCGACAGGGCTGCTGTCCACGGTTGTTGGGGCGTCGCCAGCGCTGGCCGAACCGGTCGGGCCGATCCCGCCGTCACTGGTGACCAGGTACGGACTGGACACCCGGTGGTATGGCAAGTACGTCGACGCGTGGGGACTGCCGGTCTTCGGTCCGCACCACCTGCAGGACGCGACCCTGGTACGGATGCGGAACCAGCTCGGGACCTTACTGTGGACCTACCCGTACTGGCCCGTGCCCGAGTTGGACCGGCAGAACGTCCGCCTCGTGGTCGTCGCCCGAGGTGAGTACATGAGCGCGATCCCCGAGGTGTACCAGCAGTTCGGCACGACCATGGACGCCCGGTACTGGGCCGGATTCGGCGCCACCCCCTCCTTCCCGCTGTCGACCTGCACCGAGAGCAACGTGCTGGACAACCAGGGGCGGGCGAACTACTTCGTGCACGAGTTCGGACACACCCTGGATCTGATGGCCCTGCGGAACATCGACCCCGCGATGGCCCCCGAGTTGTCCAGTGCGTGGAGCAACGCCCGCACCCACGGTCTGTGGACGAACACGTACGCGGGAACGGATATCAAGGAGTACTTCGCCGTGGGGATCCAGAGCTACTTCGGAGTGAACTACCCCGGACCGCCCGGCGGCGACGGCGTGCACAACGACATCAACACGCGGACGAAGTTGCAGGCCTACGACCGGCCCCTGTTCAACCTTTTCGACCGCATCTACCGAGGCGCGGTGCTGCCGTGACGACCAGCACGTCGGGGTGGCAGTCGCCGAGCACGCCGGCACAGCCGGCACCGGCGGCGAAGGAGGCCTCATCCCGGTCCGCGTGCACCTCGTGCGATGAGGACCTACTGTCTCACTCCTTCTCGTTCGTGGAACTGGCTGAACCGCCGGCCGCCGGGCCGGGCCTAACGATGGTCGGGGGCCGCCGGGCCGAACCGGCGTAGCACCGAGCGCGCCGAGGCCGGCTTGCCGTGCCCGAACAGCAGCCGGCTGGGCGTGCGGTCCAACAGGTCCTGTACGCTGCGCCGCACCTGGTCCGGGTCCTCGGCCAGAAACGGCAGTCCGGGCCGGTCCCGGCGCAGCATTCCGCCGGCTAGCAGGTCACCGACGAACGCCTTCCCGTCCGGCCGGTGCAGCAGGGTGACCGAGCCGGGGGTGTGGCCGGGGGTGTGCAGTACGGTCAGCGGCGCCCCGTGCTCGTCCAGACGGGTGCCGTGGTCGAGCACGATGTCCGGGGTGAACGCCGGGAAGCTTGGCCGCAGTATCCGGCGCAGCAGGTGACCGAAGGGTCGCTGCGCGTGGTAGAGCACGCTGGTGCCGGTGGCGGCCCAGTCCAACTCGGCGGCGTGCACGGCGACCGGCACCCGCAACTGCCGGCGTAGCTGCGCGGCACCGCCGGCGTGGTCCGGGTGGCAGTGGGTGAGCACGATCAGGGAGATCTCGTCGGGGTCGACACCGGCGCGGGCCAGCCGCCGAAGCAGGGTGCGTTCCTGCCCGGCGGGACCGGTGTCGACCAGCACGGTGCGGGCTGCGCGTACCGCGTAGGCGGTCGACTGCAGCAGGTCGACGGTGACCAGATCATCCCGCTGGGTTCCGCGCCGCCGGTTCACCGCTGTCCGCCCGGCGCGCCGTGGCGCACACCCTGGCGTGCGGTGGGCACCGCCGGGTCGTCGAGCAGCACAGTGGACAAAAATCGCTCGATGCGGTCCCGGTCCGGGGGGCCGACGTAGCCGAGGTGTCGGTCGGGCCGGATCAGATACGCCACCGCACCCGAACCGTACAGGTCGCGGGCGGTGCGGCCCCGGTCGAGGATCACCGGAACCCGCGCACTCGTGGCCTGGGCCACCTGCCAGGCCGGGGTCAGCAGCCGCACGTCCACCGCGCCGGGCCAGCGGCGGGTCACCGCGCCGTCGCAGCCCACGACCCACTGGGCCGTGATGGTCTCTGCGCCGCCGTCAGGGGTGGTGACCCGGGCCGTGACCTCGCTGCCGGCCGGGGTGAGATCAACCAGCGTGGCGCTGCGATGCAGCGGAACACCAAGCTGTGCCAGATGCCCGATGAGAATGTGCTCGGTACGGTTCTGCGGGATGTCGACCATGTGCGGGTACCCGGTGTCGTCGAGCACGCGGAAGTCAACACTGAGCCGGTCACGGTAGCTGGTTCGCAGGGTGAGCACATCGACCCGCTGCCCTTCGGCGAGGATCCGCTCGGCCACCCCGAGATCGCGGAAGTGCTCCAGCGTGCGGGCGTGCAACGCCGCGGACTTGGTCAGTTCCAGCGGGGACACGTGTTTGTCGATGATTCGGATCTCGACACCAAGCCGGGTCAGCTCAGCGGCGAGGACCAGACCGGTCGGACCGGCCCCGACGATCAACACCTGAGCGCGTGGCATGTCCTTCACCTCTCTGCCTTTAGGCATTAAAAAGCGAGTGCTCGCTCTCTTAGAGATTGCACCGGCCCTGTCCAGCCGTCAAGAGGGAGCGCTCGCTTGAGGCTGTACGCACGCCACGAGTCTCCGAAGACCACCGCACCGCCTCCGCCACCAGATCCTGTCGGCCGCCGCCGCCCGCTTCGCCCGCGACGGCTTCGACCGCACCTCCATGCAGGACGTAGTCGACGAATCCGGCATGTCGTTCGGAGCCGTCTACCGCTACTTCCGTACCAAGAACGACATCGTCATGACGATCTCCCTGGAAGCGATCGGCACGGTGGAGACGGTGATCCGCGAGGGCGTGCAGGCCGGCCGTCCTGTCGCCGATCTGATGGCCGTACGCCTGCGCGCGCTACTCACCCTCGAACACCAGGCCGGTCCCGGTCCAGGCGACGCCCGCCGCAAGGCGTTCCGTCGGGGAGTTGTGCCGTGCCGAGCACGCCGTCACACGGCTGACGGGACCGCTCGCCCGATCTCGCGGCTGGCACCTCGACCGAGTCGCAGCCGGTAGCGGCGTCAGCAGTCGTGACTGCGCACCGCATTCAGCGACAGGACTTGCCGTCATAGCGGTCCGAAGGGGAGGCCGTCGACGGTCGGCGGCAGGTAGACAGGCGAGTTGGTTGAAAACCCTCCAGCAATAAGGTAAACCTGAGTCATGTTTAGTTCTGCGGATGGTGCGTCGCCCGGCACCAAACCCGCCACGCAGAGGCGCTCCCGCGAGACCCGGGACAAGCTCATCACCGCGCTGGACGAGCTCCTCCAGGAAAAGAACTTCGACGAGATCAGCGTCGCGCAGATCGCCAACCGAGCCGGCGTGTCCGTGGCGTCGGTCTACCAACGCTTCGACAATCAGAACGCCGCGGTCGCCATCCTCGTTGCCCTGTACCTGCGCCGGGTGACGCAATGGTGGGACGACTTCTCCCGGGGCAACCCTGAGCCGAGCGGCCGCTCCTCGCTGCGCGAGGCACTGGTCCACGTCGGCCGCGCGGCGTGGCGTCAATCCGATGAACTGCGCTATGTCATGCGGCCGGCCTACCTCCAGTCTCGGTTGCACCCAAACCTGCTCGACGAGCACTGGCGGCGCCAGGAGGAGGTCGCCGTGTCCGGCTTCCGCTCCCTGCTACAGAATCACGCCGACGAGATACGCCGTTCGGACTTGACCCGAGCGGCCAGCATGGCTGCGTACTTCTTCAACCTGATGTTCCTGGGACGCCTGCTTCACCCAGAGGGCATGTCCGGCTGGAACCTTCCAACCAATGCCGACGAGTTCGCCGAGGAACTCGCCGACTTCGTATGTGGATATCTCGGTGTCGCGCACGCCTCGGGCTCGCCGGACAGACTGGATCACTGATGTGGACCATTGTCGAACGCGCCATTCTGACTGCCGCCTCCCTCACCGCGGCGCTGATCCTCGTTGCTGCCCCGACAAGCATGACGGCACCGGCGATCGTCGCGGTGACCGCTCTGAGCATCGTTCGCCTGGTCAACAACAGCGCCCGATGGCAGATGGTGCCGGTCTACCTCGCCGTCGCCTGGCTTTGCGTCGCTGTCGTCACAGAACTGCCCATCGGCATGCGCATCATCGGCGGAGTGGTCGCTTTGCTTCTGTCGACCATGTCTACCGGGTTGGTAGTCGGTCTTCCCATCCCACGCCTTCCGCAGCCCGATGGCCCGTTCGGGGTCGGCATGATCACGACAACGGAGGAACGTGACGTCACGACGGCGTCACGCAGGGGACGGAGGCGACTCTTCATCACCGTGTGGTATCCGGCGGAAGTACATTCAGCTCAGCGACATCCGGAAGGCGAGGCCCTGTGGTCCGAATTCCGCGAAGCGCCCGGGATTCCGTCCGGGCTACGGCGCCTCACCGGCTATCTGCGGCAAGTACGGACGCACGCGATTCGCGGTGCCCACGCCAGCCGGCAGTCCACTACCGCCCCAGTAGTCCTCTACCAGCCGGGGCTCGTGTCCATCACCGCAGAGAACTCACTCCTGATGGAATCGTTGGCAAGCCACGGCTATGTCGTGGTGAGTGTCAGGCACATCGATCAGCGCGCCGAGCTGGACCAAGCAGACGCGGCTGTCGACCCGGCCGTAACCGAACGGACTCAGGAAATCAACCGCGAGTTGCGGGGTCAGCTCAGCCGAGCCGAACGCGCCCGCGTCTCTGATGAGCTCTACCGATTGAGCACCAGCACGGTTGCCGTCGTTGCCCGACGAACCGAGGACTCGCAGCATGTACTCAACCGGCTTCCCGCCATCCTGGCCACCATTCCCGGCTATCCCACCGGCGAACTGGGGTCAGGGCGGCCGTTCGCCGCGATGGGGCTGTCCTTGGGCGGGGCGGTCGCCAGCGAGCTCAGCAAGATCGATGACCGGTGCACCGCAGCCATCAACATCGATGGCGGGCTCTACGGTGAACGCTCTTACGACTCACTCAGCGTCCCGTACCTGATGATCTACAGTGAGTTGAACACCGGCAGCAACGACTTCGCGCGGGACACCGCACAGGCCGAGTTCCACGAGATATCAGCACCCGGGGCGAAACACCTGGACTTCCATGACGCCACCATCGTGCTACCAATTCTGAAATGGTTGGGGCAGCTCGGTGACGCGTCCGGCATCGGGATCGCCACATGGAAAAACGGTCAGATCCGGCAGTTCCTGGACCGGACTGTTCGTTGCACCACACCTGACAAATCTGCTGGGTGACTCCTCGGTCCACACGCCGCAGGGCGACGACCCGGGCGATACAGGCGCTGCGAACGGCAGTCGCCCGGTCGCACTGTCATGCCTGCTGCGTCGCACACGATCCGCCACCCAGGCGGCCAGCCAGCGTAGGGGTGGCAGGACAGCACGACGCCGCCGACTCCAGCAGCACGCCGCTGATCTCGTCGGGACCAGGGGCTGGCGGCGGCCAAGACATCGTGACGTGTGCGGTCAGGTTCCGAGATGGATATCACGGGACCTCACGCGACGGGACAACCTGGTCGACCGTGCGCAGCGTCACCACCGGGACCAGAGGCACCGTCCGGATCGACGCGTGCTCGGCACTCGCTCGAGACGTCCGGGTCCTGGGCGTCCAGCGTGCCACCGGCTGGGGATACTCGCTGTGGGAGATCGAGGTACGGTTGCCTGTACCATTGACGCCAACGTCAGGTTAAGGGCAACTGACGCGGCGCTACCGCTCCAGTGCGCCGACTGCCGGCGGGGAGGGCGCAGATGCGGATTGGCGAGGTCGCGGCTGCGACGGGTGTGAGCACTCGCGCGCTGCGCTACTACGAGGAGCAACAGCTCTTGTCGTCCGTCCGCAGCGCGGGCGGGCAGCGACACTACCCGGCCGCCGTGGTGGAACGAGTGCGACTGATTCAGTCGTTGTACGGGGCCGGTCTGAGCAGCAAGGTCATCGCGGGGATCCTGCCGTGCGTCAACACCGGTTTCGCCACGCCTGAGATGATGACGCGACTCACCACTGAACGCGAACGCCTCGACACCCAACTACGCGAGTTGTCCCGCACCCGGGATCGCCTTGACGAGATCATCGCCGCGACCCGCATCGCCCCCTCTGGCTGATCAGCCGACTTCCGGCTGTCTGCTCGCGTAGCACGCGGCCCTACCCGACCGCGCTTCGACCACCCAAGGCGCGCAGGCCATGACGGCCAGAACATCGCGGACACGACCACGTCCCTCCGGCGCACCCAACGCCCGTGCAACGTCGTGATGTCACTCACTCATACTTGCCTTTGACGTCAGCGTGAAGTTTTAGCGTGAGTGTTGCTGACGCGAAGGGATAGGCCACCCGACAGCCGCCTGCCGCGACAGCCACACCAGCCGGGTCGACGGAGAATCGGCCGTTTCCAAGGGAGCGCGACATGAACTACACGGACTACACCGCGATGCGGGTCAAGGTCGACGACGGTATCGCCTGGGTGACCCTGGCCAACCCGCCCATGAACCTGCTTGACGCCGCGTTGGTGCCGGAGCTGAAGCGATTCGTTCGGACGGTCCGCGACGACGACCAGGTGCGGGTCATCGTCGTCCAGAGCGACGATGCGGACTTCTTCGCCGCGCACGTCGACATGGCCTACGCCTTTGATGCTGAGGGCTTCATGCGACTGGGCGCCGAGGACACCGGCGCACCCCAGCTCAACCCCATGCAGCACCTCATGTTGTCGATCCGGTCACTACCCCAGGTGACAATCGCGAAGCTGCGGGGACGCCTACGCGGCGGCGGCAACGAACTGGCCACCGCCATGGACATGCGGTTCGCCGCGGCGGGACAGACCTGGATGTCCCAGCTGGAAACGCGCATCGGCATCATCCCCGGTGGCGGCGGAACTCAGCTGCTGTCCCGGCTGATCGGCCGTTCCCGTGCGCTGGAGGCGATCCTCGGTGCCGGCTTGCACGACACCGACACCGCTGAGAAGTACGGCTGGATCAACCGAGCGCTCCCGCCCGCGCAACTCGACGCATTCGTCGACGACCTGGCCCAGCGTATCGCCGCCCTCGCTCCCCAGCAGATCGCCGCCGCCAAGACGGCGATCGACGCCGCGACCGGCGGTGACACCCTGGAGGCAGGACTGGCCGCAGAGGGTCAAGCTCTCGGACTCGTCTACCCGGCACCCAGCGAAGCGCTGGACCGAACCCGCCGCTACCTCGACGCCGGCCTACAGACCCGCGACGGCGAACTCGACCTCGAAGGTTTCATGGACCGCAACAGCTAAGAGACGTCTCGGACTGGGTGAAGGTGCGCGACGACCGCCGTGCCGCCCACACATTGACCGACGCCGCATCCGGTATCGCCAACCTCCACACCCTCACCACAGGCCGGTTGACCATCGGCCTGTGGTGAGGGTGATCAGATTCCCCTCGAGCGTTCCGGTGTCGGGTACCGGTGCGGTGGTCGGTGGTGGGGACACCGCTGCGCCGTCCGACGCGTTCGCGGTGTAGATATCCGGCGGCTTCGAGGTCGGCGACGATCGTCTGCGCGGCGCACTCGGTGATGCCGGCGGAGGTGACGATATCGCGCAGGCGGGCGGTCGGTTCGCGAACGATGGCCAGCAAAACGTGAGCGTGGTCGGTGAGGAACGTCCACCCCTTCGTCGTGGGTGTGGTGTTCGGCTGGGCTGCCACAGTCATCAGCGCCTCCGTTCTCGGCGTGGGCCCCGCACTCCAATATACGTAGTTCGAGACACGAAAGCTGCATCGCAGTTTCGCCGCCAGACCTCTTGACAGACGAAGCTTGCTTCGTGAATGATTCGTCGTAGTTCGAAGGGGAGTACCCGACGTCCCACGCACCGCCGTCAGTACGAGTCCGGCCGAACCGGGTTCCGGTGGTGCAGCCACTGGTTCAGTGGCTCGGGGAGACCTTCGTCCAGCACCGGCCGGCCTCCCGTCTGGGTCCGGCCAGGACGAAAGGTCTCCCCCAGCATGTCCGTGTCCTGGTGGGTCTGGGCCGTACTCATGCTCGCGGTTGCCGCGATGCTGGCAGTCGACCTGTTCCTGCACCGCGACAACCACGTCATCGGGTTCCGCGAGGCCGCGATCTGGTCTGGCATCTGGATCGCCGCGGGTCTGCTGTTCGGCGTGATCCTGTGGGTGTGGCAGGGTGGCGAGGTCGCCGGCACCTACTATGCCGGCTATCTGATCGAGAAGGCGCTGTCGATCGACAACGTGTTCATCTTCGCGCTGATCTTCACCTACTTCGCCGTGCCGGCCGCCTTCCAACACAAGGTGCTGTTCTGGGGAGTCATCGGCGCTCTGGTGTTCCGGCTGGTGTTCATCATCGTCGGCGCGGAGCTGCTGCAGACGTTCTTCTGGACCGCCTACGTGTTCGGTGTGTTCCTCATCTACACCGGCTACCAGATGGCGTTCCGCCACGGCGGGCAGACCCCGCCGGACCAGAACCCGGTCGTACGTCTGGTGCGCAGGGTAATCCCGACCGACCCTGCGTATCACGGCGACAGGTTCTTCATCCGCATCAACGGCAAGCGGGTGGCCACCCTGCTGTTCGTGGTGCTCATCGCGGTCGAGGCCACCGACCTGATCTTCGCCATGGACTCCGTGGCGACGATCCTGGCCCTCACCACCAGCACCTTCATCGTCTGGACCGCCAACGCGTTCGCCCTCCTCGGCCTGCGCAGCCTCTACTTCTGCCTCGCCGGGCTGCTGCGCCGCTTCGTGCACCTGCACTACGGGCTCGCGGCCCTGCTCACCTTCGCCGGCGTCAAGCTGATCCTGTCGGAGACCCCGGTCGGCAAACTCCCGATTCCGGTCACCCTCGGCGTCATCGTCGCCACGCTCACGGTGTCGATCGTATGGAGTCTGCACAGCACCCGCGGCACCACCACGGACGCCACCGACGCCGGCGAGCCGGCTGTCTCCGCTCCGGCCGCGCGCACTGATCGCCCCGAGCAGTTCACGACACCGCAATGAGGAGCGCGGTGAGACGACCCCGCAAGGCCGCTACCCGCGGCAGCCGTGGCTCCTCGGCGCCGTCGACGCGCTCACCGAACTCGGCCTGATCCACGGCGGCTGGATCGCCCTGACCACCTCCTGCCGCCCTCGACCACCACCACGGCGTCGCCCGCGCCACCCGGACGGACAAGCAACGCGGCGAGGCCGAGTCACACCGGAACTGCCCAGCCTCGCCGTGACCCGTCCCCCGGGAGCCGCTGCCCCCGCACCCACCAGACAGGAGGACCGATGGACGCCACCAGACGAGATCTCCCACCCGGATCCGTCGTACGACGCCGCACCGACCGCATCGCCGATGTCCTACGGGCAGAGACGACCGGTGGCGCGCTCCTGCTCGCCGGAGCCGTCATCGCGCTCATCTGGGCCAACTCGCCCGGGGCTGCCGGCTACGACGCCATGCGCTCGTTCACCGTCGGTCCCGCCTGGCTGCACCTGGATCTGTCGCTGGCGGCGTGGGCCAAGGACGGCCTGCTGGCCGTCTTCTTCTTCGTCGCCGGGCTGGAACTCAAACGCGAGTTCGTGACCGGTGAACTCCGGCAGCCGCGCCGCGCCGCGGTGCCCATCGCCGCCGCCGTCGGCGGTGTGCTGGCACCCGCAGCCGTCTACGTTCTGATCACTGCCGCCGCCGAAGCCGACGCCCTGCGCGGCTGGGCCATCCCCGCCGCCACCGACATCGCCTTCGCCCTGGCGGTACTCGCCGTCATCGGCCGGCACCTGCCGCCGGCCGTCCGGGTCTTCCTGCTCACCCTGGCGGTGGTCGACGACCTGATCGCCATCATGATCATCGCTGTCTTCTACACCGCCAACCTGTCGGTCACGCCGCTGCTGGCCACCGCCCTACCGCTGGTTGCCTTCGCGATCCTGCTGCGACGCCGCGTCACCTCCGTCTGGCTGCTCCTGCCGCTGGCCCTCACCACCTGGGCGCTCGTGCACGCCTCCGGCGTGCACGCCACCGTCGCCGGAGTCCTGCTCGCCCTCGTCGTACCCGCCCGGCCCCACTCCCAGCACGAGCACACCGCCGCGCCCAGCCTGCTCGAACGCTTCGAACACGCCATCAAACCGGTCTCCGCCGGCCTGGCCGTACCCGTCTTCGCGTTGATGTCAGCCGGGGTCGCCATAGGTGGCCTGGGCGGGCTGGTATCCGCCCTCACCGATCCGGTCGCCATCGGCGTCATCGCCGGGCTCGTCATCGGCAAGCCCCTCGGTGTCATCGCCGTCACCTGGCTCGTCACCCGCCTCACCCGAACAGGTCTCGGCAACAATCTGACCTGGACCCACATCACCGGACTGTCCATGCTCGCCGGAATCGGCTTCACCGTCTCCCTGCTCATCGGTGAGCTCTCCTTCGCCGCCGGCACCGAACGCCATGACCACGTCAAGATCGCCATCGTCACCGGGTCGCTGATCGCCGCCGTTCTCGCCGCCGTCATCCTGCGCCTGCCCAACCGCGCCGGCTCACGCGGCAACGACGCCACAACCCGCGACCCCGACCAGACCCGAGTCGGTACGGCCACTCAGCGCACCACACCAGATCACCCGACTCCGGCAGCCACGGACGCGAACCAGCCGGCGCGATCCCCAGCACCATGAGCCACGGCCTCGTCGGCGACAGTCCCGTGGTTTCGGGCAGGACGAGTTCGCGCGGCCAGCCCAGGACGTCACGAGCGGTGTACAAGCCGCTCATGTGCACGGCGGTAAACTCGCCGGCCTGCGGACGCGTGAGATGACGGCGCAGCGTCTCGGGCAGGGACACGTCGAGATAGCAGAACAGCGACCGGCCACGGTGGCCGTCCCGCAGGGCTGTCCAGGATGCCCCGATAGCGGCTGGCGTGCATGATGCCCTCCAGCACCACGTGGTAGCCGTGGTCCAGGGCGAACCGAACGGTCTGCCCGATCAACGCCGGTGCCGCGCCGCTGGGCTTGTCCCGCTCGCGCCGGCGATGGCCAGCTCGAGGGCTGCGGTGAGGATGGCCCGCTTGGTGCCGAAGCTGTAGTAGACGCTCTGCTCGCTCACGCCGGCCCTGGCGGCGATGGCCACGATGCTGGTGCTGCCGTGGCCGGCAGTGGTGAACAGCTCGGTGGCCGCCGTGGTGATGCGTGTCCGGACGGACCGGGATCGCGCGGCCCTGCCGTCCTCGGGTGGTGTCTTCACGGTTGGTTGCTGGCGGTTGCGGTGTGGTGTTTCGCTCACACCATTGACTATAGCTCCACTACAAAAACATTCTTGTAGTGTGACTACCAAAACTTGGGGGCGAGGTGGGCTCGCCGCACTGCTGCTGCTCACCTCCGTTGAACTCGTGGTGTTTCTTGAGGTGTCGATCGTCAACGTTGCACTGCCGGCGATGGGTGCAGCGCTGACGTTGACCGAGTCCGGGCTGACCTGGGTGGTCAACGCCTACCAACTCACTTTCGGCGGCTTGCAACTGGTCGCCGGTAGGGCCGCGGACGTGGTCGGCCGGCGTCGCATGTTCCAGGCCGGAATCGCGCTGTTCACCGGCGCGTCGCTACTGGCGGGCCTCGCACCCGACGCGGGCACGCTGCTGCTGGGGCGAGCGATACAGGGCGTTGGTGCGGCGATCGTGGTCCCCGCCGAGCTCGCGTTGATCGCCGCGATCTTCACCGAACCCGCTGCCTACCGTCGGGCGTTCGCGGTATGGAGCGCCATGGCCGCCGCCGGCGCGGGCTCGGGTGTGGCGTTGGGCGGCCTCCTGACCCAGACACTTGGTTGGCCCTGGATCTTTCTGATCAACGTCCCGATCGGTGTGGTCGCCCTTGTCCTGAGCCCGCGCCTGCTCCCCGCCGACCCGCCCTGGGCCGGGCGCGCCAGCGGCGCTCGGACACGGCTGGACCTGGCAGGTGGACTCACCGCCACCGGGTCCCTGCTCGCCGTGGTCCTGCTCGCCACCGAGCTGCCCACCGCCGGGTGGACGCCGCTCACCAACACGGCAGCCGTTGCCACCCTCGGGCTCGGTACGGTGTTCGCGGTCAACCAGCGGCGCCATCCGGCCCCGATCCTGCCGCCGCAACTGCTGCGGATACGCCAGGTACGGGCCGGCGTCGCGGCCAACGCTCTCGTGGGCGCCTCCCACGTGCCAGCGTTCGTGCTGCTGTCACTCATGCTCCAGCAGGCGATGGGATACTCCGCCCTCGCCGCCGGATTCGCCGTACTGCCCATCGCCGCGGTCAACATGGTCACCGCGCGTACCGCGCTGCCCTGGGCGATGGGCCGCTTCGGGTCACGCGTGGTTCTCGCGGCCGGGATGTTCCTGCTCGCGCTCGGCCTGGCCGGATACGCGATCCTGCTGCACCCCGGCGCCGGCTACCTGACCGCCGTGTTGCCGGCCAGCCTGATCTTCGCAGTCGGCCTGCCTGCGGTGTTCGTCGGTTCCACCGCCCCCGCCGTACGCAGCGCACCTGAAAGTCAGCAAGGAGCCGCCTCTGGCCTGGTCAACACCGCCCAACGCCTCGGCGCCGCCCTGGGCCTCACCGCCTTGCTGATGGCCTCGGCAGCATGGACCGACAACCGCGGCAGCGGCGACGGGGCCACCGCGCTCGCCGATGGTCTGCGCCTGGGGTTTGCCGGCGCGGCTGCCATCGCCGTCCTGGGAATCCTCTGCGCGCTCTCAGTGGGCACCCGAGAACCGAAGAAGCCGGCGGGCGGCGATACACCACCACAGGAGGCGGTCGCCCGATGAACCGGATCCTCGTCCTCGGCGGATACGGCGCCGTCGGCCTGCACGCCGTGACCGCACTGGTCAGTCACCTACGCACCACGGACGTGGTGGTGGCCGGCCGTAACCCACACCGCGCGCCGCGCGTACCGGGGTCCACCGTGGTTCGCTTGGACGCCGCCGACTCCGGCGACCTGGCCACCGCGCTCAACGGGGTCGACGCGGTGCTCATGTGTGCCGAACTCGACAACGCGCGGATCGCCCGCGCCTGCCTGGAGCGGGGGATCCACTACGTGGACGTCTCGGCTTCCCACCAACTGCACGTCGAGATCGAACAGTTGGACGAGCTCGCCGCCCAGCGGCAGGCCACGGCGGCTCTCAGCGTTGGGCTGGTCCCCGGGGTCAGCAACCTGCTCGCCCGACACTGCGTCGAACAGTCAACGACACGGCAGGTGCACATCGGCGTGCTGCTCGGTTCCGGCGAACGACACGGGCCAGCGGCACTCGCCTGGACTCTCGATGGGCTGGGCCGCCTACACGGCTCGTGGGCAATGCGTTTTCCGGCTCCGCACGGCGAGCGAACCGTCCATCGGTTCCCGTTCTCCGACCAGTACACGCTCTCCACCACCCTGAATGTCGCCGCGAGTACCGGCCTGTGCCTGGACTCCCGGCTGACCACCGCGCTGTTGGCAGCCGCCGGGCAACCCGGCATCGCCCGGCTGCTACATCGCCCCTGGGTCCGCCGCATCATGCTGGACGCGCTGGCCAAGATCAAGGTCGGCGGTGACGGATTTGCCGTGACCGTCGACTCCGGTGCCAGTCAGGCAAGCTTCAGCGGTCGCCAGCAAAGTCGCGCCACCGGTCTCGCTGCGGCGCTACTCATCCGAGACCTGCCCGCTATGCCCTCGGGAGTACGCCACATCGAGCACCTCGTGGAGCCGAGAGCCTTTCTCACCGAACTCGCCGCCAACGGATTCACCCTCAACCTGGGAAGCTGACTACCCGGCAGCACAGCCCGGCTGACAGTGAGGCGGCTGCGTTCGTCCAGCCGGTACAGGGTCCGCAGCCGCCGCTGACCGAAGTCCAACGATGGGAACAGGGCGTTCGCGAGCTGGAACGACGTCCAAGATCGGTGGCCGGCCGGGGCCGACGGTCCCGGCGGCTCCGGTGAGCAGCAGTGTCACGGCCGGTGTTGAAGCATCGACGCCACGCCCGCGTCACTGCTCTCGTAGGCGATGCCGCGCAGGACGGCGACCGGGGCCCCACGGCCCCGCTGCCCGAGGAGGATCCCGGCCGCCGCGGCGATCAGGTCGGTGAAGGTCTCTTCCTGCCGTCTACCGCCGTACTCCGTGACACGCAGCGGCCCCACACCCGCCGCGCCGATCGAGATGACGGTCGCCCCGCGCCGGTCGGCACGACCGTCGGAATCCGCGACCACCACCGCCACATCCGCGCCCGCGTGAGCGATCAACGCGTCGCGCAGGGCCCGGGCGGAGGCGTCCGGATCCACCGGCAGCAGCCACGCGCCCTGCGGGCCGGCCCGGTCAATCCCGGCGGAGGTGAGCTGGAAGCCGAGCCGGTGCCGCGCGATGATCGGACCCTTGTCGGTGGCCAGGAAGTAGCTGTCACTGAAATCCAGGATCAGCTGCACCACCTCGGCGGGCTTGCCCGTGCGAGCGGACAACTCCAGCGCCTCCCGGCCCGGGACGACACCGGCCAGATCCACGTACCGCTTCTCCGCCACACTCACGGCCTTGGAAGCCACCACCACCACATCCCCCTCCTGCAACTCGATACCCGTACAGGCCAGGACGCCGGTGATGGCGCCCGCCAGGTCCACACCAGCCTGGAGCTCGGGAAAGGGCTCCACGGCGAAGGCGGAGAAACCGGAGGTCGGGACAGCGGTCATCATCGGGCTCCTGCGGAAGTAAGGACAGCGGTACACATGTTGGCGAGTCCGGCGGCGAGCCTCGCTGGATCGGCGAAACCCTTGGCCGGCAGTGCTATGGGAACGGGACGTTCGGAAGCAGGTCGTCGTCGCGTCCGATCTGGGGAAGACCTGCGGCAGCCGCGATGGCCTCGACGGCATCGGTCAGTCCCGTGGTTTCGGGCAGGACGAGTTCGCGCGGCCAGCCCAGGACGTCATGAGCGGTGTACAAGCCGCTCATGTGCGCGGCAGTGAACTCACTGACCTGCGGACGCGTGAGATGACGGCGCAGCGTCTCGGGCAGGGACACGTCGACATAGCAGAACAGCGACCGGCCACGGTGGCCGTCCCGTAGGGCCGTCAGGATGCCCCGATAGCGGCTGGCGTGCATGATGCCCTCCAGCACCACGTGGTAACCGTGGTCCAGGGCGAACCGAACGGTCTACCCAATCAACGCCGGTGCCGCGCCGCCGGGCTTGTCCCGCTCGCGCAGCAGGATACGGCGCAGGTAGTCCTGCTCAACCAAGGCGCAGCCCCGGCCGTGCCGGCGACGTAGCTCCCGGGCGACGCTGCTCTTACCCGAGCCGGAGTTACCCCGCACGCAAACAAGGACCGTGGCCGGGCTGCCAGTGGCTTCAGCGGGCACGATGCCTCCTCGGCTTCAGTCGTTGCGGACGGTCAGATTGACAGCGGCGACGGCCAGCCGGGTGACGTCAGGAAGTTGGTCCTCGCCGAGGGTCACACCGCGCAGGTTGTCCAACGGCGTCGTGAGCCCGTGAAGGCGGCTGCCCCGCAGGTCGGCCCCGTCGAGCTGACAGGAGTCCAACTCCAGACCGGCGAGGTCACAAGACCGCAGCGCGATACGCGGTAGCCGGCAGGAAGACCATGCACCGTTGGCGAGACGGCAATCGATGAACGCGACCGACCCGGCGGCGGTGACCCGTTGGAGGGTGGCGTAGTCGAGGCGGCAGCCGTCGAATAGGACATCCTTGAGACGTACGTTAGCGAACCTGGTGCCGGTGAACCGGGAACCGGTGATCGCGCACCGTTCGATGGCAATGCCGCTCAGGGTCGCACCGGAGAAGTCAGTCCGGGTGACCTCGCAACCGTAGAGGCTGCCGCCTTCCCAGGTGCTCTCGCTCAGGTCCACACCGGTGATCAGACTGCTGCGAATGCTGACATCCTCAAGGTGTAAGCCGCGCCACGCTGCGCCCTCGACCAAGGCCTCGGTGAGGCCATCGTCCAGGTCCGTCGTGGTGTCGAGGTCGTCCGGATCGAGGTCCGGCAGCAAGACCTTCACGTCGCCGATCGCGGTGGTACGCATGTGTCCTCAACCTGTGCCGGCGCGGGGTGGGCACGCCACCCGCGCGTCCCGTGGTGGACTACTTCTTCTTGTTCCAGTTGTCCCAGCCGGGCCTGCTGTCGAACTTACCCTTGTTGTCCCAGGTGGGACGGTTGTCGAACTTCGCCGCGTCGATTGACGCTATCGACCGCTGGGGGTCGACGCCGAGGCGGGCGAGTTGCTCGGGCGCGGCGTTGATGAGGGTCGCGAGGGCGTTGGCCGAGGCCCGTCATCGCGGCGTGGTCGCGGGCCCCGGTGGCGACCGGCACCGCCAGCGGCACCTCGGCCAGCACGCGGCGTAGGCTGCGCTCCCGGGCAGCAGAGTGCAGCCAGAACAGCACCGGCCACGCCCGCCCGATCGTGCCGAAAAGCTCCCGATAGCCGTCCACCTTGCCAGCTAAGATCGACAACTGCTCGGCGCCGGTGTCGTGCTCGACGAAGAACGGCACCTCGACACCGCCATCGGCCCACCGGCCGTAGCCGTCCGGGCGAACCCTCGGCTGATACGCCCGCACCAGCCCCGGATCCTGCCGGCTGGTGAACGTCCCGGCACGCTGGCACGCCACCTCCGGCAACCACTCCATCAAGCCGGTGTCCGGATGAGTACGGGCGTGCCCGACCAGGTCAGTAAGGAAGCCGTTCACCCCGAGGCGGTGAGAGAGGCTGCGGGTGGAGGTCCAGCGTCGCCGTTCCACCCAGGCGTGGTCGCGCCGGGGCGGGCGTTCGTCGCGGCTGGCGGCAACGACCTCAGCGCCGAGTTGGTCGATGACGTAGTGGTACGGGTAGGAGCCGCCGTCGGCCCGTTGCGGTCGGAACCGAGCGACGAGGCGCAGCCGATACAGAGTCCGTAATCGGCGCTGGCAGAAATCAAGGGATGGGAACAGTGCCTGGGCGATCTGGGACGACGTCAGCACGCCGTGGTCGTAGAGCCAGCCCAGCAGGACCCGGTCACGATCGGTCAACTGCGACTGCACCCGCAGAACCGGATCATCCATCCACCATCACCTCCTCTCTGATACGTATGGCCTCCCCAGGGGGAGAGACCCGAGACCAGGACGGGTCTGTCGCAGCACAACCAGCCAGTGTTGACAGACGGGCTGACCTGCGGTGTGAGCGGGAAAAGGGGGTCCGTTCGGCTGTCCGGCTGAAGACTGACCCCAACGGGGACGTCAACCCGGACCCCGCAACGGAGGTCAACACGGAATCTGTCACCGCCACCGACAGAAGAGCCGGAACGCGGTGAGATGGAATGTACAGAGAACACAAGAGCTCCTTGATCGAAAGAATGGGGCGTCGACTGCCGTGACGCCTTAGGTGTGCGCCGCCGCAGCCGCCGGCGGGCGCGGGAGACGACGGCAAGGCGCACTGTGGAGTTGTCAATGAACACGCCAACCGGCACACCGGCCGGCCCGAGGCACGGATCAGGGCAGCAACAAGCCGACACGACCACCAGTGAGGTGGTCGCGGCAGCAGGAACAGCGGTCACAGTTGTGGAGGGCAGGGCGGGCGGCAGCGTGCCGCGCTGGCAGCGGGCTCGTCTCAGCCTGAGAACAGTTACTCCGGGAACCGTCGACAGCACGACGGCCCGGTGGGGCATCGACTCAACCCGCCGGAGCAAGATCCTTCATGACGACCCCCCTGTCACTCGACACCATCGACAGCCCGCCCACTCCCAAGCCTCCAACGACCGGCGACGCTCCCGAAGGAGCGCCACCACCCCGGCCGATCGAACAGGGCGGGCAGACCGTCACGCAGTCGCGTTCGTATCAGTACGCCTCCGCCGGCAGCACCGTGTCAACCAACATCACCGGCAGTCGATCATGAGATTTACCGGACCCAGCCGGACGCGCTGGTACCCGTCAACCCGTACCGGTATCCAGTGGTACGGATTCCCTGCCGAAAATGACAGAAAAATCTTGAACCACCCGTTCACTCATCTCACCTTGCGAAACAGCGCTCCCGCTAACCGAGCGGCCAGGGTGCAGGTCGCCGAGGACCCCCATCAGTGAGTCGGACCGGCACGGCTTCCCGCACCGGGTCGTACCCGGTGCGGCCGAAGGGTCGGCACCGGCCCGCCGGGCGGCTCGGCTCGCGGTACACGTTGATCCTGATGGGAGCACCAGGCACAATCGCCGGGTGATCACGAGCGTATTCTTCGACGTGGGCGAGACCATCGTTGACGAGTCCCGGGAGTACGGCACCTGGGCGGACTGGCTCGGGGTACCGCGCCACACCTTCTCGGCCGTCTTCGGGGCGATCATCGCTCGCGGCCTGGACTACCGGGAGACGTTCCAGGTCTTCCGACCGGGCTTCGACCTGACCGAGGAACGGGAACGCCGGACGGCGGCGGGCCAGCCGGAGTCCTTCACCGAGGAAGACCTCTACCCGGATGCGCGGCCGTGCCTGGCCGCGCTGCGCGAGTCGGGGCTACAGGTCGGCCTCGCCGGCAACCAGACAGCACGGGCGGAGACAATCCTGCGCGCCCTGGACCTACCGGTCGACGTGATCGGCACCTCGGACGGCTGGGGTGTGGAGAAGCCTTCCACCGCATTCTTCGACCGCGTCATCACCGAGGCAGGATGCCCCGCCGACCAGGTGCTCTACGTCGGGGACCGGTTGGACAACGACATCCGGCCAGCGCAGGAGGCGGGAATCGCCACCGCACTGGTCCGTCGCGGCCCGTGGGGCTACATCCTCGGCGACAAGACGGTCAGCGACCGATGCATGTTCCAGCTCGACTCGCTGGCCGAGCTGCCTGACCTCGTACGCAAGCACAACCAGTCGGCACGCTAACCACCCGGCAGCGCGGCCCGGCTGACAGTGAGGGCGGCAATGCGTTCGTCCAGCCGGTACAGGGTCCGCAACCGCCGCTGACCGAAGTCCAACGACGGAAACAAGGCGTTCGCGAGCTGGAACGACGTCCCGACACCATGGTCGTACAACCAGCTCAGCAACACCCGATCACGGCCGGTCAGCT
Organism: Salinispora tropica CNB-440; assembly: GCF_000016425.1. Taxonomy (GTDB): domain Bacteria; phylum Actinomycetota; class Actinomycetes; order Mycobacteriales; family Micromonosporaceae; genus Micromonospora; species Micromonospora tropica. Next base: position 1,286,146 of record NC_009380.1, on the reverse strand, counting down.
GGGACTGGACCCGAAGGACCAGATCATTCAGCGGATACCACCTCCTTTCCAAGTAGGGAAAGCCAGCCCCCCAGGGGAGAAAGCCGAGACCAGGCAGTGCCTTTCGACGCGGCGGCGCAGCAGATCCAGGCACCTGCGGGGGTCGACCTCCCTATATTCCTATGTGGGAAGGTCGGCGTTGGTGAAGGCGCCGCCCATCCAGCGGTCGGCCAGCGGCCCGAGACCGGGGCATAGGCGGTCGGCGCTGTCGGCGGGCTGGTAGCCGAGGGCGTCCCAGCCGGTGCGCGGCCACCACGAATCGCGGTTGTCAGAGGTGCCGTACACCGTGAGGAACGGGGAGGTCAGGGGCCGGGTGGCGGCGGCGTACAGCAGGGCGGTGGCATCCCGGGGGCTCAGCCAGGTCGCACGGTGACGGGGCTCGGTGGGGTGATCTCGGTAGCTACCGATACGAACCGCGACGACCTGCATGGTGGTCTTGTGGACATAAAGGTGGCCCAGGGCCTCAGCGGTGACCTTGGATACGGCGTAGAAGCTGTCGGGGGCCAGCGGCGCGGTCGGAGCGCCGACGGGGTTCAGGCCCGTCACGTGGTGGCTGCTGGCCAGCACCACCCGCCGCACCCGCTGGCGGCGGGCCGCCTCCAGGACGTGGTGGGTGCCGGTGACGTTGTGCTCCACCATCGCCGGGAACGGTCCCTCCTGGGTGATCCCCGCAAGATGCACGACGGCCGCGACCCCAGTGCTGGCCTTCTCGACCGCATCCAGGTCACGCAGGTCGGCCTGAACGAACTCGGCAGCCACGGGCAGCTCAACGGCACAAGCCCGCCGGTCAAGCAGCCGCAGCAACATCCCCTGGGCGGCCAGATCGGCCGCCAGCCGGGTGCCGATTGTCCCGGCGGCGCCCGTGATCAGCAGCCTCACGGCCGGCGTTGAAGCATCGACGCCACGCCCGCGTCACTGCTCTCGTAGGCGACGCCACGCAGGACGGCGACCGGGGCCCCACGACCCCGCTGCCCGAGGATGATCCCGGCCGCCGCGGCGATCAGGTCGGTGAAAGTCTCTTCCTGCCGCTTACCGCCGTACTCCGTCACACGCAAAGGCCCCACACCCGCCGCGCCGATCGAGATGACAGTCGCCCCACGCCGGTCGGCACGACCGTCGGAGTCCGCGACCACCACCGCCACCTCCGCGCCGGTATGGGCGATCAACGCGTCGCGCAGGGCGCGGGCGGAGGCGTCCGGATCCACCGGCAACAGCCACGCACCCTGCGGGCCGGCCCGGTCAATCCCGGCGGAGGTGAGCTGGAAGCCGAGCCGGTGCCGCGCGATGATCGGGCCCTTCTCGGTGGCCAGGAAGTAGCTGTCACTGGAATCCAGGATCAGCTGCACCACCTCGGCGGGCTTGCCCGTGCGAGCGGACAACTCCAGCGCCTCCGGGCCAACGACGACACTGGCCAGATCCACGTACCGCTTCTCCGCCACACTCACGGCCTTGGAAGCCACCACCACCACATCCCCCTCCTGCAACTCGATACCCGTACAGGCCAGGACGCCGGTGATGGCGCCCGCCAGGTCCACACCAGCCTGGAGCTCGGGAAAAGGTTCCAGCGCGAAAGCGGAGAAACCGGAGGTCGGGACAGCGGTCATCGTCGGGCTCCTGCGGGAGTGAGGACAGCGATGCACAGGCGGGCGTGTCCGGCGGCGAGTGTCTCGGCCCGCTGCCGTGTGCTGGCGCGTGGTCCCCTGGTCAACCAGTCGGTCACGCGCCGTAGGTAATGCGGCCACAGCTGACGGGCCGCGTCGGGCGCTGGTGTACCGGAGTTCACGGTGCGCCAGGCGTCCGCGACGGGCTCTGGCCATGGGTGTTCATCGTATCCGCCGGGATACGGGCCGAAGCTGTCCAGCGTGGTGAGCATGTCCGAAAGGCGGGCGGGCTCCAGGGCGCGGTCAGCGACCCGGTAGTGCGCCGTCGCACCGCCTGACGTAGCCGGTGGCGGTTTACCTGTCCTGGTCAGGTGCAACAGGACAGGGACAGCCTGGTGATAGATGGCCGCCAGGTGAGCAAAGGACCCGGCGTGCTGCTTGGGCTGGTCGAATCGCACGGAGGCGATGGGCCCGACGGTGGCGGCGGTCAGCAGCAGGAATGCGTCGATGCCGTAGCCGTCCACGCACGCCGAAACCTCTACAGGCAGCGCCCGGGCAGCGCGGAGGGCGGCGTCCAGGGCGGGTCGGGAGAGGGCGAGGTCCCCGGCGAGCGGCTGGGGCACGTCGTGGCCGGTGGTGGCGGCAATTAGGGGGCGGGCAAGGTGGTTGGTGAGGTTGGCTTCGTCCCAGTGCCGCGGGTAGTCCGCGACTGCTATGGCGGCCCCAGCCCGTACGTGGTCCAGGAGCGCGGCGTAGACGGCCGGATCGGGGCCCCGGGTATCGGTGTCCGCGATCAGTACGGCATCGATGCCAGTGAGGTCCGGAAGGTGGGCTGCGGCCAGGATCTGGGCACCCTTGCCCCGGATCAGGCCGGTCAGCGGCACCTTGGCCGCCTGGGTGGCGGTGGCGGTGAACTGGTCGGCGGTCGCAGGGGTGTCGGAGGAGTCGGCGTGGACGATGACGGACCGGTGCTCGGCGAGCGCGGTGTCAACGGCGGTGGTGACCGCGGCGATGGTGGCTGGCTCGTTGCGGCTGGGCAGGATCGCGGCGGAGTTCATCCGGCCTCCTTGGTCAGCAGGTCAGCGGCGGTATCCGGGTCGGGGGCGTATAGGTAGTCGAACTGGCCAACGGCGAGCCGGGCGATGAGGTGGCTGCGCCAGCGGGCCAGGGCGGGGCTGTCCAGGGGCCACACCGGTCCGTATGGCATACCGGCCACGCCGGTGATGGGGGTGGGAAGGCCGGAGATGTAGCGGCCCAAGGTCTCGTGCAGTCGCAGCCGCTCGTTTACCGACAGCGGCACGGCAGGCGTCAGCGACGCGGTGTCGAGCGCAGGGTGGACGGCCATACGCACAACCCGGGCAAGCGGGGCCAGGCCGGTCGCGAACGGTTCCAGGGCGAGCTGAGGCTTGGGCGCGAGTGGCCGAGCAGGGTCGCGGATAGCGGCGGTAGGTTTGCCCGGCCACACCGACACCCGGCCATCGTCGCTCTCGCCGAGGACGACCACATCGTCTCCGGCATGGGTCCATCCCTGCGCCGCGAGGGCGAGTGCGGTTGATGTCTTGCCTGCCCCCTTCGCGCCGAGTAGTAGTACGGCCTGCCCGTCGGGCGCGATCAGCGCTGTGGCATGCACGGTGGCCTTGCGCTGGTGCTGGCGTGCACGTTCGAAGGCGGTGTAGGTGACGTAGGCGAGAGAGTTCGAGGCGGCCACGTGTGCCGGTAGCCGGAGGCGCACGGTGACCGCCGCGACGGTGACGGCCGCGGCCCCCGTGGTGACTTCGACGTCCACGGCTTCCGTGGCGGGGTCTGCTGTCAGGGTCCAGCCGCCGGGCAGGGCCCGGCTGGCGGCCTGCGCGGCGGTGGTGTCCAGGTACTCGGGCAAGGCGAGGCGGGCGGAGATGTGGCCAGTGACGAGCCGGTGCACGGTCATCTGACTGCTCGCTCCAGGTCGGCCAGCAGCTCGTCGACCGGGGCGACGGCGGGCAGATACCGCCCGGTCAGCAGGTCTGCCATCCAGTCTGTGCGGGACAGCGTGGCCCGCACCAGCTCCTCGGCCGGCCCGAGCAGCGCCGGGTTAACCGTGGTGATCTCGATTGAGGCGGGCTCGTCGTAGCGGGCGCCGTTGCGCCACAGCAGGGCGATACGGCATGGTCCGAACTCGGTGGCTACCGCGTGGGCGGCGGTATCGGCGAGCCAGCCGCCGACCTTGCCGACGTGGTAGGCCGGGTTCTTCCCGAACGTCGCCTCGTTCCCGGCCAGGTGGGCACCGCTGATCACGCCGGTGCGGGCGTTGCCCCGGCCCACGAGGCCATCCTCGCCATAGTCGACAGCCGACCCCGAGAGCGTGAAGTACTGGCCGGAGATGGGCCCGATGCGGGAATCGCGGGTGTTGCACAGCACCGACACCCGACCCGGCAGCCGCTGGGCAAGGAGGTCGGTCAGTTCGCTGGCGGCAGAGGTGACCGCCTCGGCGAACTGGGCGGAGCTGTTCAGGTACCCGGCCAGGGCGGGCACGCAGACGGTCACCGTCCAGGTCGCGCCGTTGCGGACGGCGAGGGCCTTGATGTCGCTGCCTGCCCACGCGTGGCGGCGGAACCACGCCTCGGCCAGCAGGGCCACGGCCTCAGTGACCGTGCCTGGGGCCGAGCCGACGAGGTAGGCGGTGTCGTTCGAGAACGGACTCGGCCTCTCGGGCAGATCATCCAAGGAACGGGGGGCGAACCAGTGGGAGAACTTGGAGGAGTTGGTCGTCTCGTGTCTCACCTCCAGCTGCACGCGGTCGAAGCCCGGCAGCGCGGTACGCAGATGGTCAACGGCCGCGTGCTCAAGGATCTCCCGCACTGGCAGTTCTTGGCCGGCGAAGCTGGTGGAGATCCGGCCGCCGAAGACGACTCGCAGGGGCCGGTCGTACACACCGTCGGTGTCGCTGAAGGCGGCCCGGCCGCCGAAGACGGCGACCTTGTCCAGGTTGTGGTGCAGCACCGCCCCCACGGTGTCCAGGCAGTGCCTGCTGTAGCGGATGGAGGCGAGCTCAGCGATGCCGTCGGCGAGGGTGTCGGGGTGGCCGACCCCTTTGCGTTCGACGACCTCGACGGGCAGCTCATGCGGCAGCGGCGTACGCAGCCCGGACGACGCGGGCATCGCGGTAGACACGATCGATCACCTCCAGAGGGCGCCGTAGCGCCGTCATCGAGAACAGGCAGGGGTGGGCCGGATGGCCCTCGGCGGCGTTCAACGCGGCGGCGTACATCGCGCGCCGCAGTTCCTCATGCGTGGGGGCGGCGGCGATCTCGCCGAGTCCGGCTTCGAGGTTCCGCCCGCGTACGTGAAGCCGACGTCCGTCGGTGAGGTGGAGGATGAGCTCGTGGGCCGGTGGGCCGGGGTGGTCGACCCGGGCGTTGATCTGCACTGTGGCCCCGCCGGACAGGGCGAGTACGGCGATGACGTGGTCCTCGGTCTCTGCCAGGCCGCGGCTGTGGGTCACCGTTGCGTTGACCATTTCGACGTCGCCGGGCAACAGCCGCAGGGCGAGTGCCAGGCCGTGGATGGCTTGCTGGTGCAGGATTCCGCCGGCATCCGCGTAGGTGCGGCGCCAGCCGCGGAAGTATCCGGGATCTCGGTGCACGGTCAGCAACACGTCGGCGCGTGTAACAGCAGGAGGCATCGCGAGTAGGGCGTTCAGGCCGGGGGCGAAGTGCGGCTGGAACGCGACGAAGATCCGCCCGTCGCCCGGCTGGGGCACCAGGGCCGCCGGCTCGGTGGTGCAGGGCTTCTCCACGAGCACGGCGGCTCCGGTCTGGGCTGCTTCCCGGGCTGCGGCAAGCGCGGTCCCCGGCGGGGTGGCCACGACAACCAGATCCGGCGTCGCGGCGCTCAGCGCCGACCGCCACGAAGCAAACACCGGCACACCCCTGGGGACATCGACGCACGGGGCGGGGTCAGCGACCCCGACGACTAGCACGCCGGGAATTCCGGAGAGTGCGGCCAGGTGCTTGGCTCCGACCTCCCCCGCTCCTATCAGCAGCACCCGCTTCATGCCACGCCTCCGGTAACAGCGGAGCGCAGGAACGCGGCGCCAGAGGTGAGGGCGTCGGCTGGGGTGTCGCGCACGTGGGTCTCCAGCGCGTACGGCAGCCCGGGCTGGGCAGCGTGCAGCAGCGGTAGCACCTGGCCGTAGGGCACCACACCCTCACCGGCCGGGCAGAACACCCGGCCACCACCGTCAGCGGCGGGCCGGTAGTCCTTGACGTGCACGTACCCCACGTACGGGGCGAGGGAGCTGACCACCTCACCGGTGGCTTGGCCGACCTCGTGGAGATTCGCCACGTCCAGCCACAGTCCCAGGCCCTGCCCGTGGTACCGGTCCAGGACCTCGAGCAGTGACTCGGCATGGGCGACCGTGCACACTGGCTCGTTTTCCAGCAGCAGCCGCACCCCAGCCGAGTTCGCCAGGTCCAGGGCTTTTGCCAGCAGCAGGTCACCGAGTAGCTGCTCGGTGAGTTCCGGCTCGACCCGCAGGTGGGAGAAGACCCGCACCACCGGGGCTCCGAGGATGACGGCAGCCTCAATGGCCCGCTCAATCCAGCCGAGCCGCGCCTCGGGCGGAACCTGGGTGGGAAAGCCGAAGGTGTCCACCCTCTCGGGCGTCGCCTCGGGCCGGCACCACTTCCAAAGCGGCGAAGCCAGCGCGGCCACCTTCAGGCCTCGCTCCTCGGCCAGCGTACGGAGGTACCGAACCCGGTCGTCGGGCAGCGTAACCGCATTGGCGCCCTCGGCTGAGCGGATCTCCAGCTGACCAATGCCCAACTTCACCGCCAGGTCCATGCCCGGCACTGGATCGGAGTTGAGTTCGTCAGGGTTGAGCACCAGCCTGCTCGCCGGCATTTTGTCCACGGCTGTCTTCTCCTTCAGTAGTAGGTAGGGGCGGGAGACCTCCCGCCGCCAATAGCCCGCGACGCGGTAGCCGCGACCGCAAGGCCAGGGTGATAAACGCTCGCCTTGCTTCGTTAGCGCAGGGGTGAAAACGCGGGTTAGGCGGCACCTCCAGCATCGAGCAATGCGCCAGGAGCAGATAAGGGTGTCAAGCAGTCGGTGTTGCCTGCTGGAGAACGCGCTCCGCCCAGTCCGCCTGCGGACACGGGTGAGGCGCCAGCCGCGCCCACATGTCGAGGCATCCGGCGCAAATGCCGTCCCGCTCGGCATGGACGCTACGCAGTGCAACTGCCTGCTCAGTCAATTCGACCACCGTGTTCGACTCGCCATTCAGGGGCATTCTTGCGGTGACCGGTAGCGGCGGCACGGTCACTAGTTTAACTGGCATGCCACTTCGCCTCCCACTCTGATGGTCAGTACGACTTACTCACAGATAGCACCGACGGCGCCCGCCGCGCGTTTGCCGTGGGAGCTGCCGTTACACGATGGTGAGGTCTGCTTGCCAACAGCCCGCGATCACCAACTCGTCTGGCATTGATTAGCTCGGGTCGGGTAGCGCCAGGAGTTCGGCGAGGCAGCTGAAGTGAAAGCCAGAAGACTTTCGCCGCCTGCTCGAACTCGGCGCATGGGCCGGGGCTGCGGCAGGTAATGCACGCTCCGGATGCACTGCTGGTTGCGTGTTGCTGCAACACTATTTGCGCTTGTTCGACCTTTTCGCCACCGTGGTAGGTCGCCATGCCTGCCTTCCGTTTCGACCGATGTGGACCAGGTGCGCCGCGCTGGCAATCTTGATGTGTCACTCCCGCGGCGCACCCGAACTGGGTTGCTACCGATACGGCCCAGAACATGTGCCGACCGAGGCCGGTGGCGTCATCGCGGTCGAGCCAGTAGTAGTCACCTGCGAACACGGAACCGGCCCTCCTCAGGGACACGCATGGTGGTGAAGTCCCGCCCGCCGCCACGCCCTGTAGCAGCGACGGCGAGCGGGAGACCAACTGCAGCCACGCCGTCCGGCGCGTTCACCTACCCCGGTACCGCGCACCGGCGTAAGGCGAGAACACGCCCAGGACCGCGTTGCTGTCACGAGCCGGATCCAGCCGGTTCGCCCGTACCGGATCACATAAATCGACAGATCGCTTCTGGTAGGTCCACCTTCACGGACAGTCCACATACGCGGGAATCCCCGTCCACCACCTGATCCGGTACCCGTTCTGCTGCCCAGATGGTCGCTGATCAGGGCCTCAGCAGCCGATCGTGAACTCACGCCCAGCTCCAACAGAGAAGCCCGGGGTTACGCTCCCCGCATCGCCGGTGCGTAATCGTCCTCCGGCGTTGGTTGTTCTCCGGAGGTGTGGTGTGATCAGCCCGCTGGTGCGTCGTCGTAGGCTCGCCGCCGAGCTGATCCGCCTGCGCGACGAGCACGGATACCCAGCCGCCCGCGTCGCCGCGGAGATCGGCGTCGCACGCCAACGCATCTCGCGGTTGGAGAACGGTCACGTCGCCCCTGACCTCGACGAGGTCATGCGGATTCTCCAGCTGTTCGGCGTAGATCAGCAGCGCTGGCAGCAGATCATGACGATCGCCCGCGAGGCACAGGAACGCGGGTGGTGGGCGAAGTACGCCGACGAGATGGGCACCCGACAGGCTCTATACGCGAACCTTGAGGCGGGCGCGAGTGAGATTCGCGAATATCAGATGGTCTACCTGCCCGGCTTGTTGCAGGTGCGGCCGTACACCGAAGCACGCCTGCTAATGGATGCTCCCAACGGTGCCACCTACAGCCACACCCGAGCACTCGAAGCACGCGCCGGCCGCCAACGCATGCTGGAGCGGCCGGGCGGCCCTCGGTATGAGGTGATCATCGACGAACTGGCCATCCGCCGTTTTGCCGCGCCCGCCCCGGTGATCGCCGATCAACTGGACCACCTAACGCTCGTCGGACACCACCGCCGAACCATCAGCATCCGAGTACTGCCAATCGCCGCCAAGATCCGCCAGCATTCCGTCCCCCGCTCGGCGTTTTTCACCTACCGGTACCCGGACCCGCACGACCCCGTGGTCGTTGCCGTTGACACGGCCACCGACGACCTCGTACTGACAGAGGTAGCAGACGTCAACCGCTACCTCGACCTATACGGCAGGTTGGCGGACGCCGCCATGCCACCGGGCGAAAGCCTCGGCTTCCTCGCCGCAACGGCCGAAGAAATCAGGAGTAATATTCACGATGAATGACAGACAGTTGGGCCCGTGGCGGAAGTCCACCCGAAGCGGTGGCGCCGACAACTGTGTCGAAGTCACGACCGCTACCGACCTGTACGTCGGTGTCCGGGACTCCAAGAACCCCGACGGTGTCCTTGTGTTCGGCCCGGATGGCTGGTTCGAGTTCATCGAGGGGGTTCGCAACGGCGAATTCGACGCCTGACCGGCACGGGTTGCAGCCCGCCAGCCGCGCTCGCGGGGTGGCGGCCTCACCGTGGCACCCAGCCCTACGGCGCGGACCGCAAGGCCAGGAAGTGGCCCACGCCGCCGACGACCATCGGTATCGCTTGAACCGGGCAGGGACGCACTGGGACCATGTAGGAGCGTAGTGCTGCGACGATGTGGCGCAAGGGCACGTCATTGCTGGGTCGATCCTGGGGGGCAGATCGTGGGGAGGGACAGCGTCCCGAACAGTCACCTCAGGGCTGCCCGCAAGGCGCTACGGTCCCCCTCTGGTTCCGGCCGCCCGATGTCTCGCCAGGAGTTGGCCGACGCCTGCAACGCCGAACTGGCCTCGATGTACGGCAGGCAAGGTCGCAGGCCGCGCTGGGCAGGACTCACCGAGAAGGCAATTGGCGCGCTGGAACGCGGCGAGATCCGATGGCCCAATGAGGATTACCGATGGGCGCTCTGCACGGTCTTGCAAACCGACAAGCGTTCGCTCGGGCTCTACATCGACCGGCCCGACAACGCCAAGAATGACGAACTCCCGGAACCCACAGAGCCGAATTCTCGTCACCAACACAAGGGGATGACCCTCGCCCACCCACGGCCCGAGATATACGAGCCCGAGTCGCCACAGACCAGCCAATCGCTCGATGCCTCCGGCTCGCCCAGCCAATGGCGTGCGGGGCTGCGGCACGCGGTCCTCGCCCGTGACAACGGACAGGTCCTGCTGCCGTTACCTGAGCTGGAGGCCGCCCTACAGGTCGGCAACCTCGCCTACCAGGGCGCTCAGTACAGCAAACTGCGGCAGCTACCCATCCTTATCAACGGGGCCGAGTCCTTGTTCGCCGAACAGCCGAAGGCTGTGGAGATGCCCAGGGTTGCCCGAGCCGCTAGCGGCGTTTACCTGCTGGCGTCAAAACTGGCTGCCAAACTCGGTGACGGCGAACTCGCCTGGACCACCGCGGACCGCGCCCGATGCTTCGGCCTGATAGCCGCTGATCCAGCACGGACCGCCATCGCGGCCTACCAGACCGCATGCGCGCTCGCCAAGCAGCCAGGCCGTGCCGCCGAAGCGGAAAAGGTCGCGGTAACCGCCGCCGAAGCCATCGCCGGCCACCAGTTGTACCGCACCCCCGCCTACCTCTCGGCGTACGGAGCGCTCCTGCTCCACGCGGCCGTGGCGGCAGCCCGCCAGGCAGACACTCGCAGCGCATGGCGCCACCTGCGAGCCGCTGAATCAGCCGCCGATGAACTCGGCCGCAACGGTAACGAACTGTGGACAGCCTTCGGACCCACCAACGTCCGGCTACACCAAATCTCCGTCGCGGTCGCCCTACACGACAACAAGCAGGCACTCCGGCTCGCCGACCAGCTCGACACCGCACAGCTCCCACTGACGCTAGCCAGCCGGCGCGCTCAAGCGCACCTCGACCTTGCCGTGGCGCACAGCGCGACGGACAGCTCAGCCCCCCAAGCGATGCTCCACCTCCTGGAGTACGAACGCCTCGTCCCTGAGGCGATCAAGCTCAACGCCACCGCCGCTGGGCTCATCACGAAGCTGCTCCGGCGGGAACACCCCAGCCGCACCCCCGGGCTACGAGCCCTCGCCGACCGAGCAGGAGTCCAAGACGCATGACCAAGGCCACCCCCGTCGCCCTGCTCGTCGTGTGCGCCGCCCCACCGGCCGCGAAAGTAACCGAGCTGGCCGAATGGCTCCGCCACGACGGCTGGGACGTGCACCCCGTCGTCACCGAGGCCGCCACCGCATGGGTTGACCTCCCAGCCCTGCAACAGACAACCGGCCACCCCGTCCGGAGCGAACCACGCGGACCGCAGGAGCCGAAGTCGCTACCGCGGCCTGACGCCATCATCGTCGCCCCGGCCACCTTCAACACGATCAACCAATGGGCCGCCGGCATCAACAACACCGCAGCCCTGGGCACCCTCAACGAAGCCCTCGGAGCCGGAACACCGATCATCGTCTCGCCCTACGCCAAGGCAACGCTCGCCGCACACCCCGCCTTCCACCGCAACCTCGAACTACTCGCCAACGCCGGCGTTCACTTCACCGCCACCGAAGCCCTACGACCCGACACCCCAAACGGACCATTCCACTGGGACAGCGTGCTCGACCTTCTCCACCGCACTACCCTGCACCATCGTCGTACACCGAGAGCAACGCCTCCTCGTGGGCGGCAATGAACACCCTGAGCACATCCGGCTTCAACTCCACCGCGTGCAGCTCGTCAATCGCCACCCGGTCCAGCTGATACTCACCCCGCGCGGGATCAGCGAACTCCGGCCCACTACGCGCCTCCACCCGCAACCGAAGCAAACGACCCGCGAAGAAATGCTGCACCGAAACACCCGCACCAACCGGAGTGGAGAACAGGAACACCGGAACCAGCCGACCGGCCTCGCCACCAACCTCCTCACGCAACTCACGACGCAGCGCGGCCTCCAGACAAACATCCGTCGACTCCACCCCACCGCCCGGCGTCGTCCAGTACGGCACCTGCCCGGGCCTGATCCGCTTGATCAGCACAAGACGGCCGTCACCATCAACAAGGATGGCCCGCACCGACCTACGCACGATCCGCCGCACAACCGACCCTAACCACGCCCGGGCCCCGCCACCGGACAGCGGCGCACCCGATTGATCCATGGTGCCGACCGGCTGGCATCCCACCCCGTCCCACCGACACCAACCCGGTCCAACGGCTCCCGAGCACCCACCGAGCGACCAACCACCACCGCCGTACGCGAAAAAGGCCCCGACCGGCACCTAAGTACCAGGTCAGGGCCTTGCTCGTTGGTGCGCCGCCAGGGACTCGAACCCCGAACCCGCGGATTAAGAGTCCGCTGCTCTGCCAGTTGAGCTAGCGGCGCTCGTTGGCAACGGAAAGAACCCTAGCACGCCAGTTCAGCCGGCCTCGAATCCGATCCCCACTCCCCTCTTTTGGTCGAGTTATTCGGACAAGTAGCACCAAAACCATCGAGTCGGCGGTGCACGGGCGGGCACGGAGGAGCGGAGTTACGGCACGATGTGCGCCTAGGCGCGTGCGGACTGTGTTGAAGACAGGGCTCGGGACGGTCGGCGACCAGTTCCGGTCCACCTCTTCGACGACAAGAGTAAGGAAGAGAGCACATGCGAGCCGTTCAGGACCTGCCGCCCCGGCACGGTCGACGTCGGCCAGGTAGGCGCTGGCACGCGTTCGTGGCCGGGCTACTCACCGCCACGTTGACGCTGACCGCTGCCTGCGCCTCCGGAGACGAACAGCCCGAAGGGAAGGCCGACGACGCGACACCGGCCCCACTGGCCTCGGTCAGTATCGTCGAGCCAGCCACCGACGCCCGGGACGTACCCGCGTCAACGAGCATCATCTTCACGGCGGAGGAGTCCCGGGAGACCACCGTCGCGCTGGTCGACTCGGCGGGCGGGGCCGTCGAGGGCGCACTCACCGCCGACGGCGCGGGTTGGCTGCCCACCGGTGCGCTCGAGTACGGCGAAACCTACACGGCGACTGTTACCGCCACTGGAGATGACGGCCGTCCCGCCACCGCGACCAGCACCTTCACCACGATGACCAAGCCGGATCAACAGGTTCGGATCAGCAGCTTCCTCGGCGACGGTCAGGTGGTCGGGGTCGGGATGCCGCTCATCGTGAAGTTTGGCCGGGAGATACCGGAGGACTACCGCGACGACGTGCAGCGTCGAATGACGGTGACGGCGACACCCGCGCAGGAGGGGGTGTGGCACTGGGTCAGCCCGACCGAGGTGCGGTACCGCCCGAAGGAGTTCTGGCAGGCGAACAGCACGGTCTCGTACCGGGTCCAGGCAGGCGGCCTGCCGCTTGGTGATGGTTGGTACGGACGGGCCGATCTCACCGTCGACATCGAGATCGGCCCGGCGCTGATCATGACGGTGGAGAACAAGACGAAGCAGATGGTGGTCACGAAGGACGGCGAGAAGGTCCGGACCATCCCGGTAAGCCTCGGCAAGAAGTCCACGCCCTCGTCGAGCGGCACCATGGTGGTGATCGAGAAGCTGCGCGAGACGGTCTTCGACACGTTTGACGAACTGGGGCCGGACGAGGGTTACCGCACAGACATCGAGTACGCGCAGCGGCTTACCTGGGGCGGGGAGTTCATCCACGCCGCCCCCTGGTCGGAGGGACAGCAGGGCTCAGTGAATGTCTCCCACGGCTGCGTGAACGTGTCGATGGCCAACGGCGCCTGGCTCTTCAACAACACCCGGATCGGGGATCCGATCCGGGTGGTGGGCACTGGGCGAAAGCTCCAGAACGGCAACGGCTGGACCGACTGGAACCTGAGCTGGGAGGAGTACGTCGAAGGCAGCGCCCTGCCCGAGGAGCCGGCTTTGGCCGGGCCCGCCGCCGACTCGACAGGTAGCTCGCCTGGCTGACAGACACAGCGCGGCTGTCGGCGGGCCGACAGCCGCGGGTGACGGTCCTCCACCGAAGCGGCAGCCTGGGGTGGCGGAGCCCTCGCGGGTGCTCGGCAGATTGTGGCGGGCCGAGACGGGATCGCGGGGCTCGACCCGCACCGCCGACTGGCGGTGTGGTCGAGCCCGCGCGATCCGGGTGACGGGGGTCAGCCCGAGCAGCCGGAGACGTTGACGCAGTTGTTGGGTCGGTTCTTCACCACGATGGTGCCGGTGGCGGTATTCAGGTTCACCGTGCCGCCGTCGTTGAAGATGCCCCCGCCGTCGGTGACGGCGATGTTCTTGACGATCTTGGTGGAGAAGAGGGATGTCGTGCCGATGGCCTCGTTGTAGATTCCACCACCCTGATCAGCTTGGTTCTCGGTAACTTTTGTCCGCCGCAACACGAGTTGCCCCTCGTTGAGGATTCCTCCACCGTTCACGGAGGTGGCGGTGTTCCTCATGATGAGGCTGTCTTCTATGACGGCACTGCTCTCCGCAACCGCTACCCCCCCTCGGACGAACAGACCACCGGCGCTGTCGGCCGTGTTGTCGGTGAGGTGAAGGTGTCGCAGCCGCAACTGTGCACCGTTTGCGGCGGCGATACCACCAACGACAATGGCGGTGTTTCCGGTGACTCGAGTGCCAACAACCGTGCCCACGCCGCCAACGACGAATAGCCCGCCAACGGTGAGCGCCTGGTTTCGGGAGATACTGCCCTCCTTCATGGTGAGGCCCTGGGCAAAGACACCGCCGGTATTCACCGCAATATTGTTGTCGACCTGCGACTTGACGATGTCCAACCGGCCGGTGCTGTAAATTCCACCGCCGATCTGGTCGACGGTGTTCCGGCTGACGCTGGAGTTGGTGACGACGGTGGTTCCCGCGTTGAAGATGCCGCCGCCGTCACCGCTTTCGGCAATGTTCCGGGTGATGGTGCTGTCCTTGGTGGTCAACGCCCCACCAGCGTTGACGAGGACTCCCGCACCGTCACCGGTGACCTGGCCGCCGGTGATGGTCAGCTTGTTGAGGGTGAGGTTGCCACCGGTGTCGACGGCGAGGATGCGGAATTCGTCGACGGCGGCGGCGCGTTCGATGGTGGTGTTCTTGCCGCCGTTGAGGGTGATGGGGGCGGTGATGGCGGGCAGGCCGTTGCCGTCGATGTCGGCGGTGAGCAGGTAGGTGCAGTCCTTGGCGAGGTCGAGCACGGCGCCGTCGCGGGCGTTGGCCAGGGTGATCGCGGCGATCAACGCGTCGGCGTCACAGGGCACGGGGGTGCCCTTGGGTGCGGCCTCCTTCTTCCCCTCACGCTTGTCGTCGTCATCACGCTGACCGCGGTCGTCGCCGCGGTGCTCGCTCCCGGCGGACCGGTCGTTGGGTGTTGCCAGGTGGTCGCCGCCGAGTTTTGCGGCCGGGGTTGCGGCGACGCCGACGGTGGTGAGGGCCAGGCCGGTCGCACCGGCCAACCCGAGGGCCCACCACCGCCGCCGTGACCTCGCCCGGCCGCCACCAGGGCGCTCCGGTTCGGGCTCGTGGATGTGGTCCTGCTGGTTCATCGCGGTGTCGGTGTCCTTCCCCCGTTACGGCGAGGAGCCACCAGCCCAGGGGCGGACCGGGCGGTGTCCCTCGGCTACCGGGCAGGCGGTAGCAGCCACCAGCACGCTAAACCGACATAAGGGACATCAGTACGTGAATCCGAAATTTATCCCCAAACAAGACAAGAATACCTTTACTGGGCTTAACTGCCCGAGTGCCGCATTTGCGCAGTCCTGCTGTGACGGCCCGGACGGCGCCCCGCCTGGCCGCAGGGCCGGCGGCCAAGGCCGAGTTCCCCTGTATTGCCCTACAACGACTCAGGCCCCCTCCGTGGAGGGGGCCTGAGCTGCGGTGGAGCAGATCCACCACTGGGGTGACTGATGGGAATTGAACCCACGACAACCGGGACCACAACCCGGTGCTCTGCCAACTGAGCTACAGCCACCATCCGCCGCGCTGGGTTCACCCCTGGCGGCGCGGATCAATGATAGCCGCACCCGGGGTCATCGCGTCCAGCGGGTTCCACCCCTGCGGCTACAGCTTTGCGGCGACCGCCTTGGCGCTCTCCACGTCCGGCCCCGGCAGCGGCACGAAGAGTGTCCGTCGGTAGTACTCGAGCTCCCGGATGCTCTCGCGCACATCGGCCAACGCCCGGTGTGCCAGGCCCTTCCTCGGCTGGCTGAAATACACCCGGGGATACCAGCGCCGGCAGAGCTCCTTGATCGAGGAAACGTCGATCATCCGGTAGTGCAGGTGGTTGTCCAGCCGGGGCATGTCCCGGGCGATGAAACCCCGGTCGGTGGCGATCGAGTTGCCGCAGAGCGGAGCGGTACGCGGATCCTTCACGTGACTGGTGATGTAGTCGAGGACCATCTCCTCCGCCTCGGCGAGCCCGATTGTGGAACGGCGGACCTCCTCGGTGAGGCCCGACTTCGCATGCATCGTCGCCACGATCTCGGGCATCTTGTCCAGCGCCGCCTCGTCGGCGTGGATCACCACATCGACACCCTCACCGAGCACGTTGAGATCGGGGTCGGTAACAAGCGCGGCGACTTCGATCAGCTTGTCGCCGCCGAGGTCCAAGCCGGTCATTTCACAGTCGATCCAGACGAGTAGATCTGCCACCGGCACAGCCTACGCGCAGCCCAGCAGCCCGCGCGCCGCGCATCTGTCGGCACTGCGACCGTTAGGGTTCTCTCGTGCCAGCCGAACCCGTCCCCCCTCCCGTCGTGGTCGAAGACGACACCCGCGGGCGGACGGCGCGTCGGATCGTCACCGTTTTGGCTATCGCCGCCGTGCTGCCCGCGCTCTACGTGAAGGGAAAGCACGACTTCTTCGACCTGAAGATCTACATGGCGGCGATGGACTGGTGGGCCATGGGCAACCCGCTCTACGACTACGTCCAGCCGGACCGGGTGCAGGGCGAGCTGTACTTCACCTACCCGCCATTCGGCGCGCTGCTGTTGTCGCCGTTCGCGCTGCTCCGGCTGGGCGCCACCGTGACGATCTTCACTGTGCTGACCGTGCTGGCGGTGGTGGTGACCACCCGCTGGCTGGTCGACCCGGTGATCGCCCGGCACAACCTGCCCCGGATCTTCACCCTCGCCGTGGCGGTGCTGCTCGTACTCGCCGTGGAGAGCACCCGGGAGACCATCACCTTCGGGCAGATCAACATGCTGCTGGTGGTGCTGATCCTGGCGGACCTGCTGTTCGCCGTACCGCATAACGGGCGTTGGGCCGGGGTGGGGGTGGGGCTGGCGACGGCGCTCAAGTTGTACCCAGGCATCTTCATCGTCTACCTGCTGGCCTGCCGGAAGTGGCGGGCGGCAGCGGTGGCGAGCGCGACGGCAGCGGGAGCCACGCTGCTCGCCGCGGTTGTCCTGCCGCTCGAATCGTGGCGCTACTGGACGCACGAACTGTGGGCCACCGACCGGGTCGGCCGCACCGACTACACCGGCAACCAGTCACTGCTCGGTCTGATCCACCGCCTCACCGTGCCTCAGGAGCCAGATCGACTCCTGTGGCTCGCCCTGGTCGTGGTGGTCGCCGGGTACGGGCTGTGGCGGGCGGCCCGGGCGGCCCGTGCCGGCGACGCGCTGACCGGCCTCACCCTCACCGGCCTGGTTGGCTCGCTGATCAGCCCGATCACCTGGCCCCATCACATCTACTGGTTCGTGCCGGCCGTCGTGGTGCTGGTGGACGCGGCGCTCGCCGCGAGTCCGGGCAGCAGGCGCCGCCGGCTGTGGCTGCTCGCCGCCGGCGTCACTGTGATCGTCGTGTACGGGGTGGTGACGTTCCAGAAGTGGGGTACCGCCCCGGTGCCCACCGACACGGTCGCCGAGTTCGTGGATCGCAACGTGTACGTACTGCTGGGGCTGGTGCTGCTGGCCGCCCTGCCGATTCGCGGCAAGCCGATTCAATCAGACACTCTTCACGAGGCGCCCACAGGGCGCTAATCTGACTTAAGAGAAGGTAAGTGACGTTTCGGTAGCACCGATCCCCCGGTGCGGGACGGCCCTCCGTGTCGGCAGCACGGAGGGCCGTCCTCCTGCACCCCCGCTACCAGCTACATCGAATCGCTGTCTCGCCGAGTCGCACGCAGAGACGGCCGCAGCCGCCGCACCGGCGGACGGCCGGGATGCGAGGGCAGGTCGGTCTCCGCGGGCTCGTTGAGCGGCCAGTCCGAGCCGGCCCCCGGGGCTCGGCGGCGCCCCACCGGGCCGATCTTGCGTTCCCCGGCTGGACGGGGCATCGAGCGGGTTTGCTCACCTGAAGCGCCGACCGACACGAGTTGCCGGGCGGGCGCGACGAGCCGGCTTCCGTCTCGCGCGACGACCGGCTGACCCCCCGCTCGGGCAGCGGGCGCACCGAGCCCGCTGAGCGAGGTCAGCCCCAGCCGACTGGCGAGGAGCGGCACCTGGTCCGGCTCGACCACGAAAACCACCTCCCGGGGGCGAGCCGGCCGTAGCAGCAACGCCAGAGCCCCCGACACCAGCAGCATCCCGCCAACCAGGAGGCCAGCGGTGACCGGCGCGACCCAGCTCTCCCGCAGCTCAGCGCGCAGGTCCAGGGTCAGGTCAGCGCCCAGTGCGGCCCCACCGAGCAGCACCGGGATCCCGGTGACCAACAACAACACCCCCGCGAAGACCCGCACGGTACGCACCGACTTAACCCCTCTCCGTAGCCAAGCACTCGGCCGACCTTACCGACCCGAAGCGCCCGATCAGGGGATATCCACGGCCATCGCCGAGGAAAGGCACCGGCCCGCCGGGAGATCCGACGGGCCGGGCCGAAAGGCCGGCGACGCCGTTCATGCCGGCGGGAGCGGATCAGAGCTTCGGCATGGGCTCGCGCCGGGATCGGGTGAAGGCCAGCCCGCCCAGCACCAGGCCGCCCAGGCCGACGACCAGGCCGGCGACGCCGAGACCGACGGCCAGCCCATCCCGCGCCGCCACGTCGTCCGCTGCCTCGTCATCCACCACGGCCGGCGTCCCGTCCTGGGCTGCCGCCGAATCGGACTCCTCGGCGGCAGCCAGCTCCAGCACCGGGGCCGGTGCCTCTGGCTCCACGCCGTCGGCGGTCGGCTCGTCGATCCACCGCACGACCGTGCCGTCCGAGTATGTCTGCAACGACTTGAAGACCATCGTGTCAACCGTGGGCAGCGGCCCCACCGAGACCGGGAACTCCTGGAACGTGCCCGGACCGATGCCGGCCTCGGGCTGCGCCGTCCAGGTGATCTTCGCTACCGCCTCGGTGATCTGGCTGCCGTGCACCTCCACCGGTTCGTCGAGCGTGCGCTTCTCCACCACCGCCGTCCAGCCCGGGACCAGCATCGTCGAGACCGAACCGAGCGGGGCGTTCTCCGGCAGGAAGATCTCAACCTTGGTGGTGGACTCGGTGTCACTCTCGTTCGGCACCCGGAAGGCGAACCGGCCGTACCCGCCCTGAGTCGCCTCCGTCGGGTCAACCGTGATGTGCGCCGAGGCGGGCCCGGCGGAGCCGAACACGGCGGCGGCGACCGCGCCGAGCGTGAGGAGGGCGGTGGCGGAGGAACTGCGCCGGAGACGGATCATGAAATGGAACCCTTCCTAACTGACTGCCACGGTGGTCGCCACCGTGGCCTGGTCGATCTCTGACGTGCGGACGGTCACCCGCAACTGCCAATCCCCGGACGCGGGCAGGTTGATCTCACCGGTCGCGTGGTTGTCGGTCAGTGGCAGCAACGGCACCTCGATCGGTTCGATTCCCGCCCCCGGCAGCGCGACGGTGGCCCGCCACTCCGCCACCGGCTGGGGCCGGTTGTCCGGCGTGTAGGCGTAGAAGTGAACCGAGTTGTTGCCCCGTCGGGCCGGGTCCACCTCAACCTGCAACGAGTACAACGAACTGGTCAGGGTCGTCGAGAAGTAGTCGCTGCCGGATTGGGCGGTGTCGGCGACCGCTGTCCGCGCCGGGGTGGTCTGGACCAGCGCCGCCGCCAGTCCGAGCAGCACCGCGGTGATCGCCAGCTCGACCAGGATCGCCCGCCGTACCGGCGCGGGCCGCTCGGCCGCCGCGCCCCGACGCACCAGTGCCCGGGAGTACGCGGCCACCGCGACCACCAGAGCGAAGAGCCCGACCTTGCCAAGCAGCAGCCGACCGTACGGGGTGTCGACGAGGGCCGCGAACGAGGCTACCTCGATCAGCGCCTGTACGACCCCGGCGACGAGCAGCACGGAGACGGAGAGCGCCGCCCAGCGGGACCAGATCGGCAGGATCGCGCTCAGCTCCCCCTCGTCGGCCTGGCGCAGCAGGAAGCCGGCGAGCATCACCAGACCGCCGAGCCAGACCGCCATGCCGCCCAGGTGCACCGCGTCGACCACGACCGAGACCACCGGGGCCGGGGAGACCGCCGGATGCCCGGACAGGGGCCAGGTCAGCAGGGCCCCGCCGCCGAGGACGCCCAGGATCACCAGGTCGGTCCGGCCGACCGGGCCGGCCAGCAGCGGCCGGAGCACGAACGCCGCCGCCGCGAGCAGGCCCAGCCGGACCAGGTGCGCGGCGCCGAAGGGGCTCCCCAGCACCGTGCTCACGCCCGCACCGGTGAGGTCGAAGACGCCGCCGCCGTTGGTGTAGGGGACCTGGAGCCAGCCCGTCGCCAGCGTGGCGAACGCCAGCAGGCCCAGACCGGTCCATGCCAGGCGGGCGGGGCCGCGGCGGGACAGCCGGCGGGGCCAGAGCAGGGCGAGGACCAGCACCGGGCCGACCAGTAGCAGCAGGCCGGCGTAGCCGAGATACTTGCCGATCTTGATTCCGACACTCACCACCGGGTCGGCGCGGCTGTCGCTGCCGGTGTCGACCGGGGGTGTGGACGGGGCACCGACGGAGTAGGTGAACGCACCGGAGACCGGATGGCTGTCGGCCGAGATCACCCGAAAGCTGACCAGGTAGGTGCCGCGACCGGAGTTCGGATCGACCGGGATCACGACGACGGCACCCTCGAAGCTGGGCTCACCCCGGTCGGCCCGCGATCCGTCCGGCGCGATGACCCGGGTCTTACCGGGCACCTTGCGGACCGACTCACTGAAGGTGAGGACCACCTCGGTGGGGGCGTCCGGCACCACCGCCGACGAGGCCGGGCTGCTACTCACGAGCACCGCGTGGGCACTGGCCGGGCCGGCCGGGGCGACCAGCAGGGCAACGAGGGCGATCAGGAGCCCGCCAACGGCGGTGAGCCGGGCGGTCCAGCGGCGGAGGACGACACTCATGCCGGTCATGCTCGCCCAGAACGCCCCTGATGCCCAACCGGACTTGGGTCGGCGGGAGACCCACGACCGGGCCGCTCCTCCCAGCTCATAAGTGGGTAGTCGGACCTCGCCCCGGGAAAGTTCCCGACGTGGCAAAGCCCATCTAGGGGCAAAGGTCCCTACCACCACATCTCGCTCCGCGTAGCCTGGACTGTCATGATCCCGGCCCCGCGCGACATCGAATCCGCTGGTCCCCGCCGTCGGCGTGGCGTGGATCGGCTGAGCGCGGGAACCTGCCGGGGGCGAGGAGCGACCACATGAGCGTGACCACATCGAGCAGCCGCTTTGCCCGCTGGCCGATCGTCCGCCCGTGGATCGGCCTCGCCGCCCGACTCGGCCTGGCCGCGGTCTGGCTCCTCGCCGGGGCGTCCAAGGTTGGGGACCTCGCCGCCTCCGGCCGGGCCGTGAACGCGTACCAGGTCTTCCCGTACGACGTGGCGGCCGTGATCGGCGCCGCGTTGCCCTTTGTCGAGCTGACCCTCGGCGTACTCGTGCTGCTCGGGTTGGCGACCCGGCTGACCGCCGGGGTGTCCGTGGCGCTGCTGCTGGTCTTCATCGCCGGCATCGTCTCGGCCTGGACGCGCGGGCTGACCATCGACTGCGGCTGTTTCGGCATCGGCGGCGAGCTGGCCGAGGGGCAGACCCCGAGCTACCTCCCGGAGATCCTCCGGGACCTGGGATTCCTGGCGCTGGCCGGGTTCCTGTTGATCTGGCCCCGCACCCCGTTCTCGGTGGACGGCTGGTTGATGGGCGAACGTGCAGTGGAGGACGAGGATGAGTAGTCGCAAGGGTCGCAAGGAAGCCGCCCGGGTGGTCCGGGAACAGCTGGCCCAGGAGCGGCGGCGCAAGCGGACGCTCTGGGTGTCGGCGACCGCCGTCTTCGTGCTGGTGATCGCCGGCTTCGTCGGCTGGGCCGTCTACTCCGAGCAGCGCGCTGACGATTTCACCCCGCCACCGGGGGCCAACGAGGCCGGCACCGGCATCGTGTACGGCTCCGGGCCGGTCACCATCGACCTGTACGAGGACTACCTCTGCCCGGCCTGTAAGCAGTTCCAGGAGGTCAGCGGCGAAACCGTCGACCAACTCGCGGACGAGGGCAAGGCACAGGTGGTCTTCCACCCGGTGGCCATCCTGGACAGCCGCTCCACCACCCAGTACTCGACCCGCTCCTCCGCCGCCGCGGGCTGCGCCGCGGCTGGCGGGAAGTTCCGCGAGTACAGCGAGGCGCTCTTCGTGCAGCAGCCGGCCGAAGACGGCGCCCAGCTCAGCAACGACGAGCTGATCGACCTCGGAGTCGGCGTCGGGCTGGACCGGGACAGCTTCGGCTCGTGTGTCAACGACGGCACCTATCTGTCCTGGACCAAACACGTGACCGAGGAGTCCAGCCGGGCGAACGTCTCCGGCACGCCGACGGTCCTGGTCAACGGAGAGCCGGTCACCAACTGGTCGCCGGAGAACATCCAGGCCGCGGTGGAGGCCGCCAGTTAGTCCGTACCCGGGTCAACGCAGTGTCGGGCGGGGCGTGAATCCGTAGGGCAGTTCGAGGCGGTGCCGGGCGAGCAGCGCCTCGTCGGCCAGGATCTCCTCCGTGGGGCCGTCGGCGACGAGCCGGCCGGCGTCCAGAATGACCGAGCGTTCGCACAGCTCCAGCGCGTACGGCAGATCATGGGTGACCATCAACAGGGTCACCGGCAGGGCGCGCAGGATCTCAGCCAGTTCGCGGCGGGCAGCTGGGTCGAGGTTGGACGATGGCTCGTCCAGCACCAGGATCTCCGGGTGCATGGCGAGCACCGTCGCCACCGCGACCCGGCGACGCTGCCCGAACGACAGGTGGTGCGGCGCGCGGTCCCGGTGCTCGCTCATGCCGACCGCGGCGAGCGCCTCGTCCACCCGGTTCGTCAGCTCGGCACCGCGCAGCCCCAGGTTGGCCGGGCCGAACGCCACGTCCTCGGCGACGGTGGGCAGGAAGAGCTGGTCATCCGGGTCCTGGAAGACGATGCCCACCCGCCGGCGCACCTCGGCCAGGGTCGACCGATCCGGGCGGACGGTCAGTCCACCGACGGTCACGCTCCCCGCGGTGGGGGTGAGGATGCCGTTGAGGTGCAGCACCAGGGTCGTCTTACCGGCGCCGTTCGGCCCGAGCAGTGCCACCCGGTCACCGCGGGGCACGGTCAGCTCCACGCCCCGCAGCGCCGCGTGCCCGTCCGGGTAGGCGTAGCGCACGTCGCGCACGTCGAGGCTGGGGGACGTTGTCGGCTGCACGTTCCCGATCATGTCAGGACCAGGGCGGTGGCGGCGACGCCGGCCGCCACGGCGGGGACGGTCGAGGCGAGCAGCCACTGCCCGGCGGTCGCCGCGTCCGTGCCCTGCCCCATCTGGGGCATCCGCCCGGTGTAGCCGCGCGACAGCATCGCCAGGTACACCCGCTCCCCCCGCTCGTAGGCGCGCAGGAACAGGGCCCCGACCCCGGTCGCGAATCCCCGTAGCTGCCACACGAAGCGCGGATCGTCGCCCCGGGACAGGCGGGCCACCCGCATTCGTCGGGCCTCACCGACCAGCACGTCCAGGTAGCGCAGCATGAAGGCGGCGATCTGGGTGAGCAGCTGCGGGCAGCGCAGCCGGTCCAATCCGACGATCAGGTCCCGGGTGGTGGTGGTCGCGGCCAGCAGCAGCGACGCCAGGACACCCAGCGTGCCCTTGGCGAGGATGTTCCACGCCCCGTACAGCCCGTCCACGGAGACCGACAGGCCGAGGAGTTCGACACGCTCGCCCACGCCGAGGAACGGCAGGGCGAACGCGAACAGCACGAACGGCAGCTCGATCAGCGACCGGCGCAGCAGCCAGCCGGGCCGGACCCGGGCCACCGCCGCGACCACCGCCACCAGCACGGCGTAGCCACCGAAGGCCCAGAGCGCCTCCCGGGGGGTGGCGACCACGGCGAGGGTGAAGGCCACCATCGCCGTGATCTTCACCTCGGGGGGCAGTCGGTGCACCGGCGAGTCCGAGCGGTGGTAGAGCAGCTGGCTGTGCCCGGCGCCCACGGCCCGCTCCTCAGCCCACTCCGGCGGCGGAGGTCGGCTGCGCCGCCGCGTCCCCATCCCCGGTGGGTTGCCCGGCCCGGCGACGGACCAGCCAGAACCCGCCCCCGGCCAGGGCGAAGGTCAGCAGCACGCCGACAACACCGGAGAGCCCGGTGGCGAGGGTGTCGTCGGCGATGCCGGTGACGCCGTAGTCGGCCAACGGGCCGCCGATCTCGTGCTCCTGTTCCCGCTGCGCCGGACAGTCGCCGCCGGTGACGGCACCCTCCGCGTCAACGATGCAGCCCTCCCGCAGCGCGGACTCCAGCCCGTCCGGGTGGGCCGACGCGAAGCCGCTCACCACCCCGGCCAGCAGCAGGGAGACCAGCAGCCCGCTGGCGACGAAACCCCAGGTCCGTTTCCTCACCGGGCACCTCCAACAGCCAGGACGGGGGCTGACGCGACCGGTCCGCGGGCGCGCAGCGCGTAGACGAGATCGGGTCGGGTCTTCGCGACGGTCAGCACCGTCACCGCGGTGATCAGGCCCTCGCCGATGCCGATCAGCAGGTGCGAGACGGCGATCGTGCCGGCCAGACCGGCGATGTTGTCGCCGAGGTCGGCGGCGCCACCGAGCTGGTACTGGAAGACGAAGCCCAGGGCCGCCACCACGACGCTGACCAGGGCCGAGACGAACGCCGTCACGGCGAGCCCGGCCGGCGTACGCGGCAGGACCCGCAGCAGTGCGACGATCAGCAGGTACGCGGCGGCGGTGCCGACGATCGCCATGTTGGTGATGTTGAGACCGAGCATCGCCACGCCGCCGTCGCCGAAGACCAGCGCCTGCACGATCAGCACCACGGCCACGCAGAGTGCGCCGACCCACGGCCCCACCAGCAGCGCGGCGAGCGCGCCACCGAGCAGGTGGCCGCTGACCCCGGCGGTGAAGATCGGAAAGTTGAGCATCTGCACGGCGAAGATGAAGGCGGCGACCAGGCCGGCCATCGGCGCCAGTCGATCGTCCAGGTGTTGCCGGCCGCGCTGGACGCAGAGCGCCATCGCTGCCAGCGCGATCACCGCGAAGATCGCGGCGACGGGACCGTTGATGATCCCGTTGGAGATGTGCATCGCCAGGTACTCCACGCGACCTCCCCACGTGTTCGGCGGGTCCGTCCACGCCGCCGCGTCAGACTATTAGGCGAACTGAACTATTGCCAATTCCTTGCAACAAGAGATGGTGTCGATCACGTCGTCGGACCACCGAACGGCACGCCACCGAGGTCACCGACGCGAACCGGGAGCCGGCGCGACGGTAGGGTCGCAGCCATGACCGCGCCTGCCCGCCTCTCCCCCGGCGACACCGCCCCCGACTTCACCCTCCCCACCGACAGCGGCGACCAGCTCGCGCTGGCCGACCTCCGCGGTCGCAAGGTGCTGCTCTACGCCTACCCGGCCGCGATGACCCCCGGCTGCACCAAGCAGGCCTGCGACTTCCGCGATTCCCTCGCCTCGCTCCAGGCCGCCGGCTACGAGGTCGTCGGCATCTCCCCGGACAAGCCGGAGAAGCTGGCCACGTTCCGCGAACGGGACGCCATCACGTTCCCCCTCGTCTCCGACACCGACCGGGCGGTGCTCACCGCGTACGGGGCGTACGGCGAGAAGCAGTCGTACGGCAAGACGGTCACCGGGGTCATCCGCTCGACGTTCGTCATCGACGCCGACGGGCGCATCGAGCAGGCCTTCTACAACGTCCGGGCGACCGGCCACGTCGCCAAACTCCGTCGCGACCTCGGCCTGGACTGAACCGACGCCCGACGGCCCGCGCGCCCGCGTCCCCTGGTGGGTCTCCACCGGTCCATCGAGACGACCACCGGGTGGGGCGCGGGCCCGCCACGGGAGGCTCTAGACTCTTCCGGGCAAGCGGGAGTGGCGTAATTGGCAGCCGCGCAGGTCTTAGGAGCCTGTGTCCGAGAGGACGTGGGGGTTCGAGTCCCCCCTCCCGCACCACCGGCGCTCGGCAGGAGCCGCCCGGCGTCCGCGACCAGGAACGGTCACAGCGTCGCCACCAACCGTGTTCACAGCGTCGCCACCAGCCGGAACCGCTCCAGCACAGCCGGCGTGTCGTCGTCCACGGTGAAGTCCGGATCACCGAGCCACCCTCGGTAGTCCACGCCGTGCCAGTACTTCTCGTGGCCCGCCCGCCAGGCGGCGACCGAGTCGTACCCCTCGCCCTCGTCCCGGGCGTGGTCAAGGTCCACGTCACCGAGCCGGCTGACCCGTACCTCGGTCAGCTCGATCACGGCCACCCGACGACCAGCAGAATCGACCACCGCCGCCTGGGCACCCGCGACCGGTAGCGCCTCACCGTCAATCTCGTAGTCCTGACACAGGCCGGTCGTGGTGGTCTTGGTCCCCTCGAGCACCGCGGCGACCAGTTGGTCCCGCAACGGGCCGGGGAAGGCGAACTCGTATGGTGGCAGGTCGGCGATCACGAGGGGACCCTAGCGTGATTCGACCTGTCGGGCTCGTCACTATCTCGGGCGGCCGTCCACCCCGACCGGCCAGGATGAGCACCGTGACTCTGCGGTTCGTCCTCGACCCCGACCTGACGCCCGAACTGCGCGCGGAGATCGTCGCGCTCTGGGTGGACGTCACCAACGCCGGTGGCGCGGTGGGCTTCGTCGCGCCGGTCACCGCCGCCGACGTGCGGAGCATCGCCGACCCGACCCTGGCGGCGGTCACCGACGGCCCGGACCGGTTGCTACTCGGCTACGTGGGCGGCCAGCTCGCCGCGATGGCGATCTTCACCGACAACCGGTTTCACCTGAAGACCCACTACCGGGTCCTGACCCGGGTCATGATTCACCCGGACTGTCAGGGCGAGGGCTACGGCCTGGACCTGATGCGCGAGGCGGAGCGGATCGGCCGCCGGCTGGGGCTGGTCGCGCTCCAGGTCACCGTCCGGGACGGGTTGGGGCTGGACCGTTTCTACCGGCATCTCGGCTACCGCGAGGTGGGACGGCTGCCGGGCGCGCTGCGGGTGGGGGCGGGGGATGATCGGGACGAGCTCTTCATGTGGCTCGACCTGAGCACCGACCGGCCCCGGTGACAAACGACGGCCCAGGGGACGGCCAACGGCCTGGGTGATAAGCGGCGGCCCGGGGGATCCGTGGGGCCGAACCCGCCGCGGTCAGTCGGCGAGCACAACCTCGTCACCGACGGCGACCCGGCCGGTCTCGACGGGCACCATGTGCAGCCCGAAGCGGAGCTTCTGCCGCACCCTGCGGTAGCGGCCGAGCGTGACCAGCGGCTCCTTCCCGCGCACACCGGTCTCCTGGTCCACTGTGGTGACCACGCAACGGCCAGCCAGGCCGGCGGCGCGGAAGGTGACACCACCGATCCGCACCAGGCGGGCGGCCCAGCCGTCCTCCGCCCAGGCCGGCGCTCCGGTGACCACGAGGTTCGGGCGGAAGCGGGTCATCGGCACAGGCGGCTCGCCGGCCTCTGCCAGCCACCTGTTGAGCTCATCGAGCGAGCCGGTGCTGCTGAGCAGAATCGGGTACTCGTCGGCGAAGGTGACCTGGCCACCCGGGTCCTGCTCGCGGTCGGCTGCGGGGATGTGTCGGGCTGGCCGGGCCAGCCACACCAGGCGGGCCGGGCGGCCGAGCAACCGGCTGACCCAGGTCTGGGCGGTCGAACCAGCGGCGTGCGCCCACACGCCCAGCTTGCGGCTGCGGAAGGTGCGGACGACGATCGGGACACCGTCGACCGGTTCCGGGACGTCGAGGTCGGGGTGGCCGGCGGCACGCAGGGTGAGACCGCCGGCGTGGGCCACCGCGCGCAGCGCGACGAGGCCGCTGACCTCGCGTTGGGTGATGCCGATGCCCGCCGCGTCCACGAGCATCCAGCGCCGGTCGCCGGCCAGGCCCCAGGGCAGCACCGGGGCGACATCGTGGTCCCGCCGCCGACACCCCTTGACGGGGTAGGTGTGAATAGCGCTCAGCCGCATCGGCTCACCCTGCCACTCGTGCCCCGCTCTTCGCCGGCCGCAGCAGTCCGGTTGCCGATGAAAGTTTCTATGCATAGGGTCGAAACATGAATAACGGATCCGTCGTGCCCCCGGGTGACCGGGTGCTGGACCTGTTCCGCGGGGTTCGGCTCACCCCGACGCAGCGACGGATCGCGCACTGCCTCGTCCAGCAGGGCCCGGCGGTGGCGTACCTGTCGGCGGCGGAGGTCGCCGAGCTGGCCGGGGTGAGCCAGCCCTCGGTGACCCGCTTCGCGATGGCCCTCGGCCACGACGGCTACCCCGCCCTGCGCCGCCACCTCCGGGAGCTGACCGCGGCACCCCGCGGCGGGCGACCGAACCCGGACAACGAACTCCAGCAGGCGGTACGCGCCGAGATCGAGAACCTGGACCGACTCGCCGACCAGTTCGCCGACCGGGACCGCGTCGCCGCCGCCGGCCGGGTCCTCGCCGCCAGCCACCCGCTGCCGGTGCTCGGCCTCCGTGCCGCCGCGCCGCTGGCCGCCTACTTCGCCTACTTCGCCGCCAAGGTACTCCCGGACGTACGGGTCCTCGACGACGGCGGCAGCCTGCTCACCGACCGGATCGAACAGGCCGCCGAGGCCGGTGCGACCGCCCTGCTCGCCCTCGTGCTGCCCCGCTACCCCCGGGAGGCCCTCGACGCCCTGCGGGAAGCCCGAACGGCGGGCCTGACCGTCGTCACCATCACCGACTCGCCGGTCAGCCCAGCCGGCGAACACGCCGACGTGGTGCTGCCCGCCGCCGTCGGCGCTCAACTCGTGTTCGACCTGCACACCGCACCGATGACCCTGGCCATGGTGCTGCTCCAGGCGATCTGCGACGCCGCACCCGTGCAAACCCAACGGCGGCTGGAGGCGTTCGAAGCCTCCGCCGCCCGTCGTCAGTTGTTCCTCGGTTAGGAGGTTCCTCATGACCCAGCCGATCCGCGCCGCGCGTGGCACCACCCCCACCGCCCGGGGCTGGCCCCAGGAAGCCGCACGGCGGATGCTGATGAACAACCTCGACCCGGAGGTGGCCGAACGCCCCGAGGACCTGGTCGTCTACGGCGGGACCGGGAAGGCCGCGCGGGACTGGCCGTCGTACCACGCGCTACTGAACACCCTCACCGACCTGCGCGATGACGAGACGATGCTGGTGCAGTCCGGCCGGCCGGTCGCGGTGATGCGGACCCACGAGTGGGCACCGCGGGTGCTGCTGGCCAACTCCAATCTGGTCGGCGACTGGGCGACCTGGCCGGAGTTCCGCCGGCTGGAGCAGCTCGGCCTGACCATGTACGGGCAGATGACCGCCGGATCGTGGATCTACATCGGCACCCAGGGCATCCTTCAGGGCACCTACGAAACGTTCGCGGCCGTCGCCGCGAAGCGGTTCGGCGGGTCGCTGGCCGGGACGCTGACCCTGACCGCCGGCTGCGGTGGGATGGGCGGGGCCCAGCCGCTCGCGGTGACCATGAACAGCGGCGCCTGCCTGATCGTGGATGTAGACCGGTCCCGCCTCGAACGCCGGGTACGCGAGCGCTACCTGGACGAGGTCGCCGACTCACTCGACGACGCGGTACAGCGGGCAACCGCCGCGCGGAACGAACGGCGGGCGCGCAGCATCGGCGTGGTCGGCAACGCGGCCACCCTCTTCCCCGAGCTGCTGCGCCGAGGCATCCCGGTGGACGTGGTCACCGACCAGACCAGCGCCCACGACCCACTGTCGTACCTGCCGGAGGGGGTTGAGCT
Organism: Salinispora tropica CNB-440; assembly: GCF_000016425.1. Lineage (GTDB taxonomy): Bacteria > Actinomycetota > Actinomycetes > Mycobacteriales > Micromonosporaceae > Micromonospora > Micromonospora tropica. Next base: position 1,256,598 of record NC_009380.1, on the reverse strand, counting down.
GGCCGACGCCCGCGACTACGCGGCGGCCAAGCCGGCCGAGTTCACCGACCGCGCCCGCGCGTCGATGGCCCGACACGTCGAGGCGATGGTCGGCTTCCTCGACGCGGGCGCCGAGGTGTTCGACTACGGCAACTCGATCCGCGGCGAGGCCCAGCTCGGTGGCTACGCGCGCGCCTTCGACTTCCCGGGATTCGTGCCCGCCTACATCCGGCCGCTGTTCTGCGCGGGTAAGGGCCCGTTCCGGTGGGCGGCGCTCTCCGGCGACCCGGCCGACATCGCCGCCACCGACCGGGCCATTCTCGAACTCTTCCCGGAGAACGAGCAGCTGGCCCGTTGGATCCGGATGGCCGGCGAACGGGTGGCGTTCCAGGGGCTGCCGGCCCGGATCTGCTGGCTCGGCTACGGCGAACGGGACCGGGCCGGGGTACGGTTCAACGAGATGGTCGCCGCCGGAGAGCTCTCCGCGCCGGTGGTCATCGGCCGGGATCACCTGGACTGCGGTAGCGTCGCCAGCCCGTACCGGGAGACCGAGGCGATGGCCGACGGCTCCGACGCCATCGCCGACTGGCCGCTGCTCAACGCCCTGGTCAACACCGCCAGCGGGGCCTCCTGGGTCTCCCTGCACCACGGCGGCGGGGTCGGGATCGGCCGCTCCATCCACGCCGGCCAGGTCTGCGTCGCCGACGGCAGCGCCCTCGCCGGGCAGAAGATCGAACGAGTCCTGACCAACGACCCGGCCATGGGCGTCGTCCGGCACGTTGACGCCGGCTACGACGACGCCCGGCAGGTCGCCGAGCGGACCGGCCTGCACATCCCGATGGCGAAGTCGTGAGGAGAGCTCCGTGTTGACGCATCCGGTGGTGGAAGGCTCCCTTCCCCGCAGGTTCCGGCGGCTCTGGGACGAGATCGCGCCGATCGGCCGGGACGACCGTAGCGGCGGATACCTGCGGTACGCGCTGACCGAGCCGGAGCTACGGCTGCGGGAGTGGTTCCGCGCCCAGGCCGACCAGCGCGACATGCCGGTGACCGACGACGGCAACGGCAACCTCTTCGCCTGGTGGGGCGCCCCGGAGGCCGGGAACGCGGTGCTCACCGGCAGCCACTTCGACTCGGTACCGCACGGCGGGGCGTACGACGGGCCGCTCGGCATCGTCAGCGCCTTCCTCGCCGTGGACGAGCTACGCGCCGCGGGCGCCACCCCGACCCGTCCCATCGCGGTCGCGGCCTTCGTGGAGGAGGAGGGTGCCCGGTTCGGCGTACCGTGCCTGGGGTCTCGGCTGCTCACCGGCGCGCTGCCGGCCGAACGGGCGGCCGAGCTGCACGACCCGGCCGGGGTGAGTTTCGCCGAGGCGCTGGGCGGCTCGCCGGCCGGTGCCCGGCCGGAGCTGCTCGGCCGCTTCGCCGCCTTCGTCGAGCTCCACGTCGAGCAGGGCCGCGCCCTGGTCGAGCAGGCCGCACCGGTCGCCGTCGCGAGCGCGATCTGGCCACACGGCCGGTGGCGTTTCGACTTCACCGGCGAGGGCAACCACGCGGGTACGACCCGGATGACGGACCGCCGCGACCCCATGCTCACGTACGCGTTCACGGTGCTCGCCGCCAACAAGGAGGCCCGGCGGCTCGGCGCCCACGCCACGATTGGCCGGGTACGGGTGGAGCCGAACGCCACCAACGCCATCCCGTCCCAGGTGACCGGCTGGCTGGACGCCCGCGCCGCCGAACCGGAGACCCTCGCCGGGCTGGTCGAGGCCGTCCACGACCGGGCTTCGGAGCGGGCCCGACGCGACGGCACCGGGTTGCGGCTGACCGAGGAGTCGGCCACGCCCCTCGTCGCGTTCGACGGCGGGCTGGCCGACCGGCTCGCCCGGCTGCTCGACGCGCCGGTGCTGCCGACCGGTGCTGGGCACGACGCCGGCGTGCTGGCCGGACACCTGCCCACCGCGATGCTCTTCGTCCGTAACCCCACCGGGGTCTCGCACTCCCCCGCGGAGTCGGCGAACGACGACGACTGCGCGGCCGGGGTGCAGGCCCTCGCCGCCGCGTTGGAGGAGCTGACGTGACCCGCTGGCTCGCCGAGTACGCGTGGCTCCCCGAGCAGCCCGAGCCGACCCCGGACGTGCTGATCGAGACCGCTGCCGGCCGGATCACCGGGGTGACCCCGCTCGCGCCCGAAAGCCGGCCGACCACCGGGATCGAGGTCCTCGCCGACGCGGTCCGCCTGCCCGGGCTGACCCTGCCGGGGCTGGCCAACGCGCACTCGCACGCCTTCCACCGCGCGTTGCGCGGCCGCACCCACGGCGGTCGCGGCGACTTCTGGACCTGGCGGGACCGAATGTACGAGGTGGCCGCCCGGCTGGACCCGGAGAGCTACCTCGCGCTCGCCCGCGCCGGGTACGCGGAGATGGCGCTGGCCGGCGTCACCTGCGTCGGCGAGTTCCACTACCTGCACCACGGCCCGGACGGCACCCCGTACGCGGACCCGAACGCGATGGGGGCCGCCCTGGTCGAGGCGGCAGCGCACGCCGGGATCCGGCTGACCCTGCTGGACGCCTGCTACCTGACCGCCACCGTCACCGGCGATCCGCTGGCCGGGCCGCAGCGACGCTTCGGCGACGGTGACGCCCTGCGCTGGGCGGAGCGGGCGGCGGCGTTCGCCCCCACCGAGGCGCACGTACGGGTCGGCGCGGCGATCCACTCGGTACGCGCCGTGCCCGCCGACCAACTGGCGACGGTGGCCGGCTCGGCGCAGGAGCGGGGCGTCCCGCTGCACGTGCACCTCTCCGAGCAGCCGGCCGAGAACGACGCCTGCCGGGCCGCGCACGGCTGCACCCCCACCCGCCTGCTGGCCGACCGGGGCGTCCTCGACCAGCACACCACCGCCGTGCACGCCACCCACCCCACCAGCTCGGACGTGGCCCTGCTCGGGGAGAGCAACACCGGGGTCTGTCTCTGCCCCACCACCGAGCGGGACCTCGCCGACGGGATCGGACCGGCCCGCCGGATGGCCAACGCCGGCACCCCGCTGAGCCTCGGCAGCGACAGCCACGCGGTGGTGGACCTTTTCGAGGAGGCGCGCGCGGTGGAGCTGGATGAGCGCCTGCGCACCCGGCAACGCGGCCACTTCACCGCCGGCGAGCTGGTCACCGCGGCCACCGTCGCCGGGCACGTCGCCCTCGGCTGGGGCGACGCCGGCCGGCTGGCCGTCGGCGACCGGGCCGACCTGGTCACCCTCCGGCTGGACAGCCCGCGGACCGCGGGCGTACCGGCAGCCGGCGCGTTCTTCGCCGCCACCGCGGCGGATGTCCGCCAGGTGGTGGTGGACGGCCAGGTGGTGGTCCAGGACGGACTGCACTGCACCGTCGACGTCCCCACCGAGCTGGCCACGTCGATCGCGGAGGTGACCGGTACGCCATGAGCAGTCTGCTGCTGGACAACATCGGAGAACTGGTCACGAACACCGCTGCCGGCGAGGGGCCGCTGGGCATCCACCGCGACGCCGCCGTGCTCGTCGAGGACGGCGTGGTGGCCTGGGTCGGCCCGAACGGGAGTGCACCCGCCGCCGACCGACGCATCGACGCCGAGTCGGCGGCCGTGCTACCCGGCTTCGTGGACAGCCACGCCCACCTGGTCTTCGCCGGGGACCGGGCCGTCGAGTTCGCCGCCCGGATGGCCGGCCAGCCGTACACCGGCGGCGGTATCCGCACCACGGTCGGCGCGACCCGGGCCGCCACCGACGACGAGCTACGCGCCACGGCCCACCGGCTACACGCGGAGGCGCTGCGGCAGGGCACCACCACCATCGAGATCAAGAGCGGGTACGGCCTCACCGTCGTCGACGAGGCCCGCTCGCTGCGGATCGCCGCCGAGGTGAGCTCGGAGACCACGTTCCTCGGGGCGCACCTCGTCCCCGCCGAGTACGCCGACCGGCCGGACGACTACGTCGACCTGGTCTGCGGCCCGATGCTGGCCGCCGCCGCGCCGTATGCCCGCTGGGTGGACGTCTTCTGTGAGCGGGGCGCCTTCGACGCCGACCACACTCGCGCGATCCTGACCCGTGGGCAGGCCGCCGGGCTGGGCACCCGGCTGCACGCCAACCAGCTCGGCCCGGGCCCGGGGGTCCAGCTCGGAGTGGAGCTGGGGGTGGCCAGTGTCGACCACTGCACCCACCTCACCGACGCCGACGTCGACGCGCTCGCCGGGGCCGACGGCGCGACCGTCGCCACGCTGCTGCCGGGGGCGGAGTTCTCCACCCGCTCGCCCTACCCGGATGCCCGGCGGCTGCTCGACGCGGGCGTGACCGTGGCGCTGGCCACCGACTGCAACCCCGGATCGTCGTACACCTCCTCGGTGCCGTTCTGCATCGCGCTCGCCGTACGGGAGATGCGGATGAGCCCCTCCGAGGCGGTCTGGGCGGCGACCGCCGGCGGCGCCGCGGCGCTACGCCGCACCGACGTGGGCCGGCTGGCGCCCGGCTCCCAGGCCGACCTGATGATCCTCGACGCCCCGTCCCACCTGCACCTGGCCTACCGGCCGGGGATCCCACTGATCCGTCAGGTCCTGCACAACGGAGTACCGCAATGTCGACCGTAGTCATTCAGCCAACCGGGGTCACCCCCGCCGACGTGCTCGCCGTCGCCCGCGGCAACGCCAAGGTCGTCCTCGACCCGGCAGCGATCGACGCGATGACCGCCAGCCGGTCCGTCGTGGACGGTATCGAGGCCGCCGGCCAGCCGGTGTATGGCGTGAGCACCGGCTTCGGAGCCCTCGCCAACACCTTCGTCGCCCCACAACGGCGGGCGGAGCTACAGCACGCACTGATCCGTTCGCACGCCGCCGGGGTGGGAACCGCCATGCCGCGCGAGGTGGTGCGGGCGATGATGCTGCTGCGTGTCCGTTCCCTCGCATTCGGCCGCTCCGGGGTCCGGCCGTTGGTTGCCAACGCGCTGGTGGACCTGCTCAACCACGATGTCACCCCGTGGGTGCCCGAGCACGGGTCGCTGGGGGCCTCTGGTGACCTGGCGCCGCTGGCGCACTGCGCGCTGGCGCTACTCGGCGAGGGCTGGGTGCTGGGCGCGGCCGGCGACCGGATTCCGGCCAGCGAGGCGCTACGCCGGGCCGGTCTCCCGCCGATCGAGCTGGCCGCCAAGGAAGGGCTGGCACTGATCAACGGCACCGACGGAATGCTCGGCATGCTGCTGATGGCAAGCGACGACGCCGCACACCTGTTTACTCTGGCCGATGTGACGGCCGCCCTGGCCGTCGAGGCGATGCTCGGCTCGGACCGGCCGTTCCGGCCCGAGTTGCACACGATCCGGCCGCACCCCGGTCAGGCCGCCTCGGCGGCCAACATCCACCGTCTGCTCCAGGACTCGGCGGTGATGGAGTCGCACCGCGACGACGTGGTGCACGCGGTGCAGGACGCGTACTCGATGCGGTGCGCGCCGCAGGTCGCCGGCGCGGCCCGGGACACCCTGGACTTCGCCCGACAGGTGGCAGGCCGGGAACTGATCTCGGTGGTGGACAATCCGGTGGTCCTGCTGGACGGCCGGGTCGAGTCGACCGGGAACTTCCACGGCGCCCCGCTCGGCTTCGCCGCGGACTTCCTCGCCGTCGCCGCCGCCGAGGTCGGCGCGATCGCCGAGCGGCGGGTGGACCGCCTGCTCGACGTGACCCGCTCCCGGGACCTACCGGCCTTCCTCTCCCCCGACGCCGGGGTCAACTCCGGACTGATGATCGCCCAGTACACGGCGGCCGGCATCGTCGCGGAGAACCGCCGGCTCGCCGCCCCCGCCTCGGTGGACTCCCTGCCCACCAGCGGCATGCAGGAAGACCACGTGTCGATGGGCTGGGCGGCGACCAAGAAGCTACGGACCGTCCTGGACAACCTAACCAGTCTGCTCGCGGTCGAGCTGCTCGCCGCGGTCCGCGGGCTCCAGCTGCGGGCGCCGCTACAACCGTCGCCGGCCGGACGCGCCGCCATCGCCGCGTTGACCGGGGCCGCCGGGGAGCCCGGCCCGGACATCTTCCTTGCTCCGGTGCTGGAGGCCGCCCGTGAGGTGGTTGCCGGCCCGGAGCTTCGGGCCGCGATCGAACGCGAGGTCGGAACGCTGGCCTGACCTCCTGCTCGTCCGCGCCGGGCAGCGGCTGCCGAGTTCGGTAGCTGCTGCCCGAGCGCGTCGCCGCGTGACGACGGGTGGGCCGATCTCGGCGCACCGCGACCGGTCAGGCCGGCGGCAGCACCTTGGCAACCAGCTTCGCCAGCTCGCGCAGCGCCTTGCCGCGGTGGCTGATCGCGTCCTTCTCCGCCGGCGTCAGCTCGGCGTTCGTACGGTCCTGCCCATCGCCTCTAAAGATCGGGTCGTAGCCGAAGCCGCCGTCGCCGTGCGGCTCCCGCAGGAGGCGACCGGCCTGTCGGCCGTCGACCAGGTGCTCCTTGCCACCGGGCAGCGCCAGGGCCACCGTGCAGACGAAGGACGCCCCCCGATGCTCGTCCGGCACGTCGGCGATCTGGTTCAGGACCAGCTGAAGGTTGGCGTGGTCGTCACCATGTTGGCCGGCCCATCGGGCACTGAAGACACCGGGCATGCCGTTGAGCGCCTCCACCGCCAGGCCGGAGTCGTCAGCGATGGTGGGCAACCCGGTGCGTCGGCACCCCTCCCGAGCCTTGATCAAGGCATTCTCACCGAACGTCAGGCCGGTCTCCGGCAGCTCCGGATAGGCCTCGACATCGTCGAGGCCTATCAGGGCGATCCGGTGCGCGCCCAGGGCGCCGTCGAGGATGCGTTGCAGCTCGATGAGCTTCTTCCGGTTCCGGGTGGCGAGCAGGACCTTGTTCATGCTGAGTCACCTTCGTTCACGACCGCGGGGTCCAGCAGCGGACCCGCCCTCACGAGAGCGCCTTCCGCTGGGCTTCGGCCAACTCCACACAGCCGGCGACGGCCAGGTCGAGTAGGGCGTCGAGCTGTCCGCGGCTGAAGACGCCCGCCTCACCGGTGCCCTGCACCTCGACGAAGTCACCGGCGCCGGTGCAGACCACGTTCAGGTCGACCTCGGCGGACGCGTCCTCAGCGTAGTTGAGGTCCAGCCGCGGCTCACCGGCGACGACACCGACACTCACCGCCGCGACCGAGCGGTGCATCACCGTCTCCGGCCGACCGGCGAGGGAGCGACGGGCGGCGAGCCAGGTCACCGCGTCGTGCAGCGCCACGTACGCGCCGGTGATCGCGGCGGTGCGGGTGCCGCCGTCGGCCTGGAGCACGTCGCAGTCGAGCACGATGGAGTTCTCGCCCAGTGCCTTCAGGTCGATCGACGCGCGCAGGCTACGACCGATCAGCCGGGAGATCTCGTGGGTACGCCCACCGACCCGCCCCTTGACACTCTCCCGGTCCGAGCGGGTGTTGGTGGCGCGGGGCAGCATCGCGTACTCGGCGGTGACCCAGCCAAGCCCGGAGCCCTTGCGCCAGCGGGGCACCCCCTCGGTGACGCTCGCGGTACAGAGCACCCGGGTGGCGCCGAACTCCACCAGCACAGAGCCTTCGGGATGGGTGCTCCAGCCGCGGGTCAGGGTCACCGGTCGGAGGTGGTCGGGCAGCCGCCCGTCAGGTCGCGCCATGTCTGCACCCTATGTGGTGGCGGGGGCCGGCCGCCCCGGGGTGTCCCGGTCAGTTCGGGCCCCGGAACTCGGGGTCCCCCCGGGCCGCTCAGACCTCGTAGCGCGCACCCGGCCGGACCACCTCGAGCGGACCGGCGTAGGCAGCGGCGGCGGACGCGACGGTGCGCGCCTCGCTGCCCCAGGCCGCCACGAGGTGGGTCAGCAGCAGCCGGCCGACGCCGGCCTTGGTGGCGACTTCGCCGGCCTCCCCGCCGGTCAGGTGAAGGTCCGGCGGGTTGTCCACGCCGTCCAGGTAGCTCGCCTCGCAGAGAAACACGTCGGCTCCCTGGGCCAGTTTGAGCAGCGCGTCGCAGGGGGCGGTGTCAGAGGAGTAGCAGAGCAGCCGACCGTTGTGTTCCAGCCGGACCCCATACGTCTCGATCGGGTGGTTGACCCGGTCGACGGTGACGGTCAGCGGGCCGATCGGGAAGGTCCCCGGTGTCAGGGTGGAGAACTGGTACACATCCTCGAGGGTCCCGTCCTGCACTCCACCGAGGGCGGCGAGCCGCTCCGATGCGCCCTCCGGGGCGTACACCGGCAGCGGTGGATAGGGGCCCTCCGGGGCGTACCGGCGGACCACCACGTAGATCGCGGCGTCGAGGAAGTGGTCACCGTGGAGGTGGGTGAGGAGGACGGCGTCGGGAGCGTGCAGGCCCGCGTAACGCTGGAGGGTCGACAGCGACCCGGAGCCGAAGTCGACCAGGAGTCGGAAGCCCGCGGCCTCGACCAGGTAGGCCGAGCAGGGGGAGTCCGGGCCGGGAAAAGTCCCGGCGCAACCCAACACCGTCAGTCGCATTGAGTCGTCTCACTGTCGCGTTCTGCAGTGTCCGGGCCGGTTGCCTCTTCGCAGAGCATCATTCCAACCGCCGTGTGCGCCACGCTGCGCAGCCTACGCCCGGCTACCCGAACCCATGAATCATCCCCGGAAAGGTGTCACGAACGTGACACCGTCCCAGTCGGCCGGTCAGGCCCAGAGCTGCCCCTCCAGCGCCTCTTCAGCCTCGGCGAGAGTGCCGTCGTACGCTCCGGTCGAGAGGTACTTCCAGCCAGCGTCGGCGACCACGAAGGCCACGTCGGCGCGGCGCCCCTCCCGGACCGCCTCGTGCGCCACCGCCAGCGCCGCGTGCAGGATCGCACCGGTGGAGAGCCCGGCGAAGAGTCCCTCCACCTCGATCAGCTGACGGGTCCGCAGCACGGCGTCCCGGGTGCCGACCGAGAAGCGCCGACTCAGCACCGAGGCGTCGTACAGTTCCGGGACGTACCCCTCGTCGATGTTGCGCAACCCGTACACCAGCTCGCCGTAGCGCGGCTCGGCGGCCACGACCTGGACACCCTCCACCTTCTCGCGCAGGTACCGGCCGGTACCCATCAGCGTTCCCGTGGTGCCGAGACCGGCCACGAAATGGGTGATCGTGGGTAGGTCCTGGAGCAGTTCCGGGCCGGTGGTCAGGTAGTGAGCCCTCGCGTTGGCCTCGTTTCCGTACTGGTACAGCAGCACCCAGTCGGGGTGCTCGGCGGCGATCTGCTTGGCGGTGACGACGGCCTGGTTCGAGCCGCCCGCCGCGGGCGAGAAGATGATCTCCGCACCATACATGCGCAGCAGCTGCACCCGTTCGGTAGAGACGTTCTCCGGTAGCACACAGACCAGTCGGTACCCGCGCAGCTTCGCCACCATGGCCAACGCGATACCGGTGTTCCCACTGGTGGGCTCGAAGATCGTGGCACCCGGCCGGAGCCGGCCCTCCTCCTCGGCCGCGCGGACCATGAACAGCGCGGCCCGGTCCTTGACGCTGCCGGTCGGGTTGCGGTCCTCGAGCTTCGCCCAGAGCCGCACCGGCGGCGCCCCATCGGGCACTGCCGGCGCGAGCCGGGGCAGCCCGACCAGGGGCGTTCCGCCAGAGGCGTCCAGCAGACTTTCGTAGCGCGCCACCGGGACCGCCCTCAGCGGACGGGGAGTGACCCGGCACGCAGGCCGCGGGTGGCGGCCACCGCGGCGAAGCCGAGGGCCCCACCCGCGACGGCCGGCAGGATGGTCACGCTGTCGCCGTCGTTGAGCTTGGCCTCCAGCGCACCCAGGAAGCGGACGTCCTCGTCGTTGATGTAGACGTTCACGAACCGGTGCAGCGCGCCCGTGTCGGTCACCAGGCGGCCCTTCAACCCGTCGTGCCGGTTGTCCAGGTCGGCGAAGAGGTCGCCCAGCGTGTCGCCGGCGCCCTCGACGATCTTCGCGCCGCCGGTGTGACTGCGCAGGATGGTGGGGATGCGAACTTCGATCGCCATGATGCGATGCTCCTTTGTCGGGAATGCCGAAATGGTGACGGGACGTGGTGGGCGTTACTGCGCTGGGATCAGCGGCCAGAACACTCGTAGTCGACCGTCGCCGGGCTCTGCCCGAACATGTAGGACTGCACGGCGTGCGGGTCCACCCCGGCGTCCAGGATGCGGACCTTCTCCTCAGTAACCACGCCATCCACGATCCGGAAGGAGCGAATCTCCTCGGAGTCGGGCTCACGGGTGGAGACGAGCAGGTAGTGCGCGTCGGGCTCACCGGCGAAGGAGACGTCGGTGCGCGATGGGTACGCCTCGGTCGCGGTGTGCGAGTGGTAGATGACGACGGGCACCTCGTCCCGGTCGTCCATCTCCCGCCACACCCGCAGATGCTCCATCGAGTCGAACTCGTAGAACGTCATGGAACGGGCGGCGTTCTCCATCGGGATGTGCCGAGTGGCAGTGTCGCTACCAGCGGGACCGGCGACCACGCCACACGCCTCGTCGGGGTGGTCCCGACGGGCGTGGGCGACGATCGCGTCAACAATCGCCCGGTCGATACTCAGCACGCCGACCAGCGTAGCGTCTGCCGGTGCTGGCCGGCGAGGTGGCGGCGGTCACGAATCAGTCGATCAATGCGCTGAGCAGGGACTCCTGCAAGTAGCCCAGGTACGCGTAGACCGACAGTTGGAACATCCGACTGGACCCCGGGTCCGCGGCTACCGCGTCATCGAGCTCTGCGCCGAGGTCGGTGCTGTCCCGGATCTCCAGCCGGACGCCCATCGCCAGCCGGGCATCGTTGAGCGCCCGCAACCACGCCTCGGCCGCCTCGTTGTCGAGCCGGACCTCGCCACCGGCGTCGTCGGGCAGCGCCGCGAGGATCGCGCCGGCCTGGTCGATCTTCGCCGTCTTCAGGTCGCCCTCGGTGTACCGACGAAACTCGGCGGCGTCCGCCGCGTCGTCCGGGTAGACCTCCGGAAAGAGCCGCACGACCACCGGGTCGGCGTGGTCGAACGCGTCGGTGAGCAGGCCGACCACCTCAGTGGCGACCTTCCGTAAAACCCGAACCTCGTCTACCGCGAAGGTGGCCACGTAGTGCCCACTACAGCGCTGGAACATGCTCACGCCCGATCCACCGTCGCCCACAGCCCGTACGCGTGCAGCTGCGACGCGTCGTGCTCCATCCGTTCCCGGGTACCGCTGGACACGACCGCCTTGCCCTTGTGGTGTACGTCCAGCATGAGCTGCTCGGCCCGGCCTCGGCTGTAGCCGAACAACTTCTGAAAGACCCAGGTCACGTACGCCATCAGGTTGACCGGGTCATCCCAAACGATCGTCACCCACGGTCGGTCGGGCGCCGGCACCTCGTCGGTGTCCGGCGTCTCGGCTGGTGCAACCTGTGGAGCCGCCATGCCCCCATCGTGCCACCGGATCCGGCGAATCGAGGAACCGGAACCCCGACCGGTCGCCGACCAATGCTGTCGGGGCACCACGACCCCCGTCGACGTGACGGCCGGCACCGCGGATGTTCCTGGGCCACGGCGGCGTGGATCGCGCGGGATCTCTAGGCTGATCGGGGTGAGCACCCTGGGCCCCGCGCTGCTGACCGACCACTACGAGCTGACCATGGTCCGCGCCGCGCTGCGGGACGGCACCGCCGACCGCCGCTGCGTGTTCGAGGTGTTCAGCCGGCGGTTACCGACCGGGCGCCGCTACGGTGTCGTGGCGGGTACCGGTCGCCTGGTGGAGCTGATCCGAGACTTCCGCTTCGATGCGGAGGAGGTGGACTTCCTGCGGCGAACCGGGGTGGTGGACGACGCCACCGCGCAGTGGCTCACCGCCTACCGCTTCACCGGCGACATCGACGGTTACGCCGAGGGGGAGCTCTTCTTCCCCGGGTCGCCGATCCTCACCGTCTCGGGCACGTTCGCCGAGTGCGTCGTGCTGGAGACGCTGGTGCTGTCGGTACTCAACCATGACTGCGCCACCGCGGCGGCAGCCACCCGGATGGTCACCGCCGCCCGCGGACGCGCCCTGATCGAGATGGGCTCCCGACGGACGCACGAGGAAGCGGCGGTGGCGGCGGCTCGCGCGGCCTACCTGGCCGGCTTCCGGTTCACCTCCAACCTCGCCGCCGGCGAGCGCTACGGCATTCCCACCGCGGGTACCGCCGCGCACGCGTTCACCCTGCTGCACGAGGACGAGCAGACGGCGTTCGCCTCCCAGGTGGCCACGCTCGGCAAGGACACCACCCTGCTGGTCGACACGTACGACATCGGCCAGGGCATCCGCAACGCCATCGCGGTGGCCGGACCGGACCTGCGGGCGATCCGGATCGACTCCGGCGACCTGGCGGTCATGGCGCAGCAGTCCCGTGACCTGTTGGACTCGCTCGGTGCCACCGAGACGAAGATCATCGTCTCCGGCGACCTCGACGAGTACGCCATCGCCGCGCTCGCCGCCGAACCGGTGGACATGTACGGCGCGGGCACCGCCGTCGTCACCGGCTCCGGCGCACCGACCGCCAGCCTGGTGTACAAGCTCGTCGAAGTCGAGGGGCGCCCGGTGGTCAAGCGCTCCGAGCGGAAGGCCACCATCGGCGGCCGCAAGGTGGCGGTGCGCCGGCACAAGCCGACCGGCACCGCCACGGAGGAGGTCGTCGTGCCGCAGGGTGTGCCGGAGCGGCAGCCCAACGACCGGCTACTGCAACACACCTACCTCGCGGGGGGTGCGGTGACGGCGCAGCCGACGCTGGACGAGTCACGGGAGCACCTGCGGCAGTGCCTGATCTCGATCCCCTGGGAGGGATTGAAGCTCTCCGCCGGCGATCCGGCCATTCCGGTCACGGTCGTACCGGCCGACTGAAGGGGCAGCAGATGAGCAACGCATTGGTTATTGTGGATGTGCAGAACGACTTCTGCGAGGGCGGTTCACTCGCCGTCGGCGGCGGAGCCAGCGTCGCTGCCGGTGTGAGCCGGCTCCTCACCACCGAGCCAGACCGTTGGGACCACGTGGTGGCGACGAAGGACTACCACATCGATCCCGGGGCGCACTTCGGCGACCCACCAGACTTTGTCGACTCGTGGCCCGCACACTGCGTGGTAGGGACGCCCGGCTCGGAATTCCACCCCGATCTTGCCACCGAGCGAATCGAGGTGATCTTCCACAAGGGCGAGCACGCCGCCGCGTACTCCGGCTTCGAGGGACACACGGACCAGGGTGAGTGCCTGGCCGACTGGCTCCGGCGGCACGATGTCGACCAGGTGGAGATCGTCGGGCTCGCCACCGACTTCTGTGTCCGGGCCACCGCCCTGGACGCCGCCGAGGAGGGGTTCCGGACCACCGTCCGACTGGACCTGACCGCCGCCATCGGGCCCGAAACGGCTGACGAGGCACTGCGGGCATTCAGCGACGCCGGGATCACCACCCAGGGAACGCCTGTGATCAGGGCCGCATGAGCCAATAACACGTTGGTGATCGTCTAACCCACGGACGAGGATGTCCCCGGAGGTACGGACCAACGTGAACCTGAAGCCTTACCGGGCGGCGCTCGCCCTGCCCGGTCTCCGGGCCCTACTGATCGTGGCGGTGCTCGCCCGGATACCGCTCACCACGATCGGTCTGACCCTGACGTTCTACGTCGTCCAGGACCTCGACCGAGGGTACGGCGCGGCCGGGCTGGTCGGCGGCGCGATCACCGTCGGCGCGGCCCTCGGCGGCCCGCTGCTGGGTCGTCTGATCGACCGGCGCGGCCTTCGGCCGGTGCTGGTGCTGACCGCCGTCGCCGAAGCGGTGTTCTGGTCCACCGCGCCGCTGCTGCCGTACGCGCTGCTGCTGCCCGCCGCGTTCCTCGCCGGTACGCTGGCGCTGCCGATCTTCGCGGTGGTCCGCCAGTCCATCGCGGCCATCGTGCCGGCGGAGAAGCGCCGGCCGGCGTACGCGCTGGACTCGGTGTCGGTGGAGTTGTCCTTCATGATCGGGCCGGCTCTGGCCACCCTCGCGGTCACCACCATCTCCGCCCGCACCACGCTGTACCTGGTAGGCGCCGCCATCGTCGCCGCCGGCATCGGGCTCTTCCTGCTCAACCCGCCGATCCGGGGCGCCAGCGAAGCGACCGGGCCGCGACGAAAGGTGCCGCGGCGGGAGTGGCTCACCGCCCGGATGATCGCCGTGCTGGCAATCACCGCCGCCGCCACCATGGTGCTGGGCGGCACCGACGTCGCCGTGATCGCGGTCCTGCGCGACAACGGCGACGTGGGCTTCACCGGCGTGGTGCTGGGCTTCTGGGCACTCGCCTCGCTGCTCGGTGGCTTCGCGTACGGGGCGATCACCCGCTCCCCGTCTCCGCTGGTGCTGCTCGCGGCGCTGGGCATCGCCACGATCCCGGTCGGGCTGGCCGGCGCGAACTGGTGGCTGCTCAGCCTGGTGCTGATCCCCGCCGGCCTGCTCTGCGCCCCCACCATCGCCGCCACCTCGGATGCGGCCAGTCGACTGGCGCCCGCGGACGCCCGCGGTGAGGCGATGGGGCTGCACGGCTCCGCCAACACCGTCGGCGTCGCGGTCGGCGCCCCACTGGCCGGAGCCGTCATCGACGCCTCCGCGCCGGCCTGGGGCTTCGCCGTGACCGGAGCGGTCGGTGCACTGGTCGCTCTGGCGGTACTCCCGGTGCAGTTGCGCCGCCGTCGGGAAGCCGAAGCACCGGCCCCCGTTCCCGAGCCCGAGCTGACCCACACTGCGTGAACCACCGGTGCTCATCCCGGTGCTCATCCCGGCGGCATCCCGGCAGGGACATCCATCCCGGCCGGGAGAGGGGGCGCTGGCTGCCGCGCCAGTAGGGGCTCCGGGGTGGTTCACCGGTGACTACCGGGGCCTCCACCGCTGAGGGCGACCGGGGAGCCACTGGTGGGTCGTCCCTGGGCACGGTGGGTGGGACTCTGCGCGGCCGGCACGTGTCCGAGGGGACGACGACGGGCGCCGCTCCGGGTTGTCTCCGGAAGCAGCGCCCGTCGTCGGTGCGTGTGGCGTGAGGCGTCAGTGGCGGTCCCGGTCGCCCGCCACGTCCTCCTGGTAGCTGGCGCCACCGTCGGCCTCGCTGGTCAACAGCTTGGCCCCACCCGCCGGCGCGCCCACCAGGGTCTGACCGGTGGCCAACTCGGGGAACTTGTGGTCGAACGCGGGCCGCTCGGAACGGATCCGTGGCATCCGGTCGAAGTTCCGCAACGGCGGCGGCGAGCTGGTCGCCCACTCCAGTGAGTTGCCGTGTCCCCACGGGTCCTCGACCTCGACCACCGGACCCGTCCGGTACGACTTCCAGCAGTTGTAGAGGAACGGCAGCGTCGAGATACCGGTGATGAACGCACCGACCGTGGAGATCATGTTCAGCGTCGTGAAGCCGTCGATGGCCTGGTAGTCGGCGTACCGCCGGGGCATTCCCTCGTTACCCAGCCAGTGCTGCACCAGGAAGGTGGTGTGGAAGCCGACCATGGTCAGCCAGAAGTGCACCCGGGCGAGCCGCTCGTCGAGCATCCGGCCGAACATCTTCGGGAACCAGAAGTAGATGCCGGCGAAGACGGCGAAGACGATCGTGCCGAAGAGCACGTAGTGGAAGTGGGCCACCACGAAGTACGAGTCCGAGACGTGGAAGTCCAGCGGCGGGCTGGCCAGCAGCACCCCGGTGAGACCACCGAAGAGGAAGGTGACCAGGAAGCCGACCGAGAAGAGCATCGGTGACTCGAAGCTGATCTGCCCCCGCCACATGGTGCCGATCCAGTTGAAGAACTTCATCCCGGTGGGGACGGCGATGAGGAAGCTCAGGAAGCTGAAGAAGGGCAGCAACACCTGGCCGGTGGCGAACATGTGGTGCGCCCAGACGCTCATCGACAGAGCGGCGATGGCGACGGTCGCGGCGACCAGGCCCTTGTAGCCGAAGATCGGCTTGCGGGAGAAGACCGGGATGATCTCGGAGACGATGCCGAAGAACGGCAGCGCGATGATGTACACCTCGGGGTGCCCGAAGAACCAGAAGAGGTGCTGCCAGAGCAGCGGCCCACCGGTCGCCGGGTCGTACACGTGGGCACCGAGGATGCGGTCGGCGGCGAGCGCGAAGAGCGCGGCGGCCAGCAGCGGGAAGATCAACAGCGCCAGCAGGCTGGTGACCAGCATGTTCCAGGTGAAGATCGGCATCCGGAACATGGTCATGCCGGGCGCGCGGAGGGTCAGGATCGTGGTGATCATGTTGACCGAGCCGAGGATCGTGCCCAGGCCAGAGATCGCCAGACCGACGACCCACATGTTGGCGCCCACACCCGGAGAGTGCTCCACGCTGCTCAGCGGGGTGTAGGCGAACCAGCCGAAGTCAGCAGCGCCGCCCGGAGTGATGAAGCCAGCGGTGGTCAGGGTGCCGCCGAAGAGGAAGAGCCAGTAGGCGAAGCTGTTCAGCCGCGGGAACGAGACATCCGGGGCGCCGATCTGGATCGGCACGAGGTAGTTACCGAAAGCGAAGACGATCGGCGTCGCGAAGAACAACAGCATGATCGTGCCATGCATCGTGAACAGCTGGTTGAACTGCTCGGGCGACAGGAACTGCAGCCCGGGTCGCGCCAGCTCGGCCCGCATGATCAGGGCCATCAGCCCGCCGATCATGAAGAACGCGAACGCGGTGACCATATACATGATCCCGATTTGCTTCGCGTCCGTGGTGCGCAGCAGCCGCGCGAAGGCCGACCCCTTAACCGGCGCTCGGACCGGCCAGGGCCGGGTCACGACCGGCTTGGGTGCGACGGTGGTCACGAGTGGCCTCCGGTTCTGGGTTGTCCCGCTCGGCACGCTGTGCGGTAAGCGGCCGTCATCCGCAAGGAGGATAGTCCCCGACAGGTGACCCGGCTGCGTGGGGTGGCCGGGTACCCTGCCGGGCCACGGCTCGCGTACCCGCGACCCACCTCGGGGAGAACACCCGGGTGAACTCACAGTGGCCCCAGGAGCAGCCGGTAGTGCTCGCCGAAGATGCGCCCACCCCGCTCGCGCAGCAACGGGTCGCGCAACGCCGGTGAGACGTCCCGAGTCCGGTTGCGGTCCCGGGTCCGGTCCCGCACCCAGCGGGTCCGCGGGCGGCGGCGGCTCTCGTACGCCGTCAGGGCCGCGTCGACGTCGCCGGTCGACCTCCGCAGCGACTCGGCGAGCACGACGGCGTCCTCGAGCGCCATCGCCGCCCCCTGCGAGAGGGTCGGCGCGGTAGCGTGCGCGGCGTCCCCGACCAGCAGCACCCGACCCCGGTGCCAACGGCCCAGCTCGACCTCCTCGGTCACGGCGGGGTGCACCTGGTCCAGGCAGTCCAGCACTTCGGGAATCGGCCCACCATAGTCACCGAACACCTCACCGAGCCGGGCCATCGGGTCGGCCGGCGCGACGGCGCCCGTCTCGTCGGCGTAGCAGTACAGCTGCCCGGGGCCGACCGGAACGATCAGGAAGCCGGCCCGATGGCCGAGCAACGCGGTCCACTCGGTCACCGGCGGGCCGTCGCGCACCACGGCACGGTAGACCACCTGGCCGGTGGGGCGGGGCGGACCGCCCAACGCGGCGAGGGCGCGGACCTCGGATCGCGGGCCGTCAGCGCCGATCACCAGGTCGTACTCGGCGGCGGCACCGTCGGCGAAGGTGATGCCGACGGTCGTCGGGAAGAGGTCGACAGCATCGAGCCCGACTCCGTACCGCACGGCTCCCCCGGCACCGGTGAGCAGGACGCGGTGCAGTTCGCTGCGAAGCAACGCCCGGCACCGGCCGACTCCGGACCAGAGCGCGTCGAGGTCGACCTCGCAGAGCGGCGCGCTTGTGGCATCGCGGAAATACTGTCGGCGGATCACCTGACCGAGCGGGCGGACCGGGCCGTCCAGGTCGAGCCGGCGCAGCGCACGGTCAGCGTTACCCGGCAGGTAGAGGCCGCTGTCCACCAGGTCACCGGGGGCGAGCTTGTCGATGAGGTCCGGTCGGAAGCCCGCCATCCGCAGCGCCCGGGCCACGGCAAGACCGGCGAGACCCGCACCGACGACGAGGATACGCAGGGGGAAGCCACCCATGGTGGTGTACGCCTCCGGGAGGGGTCGGGGGCACGCGTTGGAGGCAAGACATTACTTGGAGCAATTGACCCGCACCAGTGTCAGTCTGTCGCCGCCGGGCACCAGGCGAACGCCCGGCAGCCGGCCCGACCCGCCTAGTCGGTGGTCGGGTCGGTCAGCCGCCAGGCGGCGTTGATCAGACCGATGTGGGACAGGGCCTGTGGGGTGTTGCCGAGCTGCGCGCCGGTGTGCGGGTCAATCTGCTCACTGAGCAACCCGACATCGTTGGCGTACCCGGCCGCCCGCTCGAAGAGCGCCCCGGCCCGCTCCCGCTCCCCGGCCAGCACCAGGCACTCGACCAGCAGGAAGGTACACAGCAGGAACCCGGCCGGATCGGTTTCCCACCGCCGGATCAGCCCACCCCCGGCACCCAGGACCCGCTCCACCGCGTCGATCGTGGCCCGCATCCGTGGATCGGTGGCTGGCAGGAAGCCCACCACCGGCAGGAACAACACGGAGGCGTCCAGCTCATCGGAGCCGAAGGCCCCGGTGTACGCGCCGGCCCGCTCACTCCACCCCCTCCGCAGCACGGTGTCCCGGATCTCGTCCCGGATCGCCGCCCAACGGCGGGGATCCGCGCGCTCACCGAGCCGGGGTGCCAGCGCCACCGCCCGATCCAACGCCACCCAGCAGAGCACTTTCGACGACAGGTAGTGCCGGTCAACGTCCCGGGTTTCCCACATGCCCCGGTCCGGCAACCGCCAGGTCTCCGCGACCTGCTCGGTCAGCCCGCACACCATCTCGCGCACCTCGTAGTCGAGGGGGTCGCCGAGCAGGTGGTGCAGGCGCCACACCGCCGCCACCACCTCACCGGGTACGTCCAGCTGCCGCTGCCGCCAGGCGTCGTTGCCGAACCGCACCGGGCGGCTGTCCGCGTACCCGCGTAGGTGCTCCGCGACGTGCTCGGAGATGTCCCGCTCCCCCGCCAGCCCGAACAGCACCGGCACCGGCTCGGCACCGACCCGGCCGATCGAATGGGCCGCCCAGGTAAACAACCGGGACGCCTCCGCCGGGCAGGCCGCCACCCAGAGGGCGCGCAGCGTCATCGAGAAGTCACGCAACCAGGCGTACCGGTAGTCGTAGTTTCGGTCTCCACCGAGCTGCTCCGGCAGGGAGGTGGTGAGCGCCGCGGCGACCGCGCCGCTGCGGGCGTAGGTAAGCCCGGTGAGCACGACTGCGCTGTGCCGCACCAGCTCCGGATAGCACCCCTGGTACCGGTGGGTCTCCCGGAACGCCTCCCACGCCTGCACCGTCTCGGCCAGCATGGCCGACGGGTCCAGCCGGGCCGACGGCGCACCGTACGCCGCTCGGTAGCCGGCGGCGAAGCCGACAGTCTCCCCGGCGGCGACGTCGAACTCGGTATGCACCCGGTCCGTCCCGGCGCGCAGGGTGAGGGAGTCCGAACAGAGCTCCACCATCGTCGCGCCGGCCACGGCCAGCACCGTCCCACCGGGCTGGTCGTGCAGGTACGGGGTGAGCAGTCCATGGTCAGGACGGGGCACGAAGTCCGACGCCAGCCGCACTCGCCCGGAGAGCCCCTCGACACACCGCAGCAGCACCGCGGGGGAGTTCAGGCCAAGCTGGTGCCCCCGCGCCCCGCGTTCGGCGGCGAGCGCGTCGGTGACCGCGACGCTCCCCTGCGGCGTGTGGTGGACGGTGCGCAGCACCAGGGTCTCCGGCTGGTACGCCCGTTCCACCCGCCACCCGGGACGGTCCGCACCGACCGGAGCCAGCCGCCAGTGGCCGGCCTCCGGGTCGAGGAGCCGCCCGAAGACCGCGGGAGAGTCGAACCGATCCGGGCACCACCAGTCGATGGAGCCGTTCCGGCCGACCAGCGCGCCGGAGCGGCAGTCGGACAGGAACCCGTAGTCGGCGATCGTCGGCTGGTCCACCCACCGCGGATACCCCGAACCCGCCCGGTCAGGCCGGTCGACAGTGCCGGCGATTCACCCGGTTGGTTCGACGATGCCGACAGTTCGCCGCTGTCCCGCGTTTGGGCCCGCGGCGGGCGGGAAGAGTCTGCCGACCGGCCCTTCGGCCTCCAGCCCGGCCGCATCGATCGGTCTCGCCAAGTCCCCGCTGGTGTACCGCCGTACAGCTGCGCTGGCGGGAGACGGCCAGAGCGCGGCGACGTACCGACCCGGATCGGACGGCGCCGTGCGCTCGTTGCCCCACCGCCGCCTGCGCAGCGGTGGGGCGCTCGGGTGGAGGGCCCCGTCGTCCAGCTGCGCCGACCCCTTTCGGGCACCCCGACGCACCGAGGGGAGCCCGGGTCACGGCTGCTCGGTGAAGCCGAACTGCACGATGCCCTCCTCGTCGACGGTCACGTCCACCGCGGCGTCCCCGAGCAGCTGGGCCGCGTCCGAGTCGAGGAAGATCCTCGCACCCTGGTTGTCCACCACCTGGTCACCCGCGACGGGGCCCTCGACCAGTTGCACGGTGAGCGAGCCCGCCTCCGGGTCCGCGGCGATCCGGACCCCGCCGTCATTCGCGACGTCCTGCTGATTGGCGAGGTCTCGGATCACCAGCACGGCGTTGTCGGTCATGGTCAGCATGGCGGAGCTCCTCGTGGTCCTGGGATTCGCCACCGGCCGCAGATGGGGCCGGGGAACCGGCGGCGATCGCCGCCGTGGCCCGGGACCGCGACGGGTCCCGCACGCCAACGGTGCCCCCTGGCGGGGCCTTCGTCATCCCGGGCCGCCAGCCCGTACCTGATCGGGTGAAAACCAGTGCTTCAGCCCACCGACCGTGGCCACCGTGCTACCGCGGGGCCGGACGTCAGCTCCGCTCAAGCACCACCACCGGGATCTCCCGATCGGTCCGGGTCTGATAGTCATCGTAATCCGGCCAGATCGCCGCCATCGTGGCCCACATCCGCGGCTTCTCCGCCGGGCTCGCGACCCGCGCCCTGGCGGTGAACCGCTCCGCACCGACCTGCACCTCGACCCGCGGATCGTCAAGCAGGTTGAGGTACCAGGAAGGATGCTCCGGTGTGCCACCCCGCGAGGCGACCAGCAGGTACGCGTCACCGTCGCGGCCGTAGATGAGCGCGGTACGCCGCAGCGAACCGCTACGCCGCCCCCGGGTGGTCAGCAGCAGCGTGAACACACCGGGCCGCCACTCGTGCCCGTCCGCGCCGTCGGTTCGTACGTACCGCGCGACGTGGTCGGCCACCCAGTCCACGGAACTGTCCTGCACCTGCTCCCGCTCGGCCATCGACGGCTCCCATCCTCTGTGATCAATCTGTCGCTCTCACGCTACCCGCCCCGCGGCCACCCCGACCGGTTCGCCCGGTTGACATGGCACGACCGCCGGGAGGCATGGTCAGCCGATCTGAAAGCCGAGCGCCTGGGCCAGCACCACCGCCTGCTCGGCGCTGACGATCGCCCCGGCCCGCTCGACCTCGATCGGATCAAGGTCGGTGAGGTCGCTTCCGCGCAGGTCGGCGCGGGACAGCTTCGCGTGCTGCAACTGCGCCCCGGACAGGTCGACTCCGGTTACCGTCGCACCGCTCAGATCCGCCCGGATCAGGTCGGCCTCGCGCATCCGGACGTCGACGACGCGCGCACCACGCAGATCCGCGCCCGGAAGCGCGACAAACGACCAGTCGCCACCGACGATCGTCAACGGCCGCAGGTCACACTGGTCGAAGGTGCTGCCGACCAGCTTGCAGCCGGTGAACTCGGCGGCGAAGAAGTTGCAGCGGCGAAAGACGCATCGCGTGAAGGCCGTGTTGACGTGTCGGGAGGCGTTGAAGCTGACGTTGCCGAACGTGCACTCGGTGAAGAGCACCCCACGGGTGGTCGCCTCGGTGAGGTCGGCCCGCTCGAAATGGCAGCCCACGTAGTGCCGGTCGGCGATCTCCTCGCCGTACCAGTCCTCGTGGTGCAGGGTTAACCCATCGTGCTGATCCGGCATCTGGCCAGGCTACCGACCGGCACCGACAACAACGGCGCGGCCGGGCGACGCCGACGGCCCGGCGACGCCGACGGCCCGGCGACGCCAACGGCCCGGCGACGCCAACGGCCCGGCGACGCCAACGGCAACGCCTGGCATCGGCGTGGCGCCTCGGGTCGGGATCGGCAATCCCCGGGCGGCGGCCGGGCACCCTCCCTAGCCTGAGGGTGTGGGCACCATCGTCGTCTTCGGGGCGGGCGGAACCGCGGGCTCCCAGATCACCCAGGAGGCGTTCCACCGCGGGCATCGGGTCACCGCTGCGGTACGCCGGCCAGAGGCCACCTCGTACCTGCCGGCAGGGGTACGGGTGGTGACCGGCGACGCGACCAGCGAGCGCAGCGTACGGGAGCTGGCCCCGGAGGCCGACGCGCTGGTGGTGGCGATCGGTGGTGGGGAACGCGGCCTCTGGCTCGACGCGGCGCGGACGCTGGTCGGTACGCTACGCGGGACACCGAATCCGCCCCGGATCATCCACCTCGGTGGTGGAGCCACGCTGTGCACCCCGCAGGGCGGCCGGTTCCTGGACGAGCCCGACTTTCCCCAGGAGTACCGGGACGCGGCGCTGGGCCAGGCCGACGCCCTGACGTACTACCGGTCCGCGGCCGGCGGGGTGTGCTGGACGTACGTGTCACCACCGCCCCTGGAGTTCCACCCCGGCGCCCGCACCGGGCACTACCGCACCGGCGGGGACCACCCGGTAACCGATCACGAGGGCCGGTCGGTCCTCACCTACCAGGACATGGCCGTCGCGATCGTTGACGAAATCGAGAACCCACGGCACGAGAACACCCGTTTCACCGTCGCCTACTGACCCGGCAGCACCGGCCTGGTATTCGGCGGGCGCGGCGGACGGGCGGGCTGAACGGGCACCCGGGGGCGGGCCGACGGGCGCCAGGCGCGGCCGTTGGCATAGATCACCCGGAAGCCGAGGTACGAGGCGAGCGGCGCCCAGTGCGCCGAGCCCATCCGCAGTTCGGCCGCATTGTGCCGCTGCCCGTTGGCGAGCACGTCGAGCAGGACGGTCTCGAAGGCGGCGGATTCCACCCAGTCGACCTCCCGGGTGAACCCGCAGATCAGGGCTGCACCGGTGGACTCCAGGAACGCGCGCAGCACGGCGTCGTTGGCGCGCAGCACCGAGCAGCTGCCGAAGTAGAGGCGCCGTCCCTCACAGCGACCAGCCATCAGCTCGGCCACGTCGGTGAGGGGAACCGACTCCCAGTCGGTCAGGCGCAGCCGGCTGGGCTCCCCATGGGTGGCGAAGAAGCCGACCCGGTAGTCGGCGTACTGCTTGAGCAGCCAGCGGTCAACGAAGTAGAACAGTTCATCCCGGGTCGCCGCGTCCTTGTGGATAAACCGGATCCGGCTCAGTCGCTCCAGCAGTTCCAGGGTGGGTAGGACAGAGCCGCGCTCGTTGAGGTCACGGTGCCACTGGCCCTCCACACAGAAGACGCCACCGCGCGCCACCTGGCACCTCCCCTCGTCGGCGGCGCCGACGTTACCGGCTCCCCGGCGGCTTGCCGGGACATCACCGATGGTGTGGCGCGAGGGCGATGCGGAGGTGTCGGGGTCGCCGCGGCGACCCCGACACCGGAGTTCAGTGGACCACCACCGGCGTACTCGGTTCACCCGGCTGGTCGTCGCGCGACTGCGACCGTTCCCACCGCCGGGGTAGGAACGCAACCGGGACGAAGGTGAGCAGCACCAGCGCGAAGGCCACCCAGAACGTGGCGGCGAAGGAATCGGCGGCGAAGGCGAGCCCGCGCTCGATGAGCGTCGGGTCGGGGACCTGTTGGGCCAGTTCTGGCTGCCGCTGGGCGGCGATCGCCAGGCCCGCCTCGGTGACCGGCTCACCGTTCGAACCGGTCAGGCCGGGGATCGGCCGGGATCCGTTCAGCTCGTTGGTAAGGATCACCGACATCACCGCCGCGCCGACCGAACCACCGATCTGCTGGATGATGTTCATCAGGGTGGAGCCACGGGCTACCTCCGGCCCGGTCAGCGTCCGCAACGCCGAGGTCATGATCGGCATCATCGTGCCCCCCATACCCAGACCCATGACGAACAACGAGCCACAGATCAACAGATATGAGGTGTCTGGGCCGACCTGTGTGAAGGTAAAGAACCCAGCGGCGATCAGCACCAACGCGAACGGCACCGTTCGTCCCACCGGCACCCGGTCAGCCAGCGTCCCGGCGATCGGCATCGTCACCATCGCACCAATGCCCTGCGGCGCGATGAGGAGGCCGGCGTGCAGGGTCGACTCCCCGCGAACCTGCAGGAAGTAGCTCGGGAAGAGCAGGCCGGCGCCCATGAACGCGACAATGAACACGAACAGCGTCACCGACGCGATGGTCAGCCTGCGGTTGCGGAACAGCCGCAGGTCGAGGAGCGGATGCTGGGGCTTGAACGAGTAGCGGACGAAGGAGACCACCAGCGCGACGCCGAGCAGCATCGGCACCCACACCTCGGGGTCGGTGAAGGTGCCCGCCTCGGGCAGCGTGGAGACGCCGTAGAGGAACAGCGCCAGTCCCGGGGAGAGCATCAGCATGCCGAGGACGTCGAACGACTCGGACGGCTCCGGAGCGTCCTTCGGCAGGGCCAGCTGCGCGTAGACCAGGGCGAGCAGCCCGATCGGCAGGTTGATCAGGAAGATCCAGTGCCAGCTCGCCACGTCGATCAGCCAGCCGCCGAGGATCGGACCACCGATCGGACCGAGCAGCATCGGGATGCCCAGGACTGCCATCAACCGGCCGATCCGGTGCGGCCCCGCCGCCCGGGTCATGATTGTCATGCCGATCGGCATCAGCATGCCGCCACCGAGGCCCTGCAGCACCCGGTACGCGATCAACTCACCGATCGAGTCAGCGGTGGCACAGAGACCAGAACCGATGGTGAACAGGGCCAGGGCGATCATGTACAGGCGTTTGGTGCCGAAGCGGTCGGCCGCCCACCCGCTCAGGGGGATCACCGTGGCCAGGGCGAGGGTGTAGCCGGTCATTGTCCACGCGACCCGGGCATAGGACGCGTCGAACTCATTCTGGAAGGTCGGTAGCGCGACGCTGACCACCGTCACGTCGAGGATCGACATGATCGCGCCGAGCACGACGACGCCCGCCACCTTGAGCACCGCGGCGTCGAGCTTGTCCGGTGTCGCGCCCGGTTGAGGGGACGCGACCGATTGTTGTGTCACGGATTCTCCTGATGTCGGATCGACCGAAGGGAGGACGGTGCTGGCACGCCACGGCACCCGCCACGGACAACGGGTGACCAGGAATGTGCGGAACCGCAGGAAGACTAGTCCTCCCCGCCGACAGTCCGCCGTTCATTTCAAGGCTTGCGGAGGCGCGCTCGCGGTGTTCCTCGTCACGGTGTGACCGTCCCGGGCAGACGGTGTCGAAACCCCCGCTCCCGCTCCGTTCTAGCCACGACGTCAGGACGGCCGGGCGGAGGGCGCGGGCGCAGCCGCGCCCTCCGCTCCCGGCAGCCGTGGAGCACACACACCGAAAGGCAGCGGAATGCGCACACTCATCGTGGTCAGCGCCGTATCGATGGACGGCTTCTACGAGGGCCCCGGAAGCGGCGTGACAGTGCCGATGGAGAACTGTTTCGGCACGTACAACCTCGAACGGATCCAGGCGGCCGACACCGTGCTGCTCGGCGCGAACTCCTACGCCATGTTCTCGGGCTACTGGCCCGGCGTCGCCGACGACAGCTCCGCCTTCGAGGCGGACCGGGAGTTCTCAAAGATCTACAACCGCGTTGACAAGGTGGTCGTCTCCGACCACGCCTCCCCGTTGCCGGCCGAGCATCCCTGGGCCGACAACACCCGCATCATCAGCCGAGCCGACGCTCCCACCGAGATCGCCAAGCTCAAGGAGCAGGACGGCCGGGAGATCGTCACCTGGGCCAGCCGCGCCACCTGGAACGGGCTACTCCAGCACGACCTGATCGACGAGATCCACGTGCTCCTCGGCCCAGCCGCCATCGCCGGCGGCACCCCCCTGTTCGAACGCCCGGTCTCGCTCCGGCGCCTGGGAGTACGCACCTTCGACAACGCCGACACCGTCCTGCTCCAGTACGGCGTACGGCAGCCATCCGAGCAGCGGTGACCCATCGGGCGTACGCCTCGGCGACCGGCACCCACGGTGGTCTGGAGCCGCAGGACACCGCGTGAGTTCCGCGCCCTCCGCCGCCACCCGGTCCGTGAACAGCCAGGTGGCCGAGGCGTATCCGGGTGGCAAGCGGGTACCAAGGGTCGGGCCGCGGGAGCCCGAGAAGAAGGTGGTGCGAACATGCCGAAGTACCTCTTCCAAGCGACCTACACCACGCAGGGAGTGGCAGGACTGAGTGACAAGGGTGGAACAGCACGGGCCGAGGTGGTCCGGGCGATGATCGAGAACGCTGGCGGGCGGGTGGAGTCGCTGTACTTCGGGATCGGCCACCATGACCTCTTCGTCTCCTGCGAGATACCGGACAACATGACCACCGCCGCGCTCGGCATCGCCGCCATATCGACGGGTGGAGTGAGAGCGGAGGTCATTCCGCTGATTACGCCAGAGGAGATCGACGAAGCAGCTCAGACGCCGGTCACCTACCAGGCAGCGGGCAAATAGACCGCCCTGTCAGTCGGTGAGGCCGAGCATGCCGCGCACCCGGTGACGGAGCAGCGCGTACTGCTGGGTGCAACGGCTGGGTGGCCCCGGCGGCATGGTGACCACGGACGGCTCCTGGACAGTCTCGTCCACTGTGCACTGCGCCCGGGTGAGGTCGATCTCCACCCCGCCGGGGAGGCGGTTCCAAAAGTGCACACCCTGCCGGGACCCATCCCGCCCCAGCACCACCGCGCACAGCAGCTCGCCGCCGATCAGCTCACGCAGCACGAGCGCCGTCACGCCGCACTGCCCACGGGTTGGATTCGTCGCAGCCCAGGGCAGATCAACCGGATCGCAGGTCTCGGCCGACCAGGCGGCTCGGAGCACCCGGTCGATGTCCTTCAGCAGCACCAGGTCGAGCTCGGCCAGTGCGGTGCTGTCGGTTTCGGGCAGGCAAGATCGGTCGGCTTCGGCCAGCGAGGTCAACAGCATGCCCGGATGCTGCCGGCAGGCTACGACAGATTCGCCGCCCGGTCCCGGCCCCGGTTGCCCCGATCTCCCGTCGCGGCGGCGCGGTCACGGTCCTTCGCCCACCGGGGCGAACGCCCGTCCTGACCGGCCGACGGCGACCGGTCACTCGAGCGTTTCGGGCCGTGGTGCCTTCGGCTGGGTTCCCGCCCGTCGCGGGAGCGGTTCGGCGGTTCGGCACGGTGCGGTATCGGTGGATCAACAGGGGATGGCACGGTCGACCCCTCGACGACAGTTGGTACCACCACGGCCGGCGGCGGCACCACGGTGGTCGGATCGGGCTGTGGCGACGCGGGGGGCACCGGACGGCTACCCGGTCCAGAGCTGGATGGGCCCGGCGGGCTGGGCACGTCGCTGGGCTCGGACCGGTCGAGCCCCACCATCGGCGCGGCTGGCGGCAGGGCCACCCCAACGGCGACAGCGAGGGCAGTGACCACCGAGGCGGCGACGGCCGCAACGGCGCTGACGCCCCGGCGGTCGCTCAGCCGGGCCCGCACCGGGGCCTGCTCCGGTCGGGCGACTGGGGGCGCCGTCGGCCGGGTGCGCTGGTGGGTGGCGACCAGCTCATCCAGGCAGGCGGCGACCGCATCCCGGTTGCCAAGGCCGTCGGCGAAGGCGAGGGTGAGGTGGAACCGGAAGGTCAGGGTCACCGGACGCGACACCAGCAGCCCGGCCACCAGGGACCCGTCGACGGTGGGCAACAGGGTCAACGGCGAACGGCGATGGTGGGCCGGCGCGATCAGCTCCTCAAACCACCAGTCCCGTTGCCGGTGCCGGCCGAGGAAGACCACGCGCCGGTCGGTCACCACGCCGCTGCCGACCTCCACCGCCCGGATCCCCGGCGGCAGCGGACGCGGCGGCTCGTCGATGCCGGCCAGGTCCACCGCCAGCCCGGGCACGGGTAGTCGGCCAATGTTCCCGGAAACGGCCTCGACCAGCTCCACGACCGGGAACACACGGTGGACCACCTCACCGGGACGGAGGCGCACCGACGCGCTCCCCGGCGGACCAGATCCGAGCAGGCCGACCTCGACCCGCAGCCGGGTCAGCTCCTCGGCACGGCAGCGCCAAGCATCAGCCTCAGCCACATGAACACGCCGTCGCCGGTCGTTCTCCCGGTCGGCCCACCGGGAACGCCAGGACGGTCGGGGACCACGAACGAGGCGCGGTGAGGTCGCCGTCACGTACAGAACAACGTTTCACGTCCTGAATTGGATACGGCCGTCCCTCCTGGACAGCCAGCACGGTTCGACAGGAAACTGGAAGAGGTCCCCAAAGGGGCTCATCCCGGCTGCGGGCTCAGCGTACGGAAGGTGCGCCAGACACCGTCGTGTTGGCCACAGACGCGTGGGCTGCCACCGGCGAGGCTGACCGAGCCGTTCCCACACTGCACCAGGTACCCACGGCCGTCCCAGAATCCCGGCACGCAGTCGAGCCAGTCACACACCTCGGTGACCGGTTTCCGGATCGGGTCACCAGCGCAGAAGCCATACCCCAGTGGGTTGGTCGGGGCGCCGCAGAGGTCTGGTGCCGCGATCGGCGACGGTGCTGGCGACCCCGCCATGGTGGCAGCCGCACTGGCAGCCGTGGCAGAGGTCGCAGAGGTGGCTGCGGTAGCCGAGGCGGTAGCGGTCGCCGTACTGGTAGCGGCGGGCGGCTCGGCCGCCAGCCCGGCCGTCGCCGCCGCCGCCACCTCTGTCCGGCTCGAATCAGGTGGGGCGGACGGGGCGGACGGGGCAGAGACGATCAACGCCGCCGGGACCAGCAGGGCGACCCCGGCGGCGACGGCCAGCGTCCGCGCGCCACCGAGGACGAACCCAGTCAGCCGCGCCTGCGCGGGCGTGACGACGGGGGGACGAAGCGGTTTGCGCTGAGTGTGCTCGGCGAGGGCCTCGTCAAGTTGGGCGAGCACCACCTCCCGCTGCTCGATCGCGTCCGCGAAGGCCACACTCAGCTTGAACCGGAAGTCGGCCGCCACGTCCGATGGCAGGAGCAGGCCGGAGGCGCGCCGCCGGTCGAGCACCTGGATCAGCGTCACCGGCGCGCAGGGATCGTGGGCCAGACCGGTCAACTTGCCGTACGCCCAGTCTCGCCGACCGCGTCCACCGAGCAGGACCAGACGACGGTTGGTGATCACGGCGATGCCGGTGTCGGCGATCCGTACGCCGTCCGGGCGCCGCTTGCGCAGCGGACCGGGTCGCAGGGTGACCGTGAGCTCGGGCGCGGGGAGCACCGCCGCACGTCGGACCTCGACCAGCCGGGCGGCGGGCAGCACCCAGCAGACCGTCTCTCCGGGATCGAGTTCGATCGGGAGACCGGCGCCCGCGTCGGCCGAGCCGCCAAACTCCTCAGCCAGGGTACGCAGGCGCCGCAGCTCCTCATCCCGGCGCCGCCACGCCCCGTCGGCCTCACGGAACACCCGCTGCCGCCGTTCGTTCTGCCGGTACGCCCACTGGTACCGCCACGTCGAACCCGTCGAGTCAGTCATCGCCACGCCGACTCCTCCGCCGCGTAGGCCACCATTCGGGGTGTCACCAGGACCAACTCCGGTGGAACCCCGCGAGGGACGGCCTATAACGAGCAGTGTGTCCGATCGGCGGAGTGATTCAGGACGATAGGTGGATCCGCTGCGTCAGGGTGTCTCTACGCCGGAGATCTCATATCGATAGATCTTCGCGTCCCGGATCGCCACCTGCTGCTCCTCGGTCGGGCCGGCACCGCGAAAGGTCAGCAGCTGCTCCTCGGTCTCCCAACGCTCGTAGACGTTGATCCGGCCGGGCTCGACCAGGTCCCCACTGATCGTGAAGTCGAGACAGCCGGACGCGTCTCGCGCGGCGGTCACCACCTCGAGGCAACCGGCGAGGTAGTTGTCTCGATCCTCCGGGTCGACGTACATGCTTCCGGCGACGATGAGCACCTGCCGGACCTCCCACACTCGTGATCCACTGGCGAATCGCACCCGCCAGTCCTCGACGGTCGTAGGCTGGCGAAATTCCCACCAGCCAGCCTACGACCGTCGGAGCCCGTGCCCCGCCCCCTCGCTCAAGCCCGGCTGACCGCGTTGGCGTGGATGGCCTCGCTGAGGTAGGCGGCCATTCCTGGCTGGATCCGCTCGAAGTATTCGGTGAACCGTGGGTCCGCGAGGTACATGTCGGCCAGGCCGGTGTGCGCCTCATAGGGGCAGTCGTAGAACCACCGACTGATCAGCTGCCGGTGCTCCTCGGCCAGCTCCATCGCCGCCGGGCTGTCCGTCGCCGCCCCAGACGCCATCACCTCGGTCAACCGGCGGCCCCAGTCCTCGTTCTCGGCCTTGTGGCGCAGCCAGTCGTCCTTCGAGTAGCCGGAGGTGCGCCGGGACGACTCCTGGTACGCCTCGGTGCCGCTCCACCGCTGCTTCGCCTCCTCGGCGTACAACTCCGGATCGGCGTCGCCGAAGACCTCGAACCGCTCCTCCGGCGTCAACTGGATGTTCATCTTCCGTGCCTCCATCGCGAGTTCGATCGCCGCGACCATCTCCTGGAGCTTCCCGATCCGCCCGGTCAGCAGCTCGTGCTGCTGACGCAGGTGCTCCGCCGGGTCGCTCGCCGGATCGTCCAGAATCGTGGCGATCTCGTCCAACGGGAACCCCAGCTCCCGGTAGTAGCGGATCAGCTGCAACCGCTCAAGATCCATGTCGTTGTAGCGGCGGTAGCCCGCACTACTGCGACCGTGTGGCGACAGCAGCCCGATCTCGTCGTAGTGGTGCAGCGTCCGAACCGTTACGCCGGCCGCCTTCGCCACCTGCCCCACCGAGTAAGCCATGGCCCCTCCCTTCCGCGATCCAGGCTGCCGCCTCCCGCAACGTAGGGGTCAAGTCGCTATCGACGCTGATTTCGACGGACCAGCACCGCGACGGTCAGCGCGGCGAGCGCCGCCGCACCGGCCATCGCCCAGAGCACGGTGCGCAGCCCGCTGGTGAAGCCGGGATCGGCCAGCCGGCCCGCGGTGGTGCTTGCCAGCACCGCGCCGACGACCGCGATGGCGACGGTCTCGCTCGCCAACCGAGCAGTGTTGATCATCCCGGCACCGGTACCGGCCCGATGCGGCGGTACGCTTCCGATGGCGAGCGCGTCGAGCAGCCCGATGGACAATCCGATGCCGACACCGATGACGAGCAGCGGGCCGGCCAGGTCAGCCGTGCCGCTGGTCGGGGCGATCACCGTCGCCCACGCCGCCCCCGACGAGACCGTCAGGACGGCGGCGACGATCACCGCCGCCGCCGACAGCCACCGGGTCAGCACCCCGGCGAGCAGCGGGAACACCACCGTCGGCGCGGTCAACAGAACCAGGGTCAGGCCGGCGGCGCTGGGCGTCAGCCCGACCACCGTGGTGAGGTACGACGGCAGATACACCAGCAGCGGCACCAGGACAGCGACGACGGTGGCCGCTGCCAGACAGATACCGACGAAGCGCGGGTTGGCCAAGAGGGTCAGGTCGAACATCGGCTCGGGGTGGGACCGCTCCACCCGGACGAAGACGACGAGCAGAGCTGCCGTCGCCGCGAAGGCGGCAACGATCCTCGGGTCATCCCAGCCGTACGCCGGCCCCTGCACGAAGCCAAAGATCAACAGCAGTAGTGCGGCGGTGAACGAGACGGTCCCGCCCCAGTCGAGCCGGCCCGCGTGCGGTTGACGCGATTCGGGCAGCCACGGAACCAGCAGCAGTACCGCCACCGCCACCAACGCGGGCGCGGCGAACACCGCCCGCCATCCCAGAAGGTCGATCAGCAGCCCCGAGATCGACGGGCCGAAAGCCAGACCGGCGCCGATGGCCATCCCGAAGACGCTGAACGCGCGCATCCGGGCCTGCCCCTGAAAGGTGTTGGCCAGCAACGCCCCCGCGCTGGTCGCGGCGGCAGCCGCACCAACACCGGCGAGTGCGCGCAGCAGATTCAGCAGAAGAATGTCGCCGGCGGCGATCGCGAGCAACCCCGCCCCGGCGAAGATCGTGAGCCCGATGGCGAAGACCCGCCGCCGACCGAACAGGTCAGCCAGGGCACCCGTGGCGAGCATGAAGCTGGCAAAGGTGGCGTTGTAGCCGTTGACCACCCACTGCACCCCGGCCAGGTCGGTGTCAAGATCCCGCCCGATCTCGGGCAGCGCCACCGAGGCCCCGGTCAGCGAGAGCGGCAACGCAAAGGTTGACACCAGGACGGCGACCAGCACGACGACACGTCGGTTCCTCACCGTTCCCCCGTTCCTCCGAGCCGCTCCAGGCTAGTGGCCGCGTCCCGGCAGCCACCAACCCGGGCGGGTACGGGGGAGTCGGTACGGGGAGTCGCTGCGGGCGGTCACCCCCGGTGGCGACCGCCGGCAGCACCGGAGTCAGGGCAGCCAGTCCGGCCGCAGTGGGTAGCTCGTCACCCCCGCGGCGCTGGTCCGCGTCGCCAACACCTGGTGTAGCTGGATGGCGTTGCGCTCGAACGACATCCGGGATCCGGCCATGTACAGGCCCCAGACCCGGGCGGTTCCCGCACCCACCTCGCCGACGCAGAAGTCCCAGTTCGCCACGAGGTTGCGGCACCAGGCCGCAAGCGTCAACGCGTAGTGGCGGCGCAGGTTCTCCTCGTGCTGCACCTCCAAGCCCACGTCATGGATCTCGGAGAGCACCCGGCCCGGCCCGGCCAGCTCACCGTCCGGAAAGACGTACCGGTCGATGAACGCCCCGGAGCGGTGCGGCGCACGGTTGTCGGCACGGGTGATGCAGTGGTTGAGCAGCCGGCCGTCGGGCCGCAGCCGGTCCCGGAGCGAGCCGAAGTACGCCGGATAGTGACGTACCCCGATATGTTCGGTCAGTCCGATCGAGGACACCACGTCGAACTGCTCCCGCGGCGTGTCCCGGTAGTCGAGGTACCGCACCTCGGCCAGCCCGGTCAGCCCCTCCCGCTCGATCGCGGCCTGCGCCCACTCGGCCTGTGCTCTGGACAGGGTCACCCCGAGCGCCTGGACGCCGTACTCCCGGGCCACGTGCCGGACCATGCCGCCCCACCCGCAGCCCACATCCAGCAGCCGCACCCCGGCCTTGACCGCGAGCTTCTGCGCCACCAGGTCGTACTTGGCCGCCTGCGCCGTCTCCAACGAGTCCTGCGGCGAGCGGAACAATGCGCAGGTGTACGTCATCGACTCCCCGAGCACCTTCTCGTAGAAGGCATTCGACACGTCGTAGTGGTGCGAGATGGCACTACTGTCCCGGATGCGGGAGTGACGCAGCCCGCCCATCACCCGCTTCCACCGGGGCACCGCCTCCTGGGGCGGAGGTGGCGGCGGTAGCAGCCGCTCCCAGCCCAGGCCCCGGGCCAGGGCCAGGGCCTCGGGCACCGGCGGAACCCGCAACCGCAGCTCGTCCTTGAGGACCCGCAGCGCCTCGTACGGGTCACCCGGGTGCACCCCCGACAGGCCGAGGTCGCCGCTGACATATGCCCGGGCCATCCCCAGGTCACCCGGGGCGGTCAGCAGATAGGACAGGCCGCGCGGGGATCGGATGGCGAGGGTGATGCCGGCGTCAGCCGGGCCGACCGAGCTGCCGTCGTACCCGGTGATCCGTACCGGCAGGGGTTCGGTGGTCAGCGCCCGAATGACATCGGCCAGGGTCCGGCCCCGACCTCGGGCCACCCGCGACGGTGCCGCGGGGACGCTCGCTTCCCGCTGGTGTCGATCGATCAGACTCATGCTCGTGCTACCGCCTTCTCGTACAGTCCGGTGAGCCGGTGAGCCGGGTCGTAGCGGTCCTTGACCGCCCGCCAGGTGTCGCCGCCGTACAGCCGGTCGAACACCTCCCGGTCGTAGTACGCGTCGGAGTAGAGCGACTTGTGCCCGCCAAGCTCCGACACCCTGCGTTCGATCGCCCGGTTCATGTCGCCGTCGGCGGCGCCCCCGGTGATCGGCACGCTTCCCCAGAACCCAATATTCACGTAGTCCTGCCCGGGCCGCAGCGGATACAGCGGCCACGACCGGGCCGACCCCGACCCGGTCGGTTCCCGCAGCCGCAACGGGCAGAGCCAGACCGGGGTCATCCGCACGGCCGTGGCGAACCAGCGCAGGAAGTCGGCGACCCGCTCCAGCGGGATCTCCACGTCCTGCACCACCCGTTCCCGCGCCGGCTGGCCGCGCCACCGGTCGATCCGCGCGGCCACCTGATGCCGGTGCTCCAACCGGACCAGCCGGTGATAGACATCGCTGCGCCGCCAGCGCGCCGGCCAGATCCGGCGCACCACCGGGTGCTGCGCCCCGAACGCCGCGGAGCACCAGAACCAGTCGGTGTCCCAGCGCCACAGGTAGTCGTGCCCGGTCAGCGCATCCTGGGTACGGTGCCGCAGCGACCGGTAGTAGATCTCCTGACCGGTGTAGTCGCTCACCGGCCCGGCGTCGTCGGTGAAGGTGGCGAGCACCAGGTACGCCTCGTCAGGGCTGAACATCACCCCGTCCATCGCGTCCACCGTCGCGCCGGCCCACGAGCGGGTGGCGCTGACCTCGCCGATCGCGTCAGCCAGTTCCTCCAGCCGGTTGAACCGCACATTGTGCAACGCGACCCGCCGGCCGATCGGTTGCAGCTCGATCCGCAGCCGGGTCGCGTAGCCGAGGCTGCCCAACGAGTTGGGGAAGGCGGCGAACAGGTCGGCGTGCTCCCCCTCCGGTCGGGCGGTGACGACCTCCCCCGCCCCGGTGAGCACGTCCAGCTCGGTCACCGACTCGTGCGGGAGCCCGTTACGGAACGACGTGGACTCGATCCCCAGGCCGGTCACCGCCCCGCCAAGGGTGATGGTGCGCAGCTGTGGCACCACCAGCGGCATCAGCCCGTGTGGCAGAGTCGCGTCAACCAGGTCCTCGTACGTGCACATGCCCTGCACCTCGGCGGCGCGGGCCGCCGGGTCAACGTGGAGGACGCCGCCGAGGCCACTGACATCCAGGCCCGGCGCGCGCGGCGCCGCGCGTGGGCGGAACAGGTTCGAGGTGCGCTTGGCAAGGCGGACCGACTCTCCCGGCCGCACCGCCGCGTACGACCGCCGGAGCTGGGCCACGGCCTGATCATGATCACGCACGGCATACATGAGATCACTTTACGCCTAGGTACGACTCAGACAGCGGAGGTCCACGGTGGCCGATACCGAAATGTCGAACCGAGTCGGCAGCCCTCGGTGGCACAGCAACGCGGCCGGGGCGGCTGGCCGTACCCCCCGTTGGTGGGTCAGGATGCCGGCATGTCCGCCTCCGCGCAACGCCCCGACCGGGCCGGCACCGTCTACCACCGCCCCGGCGCCACCCGTCCCCGGCTACCCCGCGATCCGCTGATGTGGGGGGCGGCGCTCGTCGGCGTCGCCGGCCTCCTACTCGGGGGGTTCTTCGTCCTCGGTGGTCCGGGGGGCGGCGGCACTCCAGCCGTCCCGGCGGTGGCCGCGACCGGGTCGACCGGCACATCGACCCCGGCGGCGCAGGAGCCGTCCGCCCCACCAACCGTGGGGACCAGTTCCCCGACGTCCACCCCGTCCACCGCGCCGGCCCAACCCACCGGCCCGACGGTGTTTCGCCAGGTGGCGTCGGGCCGTTGCCTGGGCATCGACGGAGACGGCGCGCAGGCGACCGCGAAACTCCTCGACTGCCGCGGCGACGATTCGCGACAGCGGTGGCTCCCCAAATCCATCGGCTCCGGCCTGGTAGCCCTGGTCAACCAGGCCTCGAACATGTGCCTCGACGTCGAGGGCGCCAACGCCGACGACGGGGCGAGGCTTCAGCAGTACCCCTGCCACGGCGAGGCCAACCAGCAGTGGCGGCTCGTACCCACCGCCGGTGGTCCGGTGCTGATCGCGGCGCTGCACAGCGGCCGGTGCGCGTACCCGGACGCCGGCAGGCCCGACGCCGGTACCGAGATCCGGCAGACCACCTGCGTCGACACCCCCGACCAACAGTGGCAGCTCGGCTGACCGGTTACTCGGCTCCCCGGAGCACCCGGAGCTGGGCCCGGTGTTTGGGAAGGTGAACCCGGGCGTGTAGGTCCAGCACCCGCCCCCAGGGCAGCGGACCGTCCACGGCCAGGTCGTAGCCCTCGCGCAGATGGGTGTCGACCGGTGTACCGGCCGCCGGGCCGAGCCGGTCGACCAGGGCCACCAGCTGCCCACTGGTGGCGCGCAACCGCGTATCCAGCCCGTCGAGGCCACCGAACTCGGCGACCAACGCATCGACCTGGGGCCGGTGCACCACCTCCAGGTCGTAGTAGGCGTACGGCGAGCCGGCGAGGACCGCCTCGGTCGCCTCGATCATCAGCTCGTCGTTCGCGACGAGATGGGCGATGATCTGCTCGGCGCCGAAGCGCCCGTGTGGTGCGGGCCCGAAGCCGCCCGCGGCCACCTCCGCGAGCAGCTCGTCGTAGGCCCGCCCCAGCGCTGCGCTGTCCACGCCTGCCAGTCAAACCCGCGACTCGCCGGTCCGCCTCGCGTTCCGGCGCGGTGTTCACCCGGACGGGTGGCGGTGGACGAGCGGTCCGCCCCGGGTCAGTCGGGCCGGACGCGGCGGCCAGCTCCCCGACCCGGTCAACGAACCGACGGTCGTAGGAGACCGGGCAGGCTGCGCTCGGCAAGCACCGACCAGGTGGCCGCCGAGAGGCGTTGCCGCTGGTCGGCCAGGTCACGTCGTCTGACCATCCACCCTCCCCGGTCCGGCTCCCCCATCTCGTAGCGTACGTTACGGTAACTCTTGTTACGAACAAGGAGGACACGATGGTCTCCGTCACCCCCGAACCGTGGGAATCCACCGACAGCACCCGACTGCGCGCCGCCCAACGCGCCGAGTTGGACGCGCGCTACCACAGCGACGACCACGAGCCCGGCGCCCCGCCCACCGCCGACAGCATCCCCG